>PMDK01000334.1:0-24255 GCA_003154425.1 Ignavibacteriota bacterium
TTGCGGCACAGTTGATGATGACATCGGGCTCGGCATGGGCGACGACCTGCCTGACGTCTTTTTTAGATGTGATGTCAGCCTGGAGGTATTCGGCCGGTTCCGCCGGGCGGACGGCGGCACTCTCAAACGAGGTGAGCGTCACGCTTGCAGGGGTCCCCCGCACAAGGAGCTCGGCGACCTTCTGCCCGAGCAGCCCGTTGCTCCCGAAGACGAGCACGCGGCGATTGGTCATCGCAGGACATCCTCAAGAGCCGTCGCGGCGTCCGTCTTCTCATCACGGTACTTCACAAGCACGGGGGTGGCGAGCGAGAGCCCCGACTTCCGACCCCATTCGGTGTCGAGCGGCCGGCTCCCCGGGACGATGACGGCGTTCTGCGGTATGACCAGTGGGCTGGTTGCCGTCTTCCTGTACACCGTCTCCTTCACCGCGTCGTAGAGGGCGGTCCCGCCGGTGATGATCACCCCGGCGGCGATGACGGCTCCCCGGCTCACGATCGTCCCTTCATAGATGCCGCAATTGCCGCCGATCAGCACATCGTCCTCGACGATCACCGGCATCGCACCCACGGGCTCCAGGACGCCGCCGATCTGGGCGGCCGCGCTGATATGCACGCGTTTCCCGATCTGCGCGCAGGAGCCGACGAGCGCATGCGAGTCAACCATCGTCCCTTCGTCGACATACGCACCGGTGTTGATGTACATCGGAGGCATGCAAACGACCCCCCGCGCAACGAATGCGCCGTCCCGTATCGATGAGCCCCCGGGGACGAGCCTGATCCCGTCTCCCAGCGAGAGTTTCTTGAGCGGGTAGGTGTTCCGGTCGAAAAAACGGAAGCGGCCGTCCATGGAGACGTCCTGGAGCGCGCCGAGCCGGAAGCCGAGGAGGATCCCTTTCTTCACCCAGTGATTGACGTTCCAGACGTCCCCCTTCTTCTCCGCCGCCCGGATCTCCCCCCGGTTGAGGAAGAACTTGAATTCGGAAAAGCTCTTCAGCGCCTCCACGCGGTCCAGCTTCGCCGGCTCCATGTCGTAGAGCGCTTCTATGTCGGCCTGCAGGGGCATGGTTCAGCGCACGAGCTTCAGCTGTTTGAGCGCCTTTTCGAGTTTCACCCGGGATTTCTCGCCGAGCGGCGTCAGCGGGAGACGGTATGATTCTTCCATCAGACCCATCATCGCCATCGCCGCTTTCACGGGAATGGGGTTTGACTCGACGAAGTTCGCGTTCATCAGGTCGAGCAGGCGGAAGTGCATCTCCCTCGCCCGCGCGAAATTCCCCTTGAGCGCGTACCGGACCATCTGGGAGAATTCCGCCGGGACTTCGTTCGCAACGACCGATATGATCCCGTCGGCACCGAGCGCCGCCAGCGGGAACGTCATGTTATCGTCTCCCGACCAGACTCCGAATCCCGGCGGGCGGTGATGGAGGATCTCCATGATCTGGGAGAGGTTCCCCGACGCCTCCTTGATGCCGGCGATGAAGGGGATCTCCGCGGCGAGCCGGAGCGTCGTTCCCGCCTCGATATTCGATGCGGTCCTTCCCGGAACGTTGTAGATGACGATCGGCATCTCGACCGCGTCCGCGATCGAGCTGAAATGCTGGTAGAGCCCTTCCTGCGTCGGCTTGTTGTAGAACGGGGCGACAGTGAGTATCGCGTCCGCACCGCAGCGTTTCACCTCCCTGGCCAGGGCAACGGCTCTGGAGGTGGCGTTGCTGCTCGCCCCGCCGATGACCGGGACGCGGCCACGGGCCTGATCGACGACCATCTCGATCACCTGCGACTGCTCCGCCTCCGTGAGCGTGGCTCCCTCCCCCGTGCTCCCTACCGGGACGAGGGCTTCCACACGGGCTTTGATCTGCCTTTCGACAAGCTCCCGCAGGACGACTTCATCCACCGAGCCGTCTTTCTTGAACGGCGTAACAAGCGCCGTGCCTGTCCCCCGAAAGAGAAGCTTCCTTTTACCCATGACGTCTCCTCTGGTTGTGCCTCCCCGCGCGGGGATCAGAGCGTGATCACGTCGCGCATGGTGTAGAAACCCTTCTTTCCCTTCAGCCATTCAGCGGCCACGACAGCGCCGAGGGCGAATCCGGACCGGTTCCTGGCGGTGTGGATGAGCTCGATCGAGTCCGCCTCGGAGTCGAACACCACGGCGTGCGTCCCTGTGACGCTCCCGAAGCGGGAGGACGCCACATGGAGCTGGTGCGGCTTGATCTGGCCGTGCGAGGTTTCGGAGAGTATCTCCGTCTTCCGCTTCATCCCCTGCAGGATACCGGAGGCGATCGTGAGCGCGGTACCGGACGGGCTGTCGACCTTGGCCCGGTGGTGGCGCTCCATCACCGCCGCATCGTACTGCGTGTACCGGTCCATGAGGTGCGCGGCGTGAGAGACGATCTGCGCGAATATGTTCACGCCGAGGGAGAAGTTCGGAGCGTAGAGAAACCCGATCTTGTTGTCCTTCACAATCTTCTTCACCCTCTCCAGCTTGTCGTACCAGCCGGTCGTGCCGACAACGATGTTCTTCCCGCAGGAGGCGACCGCCGCGATGTTCTCGATGACGGCACCCGGCGTGGAGAACTCGATGCAGACGTCTATCCCCTTGAGCGATTCGGCGGTGATTCCCAGGCTCCCCGTGTTGTTGTTCACGTCGAAGATCTTCGGGACTTTCAATCCCCTCCCCTTCGCCGCCTGCTCCACTTCCTTCCCCATTTTCCCGTAACCTATGAGCGCAATGTTCATGGGTCCCTCCGCTGTTGGGCCGCCCGCGCAGCCGTCAGGTTCGCAAACTCCGCGGCTCCCTTGAGGTCCGACGCCGGGACGTAGCGGTACAGAAACGCCCCCCCGAACACGTCGCCGAGTCCCGCCCGCTCGGCCGGCCCCTCCGAGGGGATGCCCGCGATATCGTAGCGCACGACCTTCCTGTGCTCGTTTGCAAAAAGCGTCGCGCCGCGCGCCGCGCGCGTGATGAGGACGCCGGTGATCCCCAGTGTCAGGAGGTGTCCCGTGAGCTGCTCTTCGGTGAGCCTGTCCACGGTGAGAGCGGCGGCTTCCTCTTCGCTGAGCTGGACCGTCGTCAGCATGAACGCCCACCGCCGCCACTCGGCAAGCGGCCTCCGGAACCGCTCTCTCCCCTCCCCGATCCCTGTGGCCAGGTTATGGTAGTCGAAGTGGATGGGGGTCGCACGGGCACGGACCTCCATGCGGATCTGGTCGAGCGTCTCGAGCAGGATATCCGACCCGGAGACCATGTTGATGAGCACACCGTCAACGGAGAGGAATTTCCGTATCCTCTCAAACGGAATCGGAGGGGCGATGTCCTTCGTGCAGGCCACACGGAGCCCCTCTCCCTTCTCGTACAGGTCGATCCTGTTGGTCGGGCCTTCGAACGTGAACACGCCGGAGGGGTCGACAGCCGGGAAGTCCTTCAGCCAGGAGAGGAACTTCTGCTCATCACTTCTCCCGACCCCGCAGACGGGCAGGACGGTGTCGTCCTTCCCGGCCAGCGCGGCGATGGCGGCAACCGCGTTGGCGATCCCCCCCCAGCGCTCCCGGGGGGGCTCCCCGTCGGGGTGGGCGCAATCGATGCAGAGATGACCCAGGGCGAGCAGTTTCATTCAGTGAGGCGTCGATGATTCGCTCTCGGGCGGACTCAGAACTTCGCCCCGTTGCTCCGGAATTCGGCAAGTTTCCGCCGGAGGCCGTCGTCGTTCAGCGCAAGTATTTCGGCTGCGAGGACGGCGGCATTTTTCGCCCCGGCAGACCCGATGGCGACCGTCGCCACCGGGATCCCGGCGGGCATCTGCACCGTGGAATAGAGAGCGTCCACGCCGTTCAGGGCGGACCCTTCGAGCGGAACTCCTATCACCGGGAGAGTCGTGTGCGCCGCGGCGAAGCCCGCAAGATGGGCCGCCATCCCGGCAGCAGCGATGATTACCGCGTAGCCGTCCGCTTCGGCGGCCTTCACGAATGCCGCCGTCTCCACAGGCTGGCGGTGGGCGGAGGAAACCCTGAGGTCGTACGGGATGCCGAATTTCGCAAGGTAGTCGGTGCACCCTGCCATCGGACCTTCGTCACTCTTGCTGCCGAGCAGGACCGCGACTCTTCGCATTGTCAGATTTTGGCTGTAAACGGATAATTGCCCGCCTCGCACTTTCGCCAGACGGCCTGACAGGCAAACTTGTTTTCATAGAGCGCGCGCCCGATGACGACGGAGTCCACGCCGTGGCTCTCCAGCTCCTGTATTTTCAGAAGGTCGTCGAGCCCCGCAATGCCGCCGGCGGCGGTGATCCGCATGCCGGTCTTCTCCCCGAGGTCGCGCAACACGTCGAGGTTGACGAGCGCCGGGGAGCCGTCTTCGCCGATATCGGCATAGACGAGGCGCCGGAAACCCAGCGCCTTTCCGTTCAGGGCCACGGACAGTGCCGTCAGTCCGGATGTCGTCGTCCCCCCGTGCGTTGCGACGATCCCCCGGACGGCGTACATCGCGAGGACGACCTTGCTGGGACCGTACACGCTGAGCAGCCTCTGGGCCTCCTCGGGATTTTCGATCACCATCGTGCTGACAAGCACCCGGTAGACCCCGGTCTCGAACGCCCAGCGGGCGTCCTCAAACGTCCTTACCCCGCCGCCGAGCTCGACGGGGATATCCACGGTCTGCACCATCTGCTTCACGGTATCGGCGTTCACAAGGCGCCCTTCGCGCGCGCCGTCCAGGTCGGTGACGTGGAGCGACTTCGCGTTCTCGGTGCGCCAGAGCCTGGCCATCTCCACCGGGTCGTCGGAATAGCCGAACCCTTCGACCCCCTGCGCTGTCCGGATGCAGCGGCCGGCGCGTATTTCCACAGCCGGGATGATGAGAATCACGCGTTATAGTGCACAAAATCCGTTTCAATTTCAAGTTATGCGGGGGGAGGGGGGGACGAGGAGGTGCCGGGGGATTTCAGCTCGAGAATTTCTTCCGCCTGTTCCGGATATAGTCGACGAACATGAATTCGCCGAGCGTGTTGAGCGACGAGTAATACGCCCGGCCGTGGTTGGCTTTCGTGAGTTCCTCGACGAAATCCACAAGATACGGGTCGCGGGCGACCATGAACGTGGTGATCGGGATCCGTTCCCGGCGGCACGCGACGGCCTCATCGAGCGTCTTGTTGACGATCCTGGGGTCCAGCCCGAATGAATTCTTATAGAGGCGCCCGTTCGGCTCGACGATGGCGGAGGGCTTCCCGTCGGTCACCATGAATATCTGCTTGTTGACATTTCCTCCCCGGCGGCGGAGGAGATCACGCGCGAGCTGCAACCCCGCCCGCGTGTTCGTGTGGTACGGCCCGACGGTCAGGAAGGGGAGCTCGTTGATGCTGACGAGCTGCGCATCGTCGCCGAACGTGACAAGCGCGATGTAGTCTCTCGGGAAGCGCGTCAGGATGAGCTCCGTCAGCGCCAGCGCGACCTGCTTGGCGGGCGTGATCCGGTCTTCCCCGTAGAGGATCATGCTGTGGCTGATATCGATCATCAGCACGGTCGCGCATGTCGTCTGGTGCTCGGTTTCGTAGACCTCGAGGTCCTCCTCTTTCAGCGTGAAATCATCGATGCCGTCACGGCGGAATGCGTTGGTGAGCGTCGATGTCAGGTCGATGTTCGTCGGCTGATCGCCGAAGGTGTACTTCTTCGTCTCGCTGAGCCTGTCGACGCCGGAGCCGGTGTAGGGGGTCTCATGGCTCCCCGCGGGGGCTTTCTTGAGGGAGGTGAATATCTCCCGGAGGGCGTCCTGGCGTATCCGCTGTATCCCCTTGCCCGTCAGCCGGACCCCTGTTTTCGCATCCTCGATGAGCCCCATCTCGCGGAGCTTGTCGATCAGGTCATCCATCGTCATGTTCCCGTCAAAGAGGCCGTATTCCTCCGCGAGCTGCTTGAGCCATTCGAGCGCCTCCTCCACGTCACCGTTGGTCTGCACCGTGAGGTAACTGAAGAGAGAGACAAGCTGCTGGAGCCGCTGCTCGTCGGTGGCCGATTCGGCCCGCCACTGTGAATAACGAAAGCGCATGATCAGTCGTCCTCGTACATCTTACCCTGCCCCGTGAATATGCTCCCCACGAGATCCTTGTACGAGGTCCGGTGGTCCACCTCGTCCTTGGCGATCTTGGAGCTCTGATGAAGCCCGTCGAGAACGAACTCCATGACCGAGGGAAGCTCGTAACGGTCGTCCATGTTCTTCATGTACTTCCGCGTCAGCTCCCGCAGGCCCCGCACCTTGTCAAGCTCCTTCGTATAGGCGGCGATCGTCATGTCGTCGGCGATCTCGATGGCGTTCCCGGTTTCGAAGTACTGTATGATCTTCCCGTACTCGGGGTCCTCGGACGCCTGCTTCCCCCCCTGGCCTTCGCCGGAGGGGCGCGAGCGCTTGCGCAGCGGGTCGGGGAAGTAGCGCTTGAACGTCTCGCGCACCGCCTTCCCCACCAGGGCCCTGCTCACCTTGACCGACCCCTCCTGCTCCCCCTCGAACACGAGCTCGATCTTTCCGGTCAGGCCGGGAAGGACATGCGGCAGATCGCAGATGCGCGGGACGACGACGTCCTCTCCGATGAGTATGGCGCGCCGCTCCGCATTGCTGATAAGGTTCTCCATCGCGGCGATCGTCAGGCGCGCGCTGACGCCCGATTTCTGATCGACGAATTCGCTCTTCCGCGCCTCGATCGCGATCTGTTCGACGATCTCACGGAAGAAGTGCGGAACGCGGATATCCTTCCCCTCGCGTGAGATGTGCGCTTCCTGCTCGGTGATCCTGATGGCCTCGTCGAGCGACCGGGGATAGTGCGNNTGTTGAACCCCCGGATCTGTATGTCTTTCTCTTCGAGGATGTTGAAGAGTCCGACCTGTATCCGCGGCTGAAGGTCGGGGAGCTCGTTGATCGCGAATATCCCGCGGTTGCACCGGGGGATGATGCCGAAGTGGATGGCGCCTTCGTGCGCGTAGTGCAGGCGCTGCGCCGCAGCCTTGATCGGGTCGATGTCGCCGATCAGGTCGGCGATCGTGACGTCGGGCGTGGCGAGCTTTTCGCCGTATCTCCGGCTCCGGTGCACCCAGTCGACGGGCGTCGAGTCGCCCCGCTCGGCCACAAGGTCGGAGGCGAATTTGCTGACCGGCGCGAACGGGTTGTCGTTGATCTCGCTCCCCCTGACGACGGGAATGTATTCGTCGAGAAGAGACGTGAGCTGCCGCACGATGCGCGACTTGGCCTGCCCGCGGAGACCCAGGAGGATGATGTCATGCCTGGCAAGTATCGCATTGACGAGCGCGGGAACGACGGTCTGGTCGTACCCGATGATCCCGGGGAACAGGATCTCCTTCGCGCGCATCTTCCGGATGAGATTGGCGCGGAGCTCGTCCTTCAGCGGGAGAACCCGGTAGCCGCTCTCACGCAATTCGCCGAGTGTCGCAGGTTGATTCATAGATGTCCCTAGAGATTTGGCCTTCCGTCTGGTCTGCCGGCCAATGTAGGCGCTCCCGGCCTGACATTCAAGTGCGGAGTGCACTCTGCGTTGCTATTTCGCCCGGAAGTTGCTACTATTGCACTCAGCCGACATGCAGGGTGTATTACATAAAACGCTCATCATCCGCTTAAGTTCCGTCGGCGACGTCGTCCTCTCCTCACCGCTCGTGCGCGCGCTGCACGCGCGTTACCCGGACTGCCGGATCGACTTTCTGGTGAAGGCGGAGTATGCCGACCTCGTGCGGTTCAACCCGCATGTGGCGCATGTACTGCAATTCCCGGGCGGAGGGACGCTCGGGGACCTCGTCCGACTCCGCCGCACGGTCATTTCCTCCAGGTACGACCTCATCATAGACATCCACGACAGCATACGGAGCCGTTTTCTCTCGGCCGGTGCCGGAACGGTGACCCGCGTCAACAAAAGGAAGTTCGCGAGGACACTCCTTGTCAATTTCAAGCTGGACGTGTACGACCGGTGCGGCGGGGCGCCGGACGTCGCAGCCCGGTATCTGGAAGCACTCCTCCCGTGGGGGGTCCCCGACGACGGGGGGGGACCCGAGCTGTTTTTCCCTTCCGAGGTCAACGCCTCAGTCGAACGGCTCCTCGGCGCGGAGCGCCTCCCCTCCGGCACGATGTGCATCGGCGTCTGTCCGTGCGCCCGGCACGGGAACAAGATGTGGCCGGCGGAGCGGTTTGCGGAATCAGCGGGACGCCTTTCGGAACGGCACGGGCTCCCCATCCTTCTCTTCGGCGGGGGGGACGAGAGGGAGATGTGCGGGGCGATCGAGTCGATCATCAACAGGGCCCGTCCGAGTGCGCGCGTTCTCAACCTCGCGGGACGCCTTTCGCTCCTTGAGACCGCATGCGCGATGGACCGCTGCGCTGTGGTCCTGGCAAACGATACCGGGTTGATGCACATCGCCGAGGCCCGGGGTGTCCCCCTCGTGGCGGTCTTCGGTCCGACGGTCCGCGAATTCGGCTTCTTCCCCAGGGGAGCGCGCTCTGCGGTGGTCGAGCTTTCAGGGCTCGCCTGCCGCCCGTGCACGCACATCGGACTCCCCCGCTGCCCCCTGGGACATTTCCGGTGCATGAAAGAGATCCCGGCGGACCGGGTGATCGAAGGCGCAGAGCGGTTTCTCCTATGAAACGATTCTGGCGGGCAGCATACAGCTTTGCGGTCATCCCCCTTTTCTGGATCGCCATACGGGGAATCAGCCTCCTCAACGCGAAGACCCGCCGCGGCGTCCGGGGGCGGGACACACTGTTCGCCGACCTCGAGCGCCAGGTCGCCCTTCTCGGTCCGGGCCCCCGCGTCTGGTTCCATTCCTCTTCGATGGGTGAGTTCGAGCAGGCGAAGCCGATCATCGCGGAGCTGAAGCACCGCCACCCCGGGACGCTCGTGGTGGTCTCATTCTTCTCCCCGTCGGGATACGAGCACTCGCGCAAGTACCGGCTGGCGGACGTCATCACGTACCTTCCGTTCGACACGCGAAGGAACGCACGGAGATTTCTCGACCTGGTCCGCCCCGACGCTGCGGTCATCGTTCGCTACGATATCTGGCCCAATCACATCTGGGAGCTTCACGCCAGGGGGATCCCCAGCCTTATCGCGAACGCGACGATGCGCCGGCGTACCAAAAGGCGCCTCCCCGTCGCGCGCAGCTTCCACCACAGCGTGTACAACGAGATCGACGAGATACTCACCGTCTCCGCCTCCGACATTGAGGCCTTCAAACAGTTCTCGCTGGACCATCCGACGCTCCAGGCGATCGGCGATACCCGCTACGACCAGGTGACGGGCAGGAGCGAGGAGGCAAGGAAACGCAATATCATCCCGGGTGCGATCACGGCGGGGAAACGGGTCGTGGTGATCGGGAGCAGCTGGCCGGAGGATGAGGAAGTGGTGATCCCGGCCTGCCTCCGCCTGCAGGCGGAATCGGGGGATATCCTTGTGATCGTCGTACCGCATGAACCGACGGAGGAGCACATCGAGGGGCTGGAGCGGGACTTCGCCGGGAAAGCCTCGTCCATCCGGTTTTCGGGACTGAACGAATATGCGGGGGAGAGCATCGTGATCGTGGACAGCGTCGGCATACTCCTGGTCCTGTATGCACACGCCCATATCGCGTACGTCGGCGGGAGCTTCCGGCAGGGGATACACAATGTGCTTGAGGCGGCCGTCTTCGGGATCCCCGTCCTTTTCGGCCCCAGGCACAGGAATTCCCATGAACCGATCATGCTCGTCGAATGCGGAGGGGGGTTTGTCGTGGAGAATACCGACGAGGCCTACCGGACATTGAAGAACCTGCTGGATGACACCGTGGCGCGAAGCGCATCGGGGGAGCGGTCGGCGCAGTTCGTCAGGTCGCACACCGGCGCAACCGCCAGGTTTCTTGAACATCTTGAGCGGAGGCTCGCACCGAGACCATGAAAATCGCGTACCTTGACACCGTCGGCGGGATAGCCGGCGACATGACGATGGCGGCGTTCGTCAGCGCGGGGGTGCCGTTCGAGTCGCTCACGACCGGGCTCCGCAAGCTCGGGATGGAGGGATTCGAGCTTTCCGCGCATCATGTGCGGCGGAGCGCCGTGGACGCACTCCATATCGACGTCATCACCACGGGAGAACACCACGTCCACAGGCATCTGGGCGACATCACGGCGATGCTTGAGCGGTCCACGCTTCCCCCGGGCGTGAAGGAGCGGTCCCGGTCGATCTTCCGCGTCATCGCAGATGCGGAGGCCCGCGTACACGCCACGACGCCCGAGCGGGTACACTTCCACGAGGTCGGCGCGCTGGACTCCATCGTCGATGTGGTGGGAAGCGCGATCTGCATGGAAGAGTGCGGCATCGAAGCTGTGTATTCATCGGCCGTACGGCTCGGGAGCGGCGCCCTGATCGACACGCAGCACGGGCGCATGCCGGTGCCCGCCCCCGCGACGCTCGAGATACTGAAAGGATATCCCACGGTCCTGACGTCCGTCCCGCATGAGCTGACGACACCCACCGGCGCGGCAATCATCAGGGCGCTCTCGCAGGGCCTCCTCGACGACGAGCGTCTCACGATAAGCGCCATCGGCTACGGCGCGGGCACGAATGAATTCGCCGAGATCCCCAATTTCCTCCGTGTCATCATCGGTACCCTGGACCCGGTGCTCGAGCAGGAGGATGTCCTGATCGTTGAGACCAACATCGACGACATGAACCCGCAAGCCTACCCGTTCGTCATCGAGCTGCTGCTGGGCGCGGGGGCACACGACGCATACCTGGTCCCCGTCATCATGAAAAAGGGACGGCCGGGGATCCTGCTCTCCGTGATGGTGGGACGGAGGCACCTGGACGCGGTGACCGGGGTGCTGTACCGGGAAACCTCCACAATCGGGCTGAGGATACATCAGACGGGGCGCAGGAAACTTCCCCGGAGGCACCTGGAGGCCGAAACGTCGATGGGGACCGTGAAAGCCAAGGCGGTCCTCAGGGACGGAACGGAAATCATCACCCCCGAGTACGAGGAGTGCAAGAGGATCGCCCGGGAGCGGAACATTCCTCTCCTGGAGGTGATGAGGATCCTGGAGATGGAGATGAGAGAGGGACAAACACCACGAGGGACGTCATGAAACCACATTTCGCAGTTTTCGTAGCCGGAACAGCCATCATGATTACAGCCATATTTACGGCCATATTTACCGGATGTTCGACCGAGAAGCCGCCGTCGGCGCTGGAGGCGAAGATCCGTCGTTTCGCCCCCACGCCCGTCTCGGCAGATCTTTCGCATCTGAGCCCGGGCGACCGGCGCGCGCTCGTGAAGCTCCGAGAAGCCGCGCAGGTCCTGGACAGGATATACGCGCGGCAGGTCTGGAGCGGCAATGAGGCGCTCCGCCTGAAACTGGAGGCCGACAGGAGTGCCGAAGGACTGGAGCGGCTGCACTATTATAACATCAACCGGTCCCCCTGGTCGAACCTGGACCATGACGAGCCGTTCATCTCCGGCGTCCCGAAAGAGAAGCCTCCGTGCGCCAACTACTACCCGGAGGACATGACCAAGGAGGAATTCAACGCGTGGACCGGGACGCTCTCCGAGGCCGGGAGAAGGGATGCGACCGGCTTCTTCTTTACGATCAGGAGGGACAGCCTGCGCAAGCTCAGGACGGTCCCCTACAGTGAAGAGTACAGGGACCTGCTTCTTCCGGCGGCCGGCCTCCTCCGGGAGGCCGCCTCACTGACGGACAACGCATCGCTCAGGAATTTCCTGACGAAGCGGGCCGATGCGTTCCTGAGCAATGACTACTACGAGAGCGACGTCGCATGGATGGATCTGGACAGCCCGATTGAGCCCACGATCGGGCCCTACGAGGTGTACCTGGACGGACTTTTCAATTACAAGGCGGCGTTCGAAGCGTACATCTGCATCCGGGACGACTCGGCGACTGCGAAGCTCGCGTTCTTCTCCTCTCACCTGCAGGAGATCGAGAATGCCCTCCCGATCGACCCGCCCTACAGAAATCCGAAGCTGGGCGCGCTCTCCCCCATCCGCGTGGCGGATGAAGTGATGACCGGCGGGGAGGCGCGTGCAGCCGTGCAGACGGCGGCATTCAATCTCCCGAACGACGAGCGCGTGACCGCCGAGAAGGGGAGCAAGCGGGTGATGCTGAAAAACGTCCAGGAAGCGAAGTTCACGACGATACTGAAGCCGATCGCGGAGATCGCGCTCGACCCGGCGGAGCAGTCGTTCGTCCAGTTCGATCCCTTCTTCACGCACATACTCGCACACGAGCTCATGCACGGGCTCGGACCCCACAGGATCACGCTCAAGGGGAAGCAGACGACGGTCCGCCAGGAGATGCAGGAACTGAGCTCGTCGATCGAAGAGGCGAAAGCCGACATCAGCGGGCTCTTCGCGCTCCAGTACATGATCGATCACGGGCTCATCGACAAGCGGATGGAAAAGCAGATGTACGTCACCTACGTCGCCGGCATATTCCGTTCAGTCAGGTTCGGGATCAACGAGGCGCACGGACAGGGGATGGCGATGCAGTTCAACTACCTCATGGACGAAGGCGCGATCACGTACAACGAGACATCGGGACTCTTTGCCGCCGACGTCGAGAAATTCAAGGCGGGCGCGAGGAAGCTGACGGGTGAGATCATGACGATTCAGGCCGAAGGGAACTACGAAAAGGCAAAGGGACTGCTCGCCCGGTACGCCGTCATCCGGCCTTCTCTTCAGCGGACGCTCGAGCGGCTGGCCCACCTCCCGGTGGACATCGAGCCGCAGTTTGCCGCACTCAACCAGCCGCCTGATTGACATCACAAGGACGGGAGCACACATGAGCGAGCACCTGAAAAACCGCAATGTCTTCATCACCGGCGCAAGCAGCGGGATCGGGAAGGCATGCGCAACGGCATTCGCCCGCGAGGGATCAAACCTCCTTCTCGCCGCCCGGCGGAAGGAACGGATCGACGAGCTGGCCCGGAGCCTGGAAGAAACATACGGCATCATGACGCACAGCATACAGCTCGACGTGCGGAACCCCGACGAGGTGGCCGGAGCGGTCGGCTCGCTCCCCCCGGCGTGGGATCATATCGACATACTGCTCAACAATGCGGGTTTGAGCCGCGGACTGACGAAACTGCAGGACGGGGAGATACGGGACTGGGAGGAGATGATCGATACGAACGTCAAGGGCCTGCTCTACGTCACACGCGCGATACTCCCGGCCATGGTCAAACGGAACAGCGGGCACGTCATCAATATGGGGTCCATCGCAGGCCATGAGCTGTACCCGAACGGGAATGTGTACTGCGCAAGCAAGTACGCCGTGGCCGCCATTTCACAGGGGCTGAGGATGGACCTCCTCGGAACCAACGTGCGGGTCAGCTCCGTGGACCCGGGACTCGTCGAGACGGAGTTCAGCGAGGTGAGGTTCCGCGGGGATGCACAACGGGCCGCCCAGACGTACGCGAACATCCGTCCCCTCAAGGGAGAGGACATCGCCGAGATCGTGATCTTCTGCGCCACGCGCCCGCTCCACGTCGATATCGCGCAGGTCATCGTGATGCCTCTGGACCAGGCATCCGTCAACCACGTGCACAGATCGGCGTGACGGCGCCGGGCGCAGCGGTGAAGGATCTGCACCTGTTCACGCACGAGAACCTTCTCGAACAACTCGCGACCGCTCCGTTCGGACTCGGGGCGTACACGCTCAGGTTCTACGCGGAGAAGGGCAAACCGGTCAACCGGGTGACGGCGGTCCTGTCCGATTTCTTTCTCTACCCCTCCGGGGGTACGCTCAGGGACAGCGAGTTCAATCTTGTATTCTATGATTCGCGGTACGACACCTACCGCGGATTCAAACCCCCACACCTGAAGAAACCCTGACAATGCCTCACCCCCCCGACTGCGTCAGAGCGAACGTGGCGCTTGCGCCGTATACCACGATGGGGCTCGGGGGACCGGCCCGGTGGTTCGCCCGGTGCACGAGCGTCGGGGAGCTGCGCGAGTGCCTCGCGTTCGCGCAGCGGGAAGGGCTTCCCGTGCAGGTGTTCTCGGGGGGGAGCAACATCATATTCTCCGACGAGGGGTTCGACGGCCTCGCCCTGAACGTCGCCCTCCGCGGCCTACGGGAGGAGGAATCCCGGGACGATGCCATCCTGAGCGTCGGTTCGGGAGAGCCGTGGGACGATGTCGTCCTGCGGGCGGCCGGGAGGGGATGGGGAGGGATCGAATGCCTCTCCGGAATTCCGGGGTCGACAGGAGGGACTCCCGTCCAGAACGTGGGGGCGTACGGACAGGACGTGGGAGAGACGCTCACCTCGGTCCGCGCGCTCGATCGGCGCACGCTCGTCGAGAGGGAATTCTCACGCGACGAATGCGCTTTCGGATACCGGGAGAGCCGGTTCAAGGGGCCCGATGCCGACCGGTTCATAATCACCGAGGTGCGCTTCCGCCTCACGAGGAACTCCGAACCGGAGATCCGTTACCCCGAGCTCGCGCGGGAACTCGGGGAGGGGGCAGGGGACGCGCGTCGCCTCACCCCCGGTGATGTCCGCACGGCCGTGCTCGCACTGAGGAGAAGGAAGTCGATGGTGGTCGATCCCTCAGACGAGAACTCCCGGTCGGTCGGTTCCTTTTTTACGAACCCGGTTGTCACGAAGACATTTCTTGAAGAGAGACTGAAGGCCTTCCCCGTCCCCGTATTCCCCGCCCCCGGGGGGGTCAAGCTTTCGGCGGCGTGGCTCGTGGAACACTCGGGGTTCCCCAGAGGGTTCCGCAAGGGGGGAGCGGGGATCTCGGAGCACCATGCCCTGGCGATCGTCAACCGCGGAGGGACGACGGCCGATGTGCTGGCGCTCGCCGGCGAGATAGAGGAGCAGGTCTACGGGAAATTCGGGGTGCGGCTCCAGAGGGAACCCGTTGTCGTCCGCTATAATCCGCGGTGACTATCCGGGCGGTCATATTTGATTTCGGGCGGGTGATATGCGATTTCGATATCGGAATTTTCATCGCCCGGGCCGCGCGCTCTTCGACTCTTCCGGCGGCCGCTCTGAAGGAAACGATGGCGCAGTCGATGCGGATGGCCGAGCGCTATGAGACGGGACTGATGACTTCCCGGGAGTTCTACACGAGCGTCTCCAGGGTCGCCTCTCTTACCATGTCAGAAGCGGAGTTCGCCAGGGCATACACGGACATCTTCGTGCCGATACCCGCGACGTTTGCGCTCGTCAAGGGGCTCAAGCGTCTCTACAGGCTCGGCCTCCTCTCGAACACCAATGAGTGGCACTTCGAGTTCGGCATCAAACCCGTCGAGATTTTTCCCCTTTTTGACGCCGTGACGCTTTCGTACGAGGTCCACGCGATGAAACCTGACAGGAGGATTTACGCCGACATGCTCACGAAGCTGGGCCTCCCGGCCGGGGCCTGCGTGTACATCGACGATATCGAGGAAAATGTGGATGCGGGACGCGCGATAGGACTCCACGGGATCCACTACACGACGCACGAGAGACTGATCGAAGACCTGGCGAAGGCCGGAGTGGAAGTTCCACCGCACTGAGAGGAAATCATGCCAACACTCGTTTCCGCTCCCACGCGCATCGAAGCGGCCGGGAACAAGCCCAAGATCATCGAGGAGTTCATCGGCAGGGTGAATTCCGGGACCGCCGCTGTGAGCGTCGCCCGCATGAAGAGCCCGCCGGGATGGCTTGAGCCGGCCCAGACTCCGCTCTTCGACGAATACACGCTCGTGCTGAACGGCATGCTCCGTGTCACCCACAGTTCCGGCGCGATCGACGTCCGGGCCGGACAGGCGGTCGTCGCCCATAAGGGGGAGTGGGTCCAGTATTCTTCCCCCGGTCCCGAGGGGGCGGAATACGTCGCCGTGTGCCTCCCCGCGTTCTCCCCCGATACCGTCCGGCGCGAGGAGTGAAATGAAGCGTTACGCGGACGTGTCTCTCCCGGTCAACCTCGACAGGGAGTTCACCTACCTGATACCCCCCGGACTCGAGAGTGCCGCGCTCCTCGGGACCCGCGCCCTCGTCCCTTTCGGCCGCAAATACGCCACCGGACTGATCACCGGACTCCCCGCAAGTACCACCGTCAAGGGACTCAAGCCGCTCCACGACATCCTCGATCCCGCGCCGATCGTGTCGGAGGAGCTCCTCTGGCTCTGCCGCTGGATCGCCGGCTATTATCTCTCTCCGCTGGGGAACGTCCTGAAGGCGGCGATGCCGCAGGGGTTTTCCTCCTCAAGCAGGCGGATCGTGCGCGCGACCGAAGCGCTGACCCAGGGTGCGCTGGAGGATCTCAAAGGGCGCGCTCCGAAACAGGCCGAGGCGGCGGCGCTCATCCTCGCGAAAGGGGAGGTGTCCGCCCGCGAGGTGCAGAAAAAGACCGGGGCCCGGCAGATCAATACGCTGTTGAACGACCTCCTCCGCGCCGGCCTGATCGAATCAGAGGAGTACATCCCGCACCCGGCGGCGAAACCGAAATTCGTGGAGACGGTCAGGAGGGATCTCCTCAGCACGGAAGCGCTCAGGGCCGCGCTCGAATCCCTTCCTCCACGCAGGAAGAAACTCCGCGGCCTCCTCGAGGACCTGCTGGCCACGGGCGGCACGCCGGCGGCGAACACACAGGTCAGGGACCTTCTGCGCCACACGGGAGCATCGCTGACACAGTTCCGCGAGCTGGTCCGCTCGGGCCTCATCGCCACGGAGAAGGTTGAAGTGTCGCGCGAGCAGGATTTCGGCACCGAACTCCAGACGCTCGCTATAGCGCTGAACGACGCGCAGCGCCGCGTGCTCTCCGCGCTCACGGGCGCGATGGACAGGGGCGGCGGGGGAACGTTTCTCATCCACGGCGTGACGGGGAGCGGCAAGACGCAGGTCTATATCGAGGCGATACGCCACTGCCTGTCGCAGCACAGGACGGCGATTGTCCTGGTCCCCGAGATCTCCCTCACCCCCCAGATGGTGCGCCGGTTCAAATCGCATTTCGGCGCCGATGTCGCTGTGGTGCACAGCCGCATGTCGCCGGGCGAGAGGCATGACGCGTGGCGGAGGGGACAGCGGGGGGACGCCAGGATCGTGATCGGTCCCCGCTCCGCCGTGTTCGCGCCGCTTGCGGACCTGGGACTCATCGTGGTCGATGAAGAGCATGAAGCGTCCTACAAGCAGTTCGATTCCTCTCCCCGCTACAACGCCCGCGACGTCGCCGTGGTCCGCGCCGGGCACGCCGGGGCGGTCGCGGTCCTCGGGTCCGCCACGCCGAGCGTCGAGTCCTACAGCAACGCACAGGCCGGGAAGTATACGCTTCTCGAGATGCCCGGGCGGATCGACAACGTGCCTATGCCGTCGATCGCGGTGGTGGATATGACCGCCGAACGAAAACGGTCGTACGCCTCATTGAAGGAGTCGCTCCCTCCGGAGGGGAGGGCTCCGCTGAAGAATTTCGTCCAGCCTTCGCTCTCGGCCGTCCTTCGCGGAAAGATCGGGGACCGGCTGGAGAGAAAGGAGGGGATCATACTGCTGCAGAACCGGCGGGGGTTCGCACCGTTTGTGGAGTGCGCGGAGTGCGGCTACGCCGAGATGTGCGACAACTGCAACGTGACGCTGACGTACCACCTCGCGAAGAAACACCTCCGCTGCCATTACTGCGGCCTGGTCCGCAGGCCTCACATACTCTGCCCCACATGCGGCGGCGCGGATATCAAGCTGCGGGGGATCGGGACGCAGAAGGTCGAGCAGGAACTCCGAGAGATGTTCCCCGGGGCCCGCATCGAGCGGATGGACCTTGATTCGACGACGCGGAAGGGGGCGCATGAGCGGATACTCCGGGCGTTCGCAAACGGGGAAGCGGACATACTCCTCGGGACGCAGATGGTCGCAAAGGGGCTGGATTTTCCGCGCGTGACGCTCGTGGGAGTGATATCGGCGGATACGCAGATGCTGCTCCCCGACTTCCGGGCTTCCGAGAGGACGTTCCAGCTGCTGACACAGGTGGCGGGACGCGCCGGACGGAGCGTGCTCAAGGGGGAGGTGATCGTTCAGACACACCAGCCGACCCACTACACGCTCGCACACGTCCTCGACCATGACTTCAGGGCGTTTTACGAGGAGGAGCTCCGATCGCGGCGCGAACTCGCCTATCCTCCCTTCTCGCGGCTCGTCCTCGCGGAGACCAGGGGGGAAAACGAAGACCATGTGAGGCGCGAAGCGGAACGGTTCGCGCTCGCGCTCAGGAAGGGAGGGATACGCGCCACGCTGCTCGGTCCGGCACCCGCGGTCATCGGCAGAATAGACAGGAAATACCGCTGGCACCTCATCCTCAAGTGTCTCAAGGAGGAAGACCCTTCCGGCGCCGCCGCGAGGGAGGTCCTCCACGCGGCGATCAGGGAGACCGAGCCGCGCCGCCCGGGGGATGTACGCCTCGTCATCGATGTCGATCCCGCCGGACTGATGTGAGGGGCCAGGGGTGAAGAATTGAACGAAATTCGCTATCATATCACATGAAACAGAACAACACAAGCGCGGCACTGAAGCGCCTCTCGGAGGCCTATATACGGCTCGTGCTCTCTGTCGGAGGGCACGACAGCGATTACGTCGATGCGTACTACGGGCCGGAATCTCTCAAGGGGGAACAGCTCCCGCTCGAGGCGATCCGCAAGCGGGCCTCCGCCGCCGCCGCCGAGCTGAAGACTCTCTCGCCGACACGGATGGACGAGACGGTACGGCTCCGCCACCGGTACATACTGCGCCAGCTCCAGTCACTCATCGCACGGGTGGACCTGCTCGGCGGGAAGAAGATGACGTTCGACGAGGAGTCACAGGCGCTTTACGATGCAGTGGCCCCCTCATACACGGAAGAGCATTTCAAGGAAATTCTCGATGAGCTGGATGCGGCCCTGCCGGGCAGGGGGGATGTGCCCGGGAGATTTGAGGCCTACAGGAAGGGGTTCGTCATCCCCGGGGAGAAGCTCGACGGCGTGTTCACCGCCGCAATCACTGAAAGCCGGAAGCGGACGGCCGGACGGATCACGCTCCCCGAGGGGGAGAGTTTTACCGTCGAGTACGTGACGGGCAAATCCTGGAGCGGGTACAACTGGTTCAAAGGGAACTGCCACAGTCTGATCCAGGTGAACACCGATCTCCCGATCACGGTGGACAGGGCCGTGGACCTGGCGAGTCATGAAGGCTACCCCGGTCACCACCTCTACAATTCGCTCCTGGAGACGCACCTCGTGCGGGGGAGGAAGTGGATGGAGTTCACGGTCTACCCGCTGTTCAGCCCGCAGTCGCTCATCGCCGAGGGGACGGCGAATTTCGGCATCGACATGGCGTTCCCCGGAGAGGAACGGGTCGAGTTTGAGCGCGAGGTCCTCTTTCCCCTGGCGGGCTTCCCGGGCGCCGACGCCGCCGAGTACTACAGGATCCACGGACTGTTCCTCAGGCTCGCATACGCGGGGAACGAAGCCGCGCGGAGGTATCTCGACGGGGAGTTCACGCGGGAGAAGGCGGTGGAATACCTGATGAGCTATGCTCTCATGTCGGCGGACCGGGCGCTGCAGCGGACGAAGTTCTTCGACCAGTACCGCACCTACGTCATCAATTACAACCTCGGGCAGGACATGGTGAAACGGTTCATCGAGTCGGCGGGGGGAGTTCCGGGGAAACCCGACCAGCGCTGGAAAATATTCGAGGCGCTCATATCGTCGCCGCGGCTCCCGTCAGACCTTCTGTGATTCGCGCAGCTCGTTGCGCAGCAGGGCGAGATCCTGGGCGAGGAGCCTGTTCTGGTGCTCGAGCCGCGTCGCCACGACGGAAAGATGCACAAGGAACACCGCGATCCCGAACAGGGCCGCAAGAAATATGAGAGACGGGGCGTAAAAGACCCCCAGGAACGCGGCCACCCGCTCGAGACCGGTCCGCCAGAACGACAGCACGAGCAGGACGACCGTGCACACCGCCCAGATGACGGCGTATTCTTCTCTCAGCTTCCCTTTCAGTATCAGCCTCCCTATCAGCATCAGGAAGAAGACACTTCCCATGATACTCAGTATCTGAATCCGAAGAGGGACAACGGCATCCATGACGTCTTCCTTCCGGCTAATTGTGAGTTCGCAGCACCGTCAGCAGCATGGCGAGCGTGGAGCGGAACATGTACAGGAGCCCCTCCGACATGCCGATCGACGACTGCCCGGTGCTCCGGTCGTTCATGTGGACGGCGACTTCCACGACACGGAGCTTTCTCCTTGTGAACATGACGATCGCCTCGGGTTCGGGATACCGGTACGGGTACTCCTCGATACACTCGGTGAGAGCCTTCCGGTTCATCGCCCGGAATCCGGACGTGCTGTCGGTGAAGTGGCGCCTGAGAAGCAGCCCCTGGAGCACGTTGAAGTACCTGATCCCGATCCGCCTGCCGAACGTGGATTGGGACCCGCCGCGGCCGAGGAATCTGGAGCCGATGACGACGTCGGCGCTCCCGGAGAGAAGGGGCCCGAGGAGCGTGCCGATCTCGTTGGCGGGATGCTGACCGTCGGCGTCGATCTGCACCACCAGCTCGCAGTTCCGCGCATACGTGTAACGGAACCCGAGCTGCGTCGCCGCCCCCTTCCCGACGTTGAACGGGAGGCTGAGGAGCACACAGGGGAGGGTCCGGACCGCCGAGGCGGTCCCGTCGGTCGAGCCGTCGTCCACAACGATGACATCAGGAGTGAGACCGAGGCGTTCGAGTGAACAGAGGACATCGGTGACGACGACGCGGATTGACTCTTCCTCGTTGTATGCCGGCACCACGACTGCGATATGCGGAGAGGCGGGGTCCATTCGTGATTGTGCAACGTAGAGAATCGTGGCTCAAATTACAACCGGAGCGGCATGGCACCTGATCATTTCGCGCTCTTCGCGAAGTCGCTCGGCGGGGGACTCCTTGCCGGGGGGATCGCCTGCATCATCGGACGGCGGTGCCTACTCCTCGTCGGCGTCCGTTGTGATTCGCCGTGGGAGGATTTCTCCTGTTCCACCGCCGCGGGGCTCGGTACTATCGCCCTTGTCGCATTCGGACTCGGGATCGCCGGCGTTTTCCGGCCGGGTCTCTTTGCCGGCGTCCTGGCACTGCTCGTTTTCGCCTCTCTCGGCGCGCTGCGGCGCACGAGGGTTCCCCCGCCGTGGAGGGGGGCAGCGCTCCACCGGACGGCGCTCATCGTCATAGCGTTTCTGACGATTCCCCTCCTTTTGCTCCCCCTGTATCCTCCGACCGCTCCCGACGCCATCACGTACCACCTTGCAGCGGCCAGGAAGATAGCGGCCTCGGGACTCGTCGGCCCCACACCCGAGCTCCGGTATGCGGTCTTTCCTGAGCTTGCGGAGATGCTTTTTGCGTCTGCTCTTCTTCTGGGAAACGACGTCACGGCGCAGTGGATGAGTTTCCTGGCTCTGGCCGTGGCCGCGGCCGCGGTGGCGGCGTTCGTCCGGCGAGTGAGCGGAGAGGCGGCCGGGCCCTGGGGAGCCGCCCTGCTCCTCGGCAGTTCGGTCGTCCTGCTCCTCGGCGCCGCCGCATATTGCGACATGATCCTTACGGCGTTCGTGACTGTCGCCGTTCTCTCGTTTGAGCGGTGGAGGACAGGNNGCAGCAGGGGGCTGGCGCAGGGTGCGCCGTCCGGCAGTGACGTTTCTCCTGCCGTGCGTGATTGCCGCGCTCCCGTGGTACTGTTACATTGCGTATCACACGGGGAACCCCGTGTGGCCGTTTTTCTCCGGGACTTTCGGGCTCCGGTACTGGAACGAAGCCGATATCGCAGCGCAGACCTCCGACCTGCTCTCCCAGTATGGATCGGGGAAGAGTCTCTCTGCATTCCTTATGCTGCCGTGGAATCTGTTCGCGCACGGTGAGCTGTTTCACACCGACGGGTCTCTCTCCTGGATGCTCGTCGCCGGAGTCCCGTTCGCCCTTTATGCGGCGGCGCACGATCGATCCGCCCGCCGGCTGACATCGCTGCTGGCGGCATACACCATTTTCTGGTTCTTCACCGCCCAGATACTCCGTTACCTGATCCCTGTCGTTCCGCTCTACTGTGCGGTCGCCGCCGCCGGGGCCGGTTTGTTCCTCCGGCGCTTCGTGAGCGAGAGGATCCTTCCCGCCGGGAGCGCAATCCTGACGATGGCGCTGTGGCTCCCCCCCCTCACCATCGCCCTGCGGTTTGCAGGGACAACCGGGCTTCCTCCTTCGACGCCGGAGGAGCGGGACCGGTTCCTGGAGAAACACCTCCCGTCGTACGGCGCCGTCCGGTTTCTCAACGAGCGGGCCGGAGATGCCTACACACTCTATTCATATCATGATCCCCAGATGGCGTATTTCACGCACGGGGAGTTCAGGGGGGACTTCTTCGGCCCCTGGCGGTACTCGCGTCTTGAGGGGGCGCTCAACGCAGGCGAGGGCGCACTGCTCGACTCGCTCCATGAGATGGGGGCGAACTACCTGCTCGTCAGGGATGACAGCGCGGCCTCAGGCCCGATGGAAGAGTGGCTCACACGCAGGTTCGTCGTCCCGTACTACTGCTCCCCCTCCGTCGCGCTGTTCCGAGTGTCAATCGCTCCGCTCCGCGCCTCGTACACGCCGGACCTCATCTTCGGGGACGACACGGCCGTGCTGGAGAGTTTCACGCACACGGGGATGCAGCTCGACGTCACGGAAGGGAGAATGTACCTCTGCACGTGCACCGGATCGGCGCACCCGGAGTTCGCGAACGCCGTGCTGCAGTTGACATGGTGCGACGAGCGTGGAACGCACATACGGACCGACGAGGCCTCGGGGGTCTTCCTGGCGAAAACGACGGTCCTCAGTCTGATGTGCACGTCGCCCCCCCACGCCTCGGCGGCTCTTGTGGCCCTCGCTCCCCTCGGGGGAAGTGCGCCCGCGATCACCCAGGTCTCAGTCCGGGAAGTCCGGTTCCTCCCGGATCATCCTTGATTTTCCGGTCAGGGCATCAGGGATCGAACAGCGACCCCTGGGCCGGGACACGGGAGGCCGCCTGCCGTTTCTTCGCCGCGAGCGAGCATCCGAACGCTTCACGCAGTTTCCCCACATCGTACCCGAACGGCAGAAGGAGCGTCTCGACGGCTTTCAGCGCCATGTCGGTGTATGCCTCGATGTCGTATCCCTCGGCCGATTCGTAGAGGGGGACGGGGAGCGCCTTGGCCGGCTTCTTCTTCCCCGAGAGGTCCACAACGATGTATTCGACCATTTCCCCCGGCGCAAGGTGCACCCCCGCTTCGTCGAGGGCTTTTGCCGCGCCGGCACTGGCGGTGTTTGTCGTGTATTCCTCCGGTTCGCGCGTCAGGTGGCGGCGGATCACGAGCTCGAGCGGGTTCGCCCGCCCGGACCGGAGGAGCGCGATCGCCTCGCCGGCTTTCTCCAGCGCCGCAGGGACGAGGTCCTCCAGCTCCCGAACGGTCGCCGCCGCACCGAAGATCTGCAGCATCTCCCCCTGCAGGCGCTTGATGAACACAGGCGTGTCGCGCCTCCGGACCTCGATGCCGCGGATCTTGATCTCGTTGTTCGCATACCAGCCGACGTACCGGTTGGCGGTGGGTATGCGGGGATCCATCTTCGACGACGGGAAGAGTATCCACTTGTAGATCCCCTCGAGCGAGATGTCCATCCCCATGTTCTCCCGCACCTCCACGGCGAGCGATTCATAGTCCGATTCCGTGGCGCCCTCCTTCCAGAGCCACATGCAATCCACGATCGCGTGAATGAACCTGTACCCCCGTTCCTCCGCAATTTCCTTGGCGCGCAGTATCGCTTCGCGCGAGAATGCGTTCACCGATTCATGCGCTTCGATGCGGCCAAACCGGGCGTTCTTGTAGCCGAGGTATCCGAAGCAGGTCACCAGCATCCATTTCAGCGCGTTCTGCCTCCGGTCGTACAGCTTCCACTGTTCGTCCCCCGCACGCTTCAGGGCTTTCTTCATTTTTTTGTACGCGGCACGCTTCGTGACGACGGTGCGGAGCGTTGCCGGGACAATCCCTTCGCGCCGTTCGCAGATCGTGTAGCCCAGCTCGGGGACCGCATTGTTTCTGCAGCAACGGCAGTTGACGGTCTCCGGAGAGATGTTGTGCCGGACCATGATCGTCGGGTACATCGATACGAAGTCCATTTCCCCGATCTGATCGTGGAACCCCATCACCGGCTGGAAGATGAGCCCCCCCCGGTCGGCAAGGAGAAGCATGGAGGCGGATTTAAACTCCTCGGGTTCCCGCTTTTTTGCCGGGAT
>PMDK01000334.1:24280-24409 GCA_003154425.1 Ignavibacteriota bacterium
TCAAGGTGCCAGCGCCCGGCAAGCTCAAACGCGCCGTCTTTGTGGACGATTTTTCCGTAGGCGAAATAGCTGGTTTCGCCGGTCGTGAAGTACCCCGCGGAGGGATCCCTGTTGAGCGCCAGCGGAATT
>PMDK01000298.1 GCA_003154425.1 Ignavibacteriota bacterium
CCAGCCCTTTTGGGGCTGCCGCATTCTGAGCGGGCATTAAATATACGACAACAAACCCTCTTTGTCAATACCTGAGAAGCCTTATTGCAACGTTCCTGAAGCGAATTGTTGCAGTATCAGGGGAGGGACGATATAATACGTGGTTTCGGGGCAAAAGTCAAGGAGAAACTTCACGTTGAGAGTATTCTCGCAAGCCTCCACAGATCCTTGTCAAGCGCCTTCCGCTGCGACCATGTCTCACGGAGGGGCGTGTACGCGATTTTCCCGTGTATGTCCCCCACCATCACGTTCGATTGCCCTTCCAGGAGCGCATCAACGGCCGCCAGACCCATTCGGCTGGCGAGTATCCTGTCCCGCGCGCTCGGGCTCCCCCCCCGCTGAATATGGCCGAGTACGCAGACCCGGTAATCGTATCCGGCGGTGTCCTTGATTTTTTCCGCGAGGCTGAACGCGCCCCCCTCTTCCTCCCCCTCCGCCACGATGATGATCGCGCTGGATTTGACTTTCTTGTAATTCTCGAGGTATTCCCTCAATGCTTCGACATTCGTCCTGGTCTCGGGGATCGCAACGTACTCCGCCCCGCTGGAGATACCGACGTCGAGCGCGATAAAACCGGCATCCTTTCCCATCACTTCGACGTAAAAGAGCCTGTCATGGGAGGCGGCCGTGTCCCGTATCTTGTCGATCGCTTCCATCGCCGTATTTACCGCGGTGTCGTATCCGATGGTGAAGTCGGTGCCGAACAGATCGTTGTCGATTGTCCCGGGCACACCGATCGCCGCCACTCCGTGTTCCTCAATAAGAGCCACGACCCCCTGGAATGTGCCGTCACCCCCGATCGCCACCAACCCCTCGATACCCGCCTTGTTGAGCTGCGCGGCCGCGCGCGCGCGCCCCTCCGCGGTGCGGAACGGTTCCGACCGGGCAGTGCGGAGGATCGTCCCTCCGCGCTGAATGATGTTCGAGACCGAGCGGGCACCCAGATCGACGAAATTCCCCTCGATCATCCCTTCATATCCGTGCTGGATGCCGATCACCTCGCAGCCGTTATAGAGGCCGGTGCGGACGACCGCGCGCACACAGGCGTTCATCCCCGGTGCGTCTCCGCCGCTGGTGTACACGCCGATTCTTTTCATTCACGTCGAACGACTTGATGGGAGATAGAGGATGAAGGATCGAAAATTGAGAACGAATTCTACTTGAGATCCCCCAGGGACCAGTGCTTCATTCTCTCGAGCAGGACCCGGTCCGTCAGCTCGTAGTGAATGGGAGTCACCGAAATGAAGTTATCGCGGACGGCGATCTGGTCGGTCTCAGGGTCCGTGTCCCTGATCGCCATGCTCCCCGTCAACCAGAAGTACTCCCTCCCCGCAGGATCGCGCCTGACATCGAACGTGTCTTCCCACGAAGAATTCCCCTGACGGGTGACACGCACCCCCGAGATTTTTTCCTCCTGTACCGCGGGGACGTTGACATTGAGAAGCGTCCCCTGCGGGAGTCCTTCCGCCACGACCCGCCCGGCGAGCCGGGCGGCGAACTTCGCCGCATAGGAGAAATCAGCCTGGTCGTGTGTTGTCAGCGAGACCGCGATGGACGGGATGCCGAGGACGGTCCCCTCCGTGGCCGCGGAGACCGTGCCGGAGTACAGAATGTTTATCGCCGTGTTCGAGCCGTGGTTGATGCCCGAGATCAGGAGATCGGGTTTCTGCTTCAGCAGGAACCGAACGCCGAGCTTGACCGCGTCGGCCGGGGTCCCGTCGACCGCGTACCCGAAAAATTCTCCGTCCTTCCTGAATGGAATCGCACGAAGGGGGTAATTCATCGTGATCGCGTGCCCCACCGCGCTCTGCTGCCTGTCGGGCGCCACCACCGTCACCTCGGCGATCTTCCTCATTTCAAGCACGAGGGCAAGTATCCCGGGCGCGTCGATGCCGTCGTCGTTGGAAATCAGGACATGGAAGGACATTTTGAGACTCACTCAACGCTGCTGAAGGAGCGGGTTAATAGCTTTCTTTCATCGTAGGGAACTGCTTCGATTTCACGTCGCTGATGTAGCTCCGGAACGCTCCCCGCATCGTGTCCGCCATCTCCGAGTACCGCCGCACGAACCGGGGCCTGAATTCTTCGGTCAGGCCGAGCATGTCGTGTACCACAAGCACCTGCCCGTCGCAGTGGGGTCCGGCGCCGATCCCGATCGTGGGGACGGAGATCGCCGCCGTCACCTTCCGCGCCAGCCCCGCCGGTATTTTCTCCAGAACGAGGGAAAACACTCCGGCCTCCGAGAGTATCTTCGCATCGCGGAGGAGCTGCCCGGCTTCACGCTTGTCCTGTGCGCGTACCTCGTACGTCCCGAACCGGTTGATCGCCTGCGGCGTGAGTCCGAGGTGTCCCATCACCGGGATGCCTATCTTCACGAGGTGCCTGACGATCCCGGCAACATACTCCCCCCCCTCCAGCTTCACGGCGCCCACACCGACCTCCTTCATGACCCGGCCGCAGTTCCGCACGGCCTCATCGATGGTGTTCTGATACGACATGAAGGGCATATCCACGACGATCAGGGCGTTCCGTACTGCGCGCTTGACGGCCTTGGCGTGGTAGATCATGTCGTCCACGGTGACGGGAAGCGTCGTCTCGTGACCCTGCACGACGTTGCCGACCGAATCCCCGACAAGGATGATATCGATCCCCACCTCATCGAGGTACCTTGCGGTGAGGAAATCGTAGGCCGTGAGCATGGCGATCTTCTCCCCCGCATGCTTCATCGTCATGACGGTTTTTGTCGTCACGACGCGCCCGGGCGTCTTCTGTGCCGTGGTCATGGATCCCTCATGCCGTTTGTGTATGAAAGCCCGCGGGCGCCGTGAACTCCAGGCCCCACGCTTCTTCGAACCCCCGGCGGATGCACCCGCCGAGAAGGCTCATGTCAACGGGCCGGCCGGTGATCATGCCGAGATCGGCCGTCCGCTCGCGGAGGGCGGCGAGGATTCGCCCGCGCGCCTGCGCGACGGGAGCAGCCAGGTAATCGGCCAGGCGGAGGTGCGCGTCCCCGCAGAGGATCGAACCGTGCTGCAAAACCACGTCGCCCGCCGGCCCGCCGAACCGGCGCTGCGCGCTCCCGACGAGCTTCCTTCCACGCCATTCAATCTCATAGCGGGCAGAGCTCGCAAAACAGGGGATGGAAGAGGACGAGCGATATTCCCTGGCAAAATCAGGCTGGGACTTTTGCAGCGCGACATCGACACCGTAGAGGGCAAGGCCCCGCACAAGCGCGGTGCTGATCTCGTTGTAGACCTGGAGGACGCTTCTTCTCCCTGCCGGCATCACAACGCTGTAGGTGAGCTCCTGGGCATGGAGTATCGCGCGACCTCCGGTCGGCCTGCGGACGATATCGACACCGTCCCGGGCGCACAGCGGCGCGTCGAGTTCCCCCGAGACCTGGTTGTACCCGAGCGAGATCGCCCACGGTCGCCACCGGAACAGGCGGAGCGACGGAGTCCCCGCACCGGATGCGAGGGCGCGGGCAAGCGTTTCGTCGACCGCCATGTTGACGGCGCCCGTCTGCTCGCCCGAATCAATGAATGTCCAGCCCGGAAGGGACATCGCTCAGCGCCTGAGGCGCGGGGCGGAAATGATCCCCCGTTTGCTCTTCCCTATGAATTCAATCACGTCCCGCACCTCCCTGACGGCGGCAAGCGACGCGTCAGCCCCGATCCGTGCGACCGCCTGCGAGACGTTGAGCCCGGATCTGTAGATAAGGGCATAGGCGCGATCAAGTGCGTCGATGGCCGCCGGCGTGAACCCGCGCCGCCTCAACCCGATCGAATTGAGCCCCTCGAATACCAGGGGCTCGCCTCCGGCCAGGATGTAGGGAGGGACGTCCTTGTGGACACGCAAACCCCCGCCGATCATCGCATGCCGCCCGATGTTGACAAACTGGTGGACCGGCGTCACCCCGCCGATCGTCACCCAGTCTTCGACATGAATGTGACCGGCGAGCATCGCTGCATTCGCCATGATGACATGGTCCCCGAGAAGGCAGTCGTGGGCGACGTGCGTGAAGGCCATCAGGAAACAGTCGCTCCCGATCACCGTCCGCCCCCCCGCCCCCGTCCCGCGGTGGAGCACGGCGTACTCCCGGACAGTGGTCCTGTCCCCGATCTCGCATGTCGACGGTTCGTTGTTGTATTTGAGATCCTGGGGCGCGTGACCGATCACCGCGCCGTGATGGATGCGGCAGTCACTGCCAATGCGCGCACCGAGAGCGACAAGCGCGTTCCCGCCCACGGTGCTGCCGTCGCCGATCACGGCTCCGTCCTCGACGATCGTGAAGGGTCCTATAGAAACATTCGTGCCGAGGCGGGCCTTCGGGCTCACCGCGGCACGGGGATCAATGGATATGCTCATGAGAGGTTCAGTTCATTGTGGGGGTGGATCGGGGGAGGGAATTCGGTCCTCCGCTGTTCCCGCCCGCCGCCTCCTGTGGCACCTCATTACGGGGAACGATCGACGCCATCAGCTCGGCCTCGGCAACGAGCGTGCCGTCCACGAAGGCGAGGCCCTTCATCTGGCAGATCTTGCTTTTCCTGCTCACCATTGTAAGCTCAAAGACGAGCTGGTCGCCCGGGAGGACCGGTTTCCTGAATTTCGCATTGTTGATCGACATGAAGAACACGAGCTTGTCGCCGGGGTTCTCGATCCCGTTGAGAAGCAAGATCCCCCCGGTCTGCCCGAGTCCTTCGAGGATGAGGACTCCGGGCATCACAGGACGACCGGGGAAGTGACCCTCGAAGAAGGGCTCGTTCGCCGTGACGTTCTTCACACCGACAATCTTCTCGTCCATCTGGAACTCGATGATCTTGTCGATCAAAAGAAATGGGTAGCGATGGGGCAGGATCTTCTTTATCGCGTTGATATCGAAGACCACCCCTTCTTTCCGTTCGTGCTGATATCTCCGGATGAGTTTCTTCTGCTGGTAGAGCTTCCGTACCATCCGGGCAAACTCGATGTTGCTGGCATGGCCGGGACGGGCGGCGAGTATCTGGGCCTTCAGGGGGACGCCGATGAGCGCGAGGTCACCCATGACGTCAAGGAGTTTGTGGCGTGCCGGCTCATTCGGAAAATGCAGAGGCCTGTTGTTGAGGACGCCATTGCTCCCGAGGATGACGGCATCCTTGATCCCCAGCTTCGTGGAGATGCGCTTGATCTCCGCGTCGTCGAGCTCCCTGTCGACGATCACGATCGCGTTGTCGAGGTTCCCTCCCCGGATGAGTCCCTGCTTGTGAAGGACCTCCACCTCGTGGAGAAAGCAGAAGGTCCGGCAGGGGGCAAACTCTTCGATAAACTCCTTTTCGAGATTGAACAGACCTGTGTGCTGGCTCCCCAGGGCGGGGTTATTATAGTCGACCATGACCGTGATGCGGTAGTCGTCCGTCGGCAGCGCGACGATGTCGACCTTCTTCTCTTCGTTGTGGTAGTGGACCGTCTGGTCGATGATCAGGTAATCCTTCGGAGCGTTCTGTTTCTCGAAGCCGGCCTTCAGGAGCACGTCCACATACGGCTTTGCGCTCCCGTCTCCGACAGGAGGCTCATTGGCGTCAAGCTCGATCAGCACGTTGTCGACCTGGAGTCCCACCAGGGCCGCCATGACATGTTCGACGGTGTGTATCCGGGCCTCGCCCACTTCGATGGTCGTGCCCCTCGAAATGTCGACGACGTGGTCCACGTCCGCCGGCACTTCGGGTGAACCCCCGAGGTCGATGCGCCGGAAACGGATGCCGTAGTTCTCCGGGGCCGGTTTGAACGTCATCGTCGAGATGCTTCCGGTATGGAGACCGATGCCGCTGATGGACACCGGCTGCTTAATCGTGTGCTGCTGGACGAGCATGGAGGCTCCGGAGATCAGTTACCTTTTGGACTGCATTCACGACCGGGACTTCAACTTCTCAATTTCTCTGCGCAAGGCCTCGACTTCGGATTTCAACTGGCGGATTGCCGCCAGTGCCTCCGGAACCTGGGGCATGGCGCCCATGATGCGGGACGCCTCCCGGAAGGGAACGGCCGGACTTCCCATGTACGTCCCTCCGGGCGCCGAAACCGAACGGTGGACGCCGGACTGTGCCCCCCATTTCGAATCGTCGGCGATGGCCAGATGCCCCGTAAACCCCACCTGTCCGCCGATCATATTGCGCTTGCCGATCCTGGTGCTCCCGGAGATTCCGGCCTGGGCGGCGATCACCGTGTGTTCCCCGATGACCACGTTATGGGCCACCTGGATCAGATTATCAAGCTTCACACCGTTCTCGATGCGGGTTTCGCCCATCGTCGCCCGATCCACAGTACAGTTTGCCCCTATCTCGACGTCATCGCCCACGGCCACGATGCCGAGCTGAGGAATCTTTTCGTACGATCCGTCGGGTCTCGGCGCAAAACCGAAACCGTCGCTGCCGATGACCGTCCCCGAATGGATGATCACCCGATCCCCGATCCTGCACCCTTCGCGGACAGTCACGTTTGCGTACAGGAGCGTTCGCGCGCCGACGGTGACATCCCGGCCGATGACGGTCCCGTGCATGATCATCGTTCCGTCCCCGATGCGGCTCCTTTCCCCCACCACGACATGGGACCCGATGCGGACATCAGTGCCGAACTTCACGTCCGGATCGACCACGGCCGTGGGGTGGATCCCGGGAGGCAGAGGATCTTCGGGAGGGTGAAACAGGAGGAGGACCTTCAGAAACGACGTGTACGGATCGTCCACGCGGAGGAACACCGGCCGCGACGGGCCGGTCCGTCCGGACGCCTCCACGGTTCTGCCGATGATCACAGCGGACGCGAGCGTCGTCTCAAGGTACTTCCGGTACCTCGGGTTGGCCAGAAAACTGATGTCCCCGGGACCCGCCTCTTCGATCTTCGCGACCCGCCCGATCCCGGTCGCGTCATCCCCTTCGACGGCGGCGCCGAGCAGAGCCGCGATGTCACGGACGGTCATCATGGGCGGATTGACGGGTCATTTCCCAAACGTCTGCATGCGCTGCAGGACACGCTGGGTCAGGTCGTACTTGTCGTTGGCGTACAAAATCAGGATCTCACCGCTCCGGTCGAACACGTAATCGTACCCGTCGTCCTTGGCGATTTCTTCGAGGACGTGGAACATCTTGTTCTGGATCGGCTTCATGATCTCGTTCTGCTTCTGGAAGAGCTCGCCGTTCTGCCCGAACTTTTTGTTGCGGAAATCGGTTATGCTCTGGTCCAGTTCGCGAAGCTCGCGCTCCTGGTCGGCCCGGACCTGATCCGTGAGTATCAATTTCCGCTTGTCGAAATCGTCGAACTTCTTCTTCCATTCCGCCTGCATCTTCGCCAGGTCCGCTTCCCAACCGGCCACAAGCGCATCAACCGACTTCTGGGCGTCAATCGCCTCCGGGAGCGTCTGCATGATCGTCTCGGAGTTGATATGACCGATCTTCATCTGCGCCGCCGCCCCCGTGCAGGCCAGGGCGAGAAGCACTGCCACCGCTATTCGTCTCATTCCTTCCCCTCCGGGTGTGTGCTAGCCGCGCCTGAGCCTGTCGATGACCTTAAAGGTGATATCGTCTTTCGGATCGCCGTACAGCAGGATCTGGATCTGCTCGGTCTTGTCAAACACGAAGTTGTACTTCAACTCCTTGGCGACCGCCCCGATCGCCGCCTTGATCCGATCGCGGATCGGGCTGATGATCGACTCGGAGCGTCTGGCCAGCAAGCCATCCTGGCCGAACCGGGTGAGCTGGTATTCCTGGACGCCCCGCTCCTGTTCAAGCAGCTTCTGCTGTTCGCTCTTCTTCGTGGCATCGTTGTAGAGCGCTTCCTTCTTCTGGTACTCGGCGTATTTCTCCTGGAGGTCCTTCTTCATCGCCTCGAGGGAATCCTGCATCGGTTTGCCGAGCCCGTCGATCCTCTTCTGCGCATCCTGCGCCGCGGGGAGTTCCTGGAAGATCTTTGTCGAATTCACGAAGGCGATGCGCTGTTGCGCGCCCGCAGAACACGCACAGAGGAGCAGGCCTGCGACAATAAGGGGAAGTGAACGAGTTTTCACGAGAACCTCAATATGAGAAATGGGATTGGGATTGTTATTGTACACAACGACACCCGGCGGTGCATCAGAACCCCCGGCCGAACTGGAAATGGAAATGCCATCCGGAAGCGTTTGTGGTGCCGGGGAGGACACTGTCGAACCCGTAGCCGTAATCGAACCCGAGCAATCCTATCGGCTGAATCTGGATACGGGCGCCGAACCCTGCCGAGCGTTTCAGATCGAAGAAATTCGCCTCCGAGAGGGCCGGAAAGACATTCCCCCCCTCCGCGAACAGGAGAAAATAGATCGGGATGGGGTTGAGCGCCGCCGCGAGCCTCAACTCAAGCGTCTGCTTCGTCATCACATTGCCGTACGCCACAGTCCCCGACGCGTTGCGGACGCCGATGGACTGGTCATCGTATCCCCGCAGCGGTGTCGTGGCGACATACCCGAGTCCGGTCCCCCCCATGATGAACTGGTCGATCGGATTGATGAGTGACGAGCCCATGGGCGCAAGGTAACCGTACATCGAACTCCAGTACAGCGCCACGCGCGAGCTGTTGAACATCGGGAGGTACCATTCCGACGAGAAAATCCACTTCGTGAAGTTGATGTTCCCGGGAAGAACAGGCCCTCCGGACATCTGGATCGACAGGGACACATTCGATCCATACGTCGGGAAGATCGGGTTGTCGATGCTGTTCCGGGTGATGATCTGCGTGAGGCTCACCTGCTGCGATACACCTTCCCGGTAGATGCCCTCGCCGGCGCGCACATTGTTGAACTGGCCGTTCAGGATCCAGTCTCCGCGGAAGAAGTCGTCGGGCCACCTGAAGCGGCGGCCGATCCGTATCGACGCGCCGGTCTGCTGCAGATCGAACCCGTAGATCTGACGGGTGTCGAACAGGGTCACCCCCAGCAGGGTCGGCGCCCCCATCAGCCATGGCTCCGTGAATCCCAGGCTGAATGTCCTGAAACGCGACCCCTCGCCGAACTGCCACTCGAAATTCAGGATCTGCCCGGCCCCGCCGGTGAGCGGTTCGCTTATGGAGAAGTTGTTGATCGTGAACCCCAGCGCTCCCGTCACGCCGAAGGCCCCGCTGTACCCGACCGACGCGTTGATGTTGTCGCTCGATTTTTCCTCAACGTCGTATGTGAGGTCGACCGTCTTGTCGTCCACCAGGTTGTAGTCAGGCTTGATCTTCTCCGGATTGAAGTAGTTCAGGACGGAGAGCTGGCGGATGCTCCTCATTATCGCCGCGCGGCTGAAATAGTCCCCCGGCCTGGTATAGAGCTCACGGCGGATGACCTTTTCCTGTGTCTTTGTGTTTCCGCGGATGCTGACGTGCCCGATCTTGAACTGGTTCATCTCATACACGTTGATCGTGATATCGACGGAGTCGTCGCCCACCCGCGTCTCGGTCGGTTCGAGATTCACCCTGAGGTACCCGTTATCAAGGTACAGCGACGCGACGTCGTTCTGCGATTCGTTCCCGCGGAGGTTGTGGTCGAACTTCTCCTGGTTGTAGATCTCTCCGGAGATCATCCCGAGCCGCTGGTTGAGCTCGTCCGCGGAGTACACGGTGTTCCCCTGCCATGTGATCCGCCGGATCCTGTACTGGGCTCCTTCCTTCACCCGGATGAGGATGTCCATATCCTCCTTTGACGCCGAGTACCAGATCGAATCTCCGAGGACCTGCGCGTCGCGGTACCCGTTCTTCTGGAAGAATTCCAGAATCTTCTTCTTGTCCTCGCCGTATTTCTTCCGGTCGAACTTCGCCGACGACCAGAACTTCCACCAGTGCTTCTCCGAAGTCTCGTCCATCGCCCCGCGCAGGTCTCCGTCGGTGAAGGCGGTGTTTCCCTGGAACATGATGTGGTCGACCTGGACTTCGTTCCCCTCATCGATCGTGATCCTCAGGACAACGCGGCTCTTCAGAGTGTCCATCCTGACCGCTTCGACCTTGATCACGGCCAGGAGGTAACCCTCTTTTTCGTAGAGTTTCTTGATCTCCTTCTGGATGCGGATGGTTTCCTGCGGCTGGAAAACCTGCCCCTTGACAAGGGCGATCTTCTTGTTAATATCGTCCTCGCTCACTTCCTTGCGCCCGACGAATTCCGTATGGTCAAATCGCGGAAGTTCCCTGACCGCGAGGAGGACATAGAGGCCGTTCCCCGCCCGCCTGTCGATGGATACCTGGACATCGTCGAACAGTTTCAGGCCCCACAACCGCCTGATCGCCTGTCCGATCTGGTCCCCGGGAACGGTGATTTCATCTCCGACCTTGAGACCGGCATTGGCGATAATTGCGGCCGGATCCGCGAGCGTATTGCCTTCGACGGAGATACCGAGGATCTTGAAGACCTCCTGGGGAGGGGTCTTCTGTTGAGCGCTGAGAGAGGAACACAGGACACATCCTGCGACCACCAGCACCGCCGCTGCCGTCTTCATGTCAGAGTCCTGTGACGCTCTTGATGAGCCTGTTGAACCGCGCATCTTCGGGCGGAGCCGGACGGACCTGCTCGCTGACCATCCCGAACCGCCTTTCCCGCTTCTGGTAATCGCGCACCGCCGCGTAGAGTTCGTCCCGCCGGAAGCCCGGCCAGAATTTCGGGGTGATGTAAATCTCCGTGTACGCCAGCTGCCAGAGGAGAAAATTGCTGATCCGGAACTCTCCGCTGGTCCGTATGAGCAGGTCAGGGTCGGGGATGCCCGCCGTCGAGAGGAACGAGCCCAGAAGCTCTTCCGTCACCTGCTCCCCGGTGATCCTGCGTTCCGCGGCCTCATGCACAATTTTCCTCACCGCGCGGGTGAGATCCCAGCGTCCGCTGTAACTGAGCGCAAGAACAAGCGTGAGGCCCGTGTTGTCCTTCGTCTTCTGTATATCTTCCAGGAGTTCGTTCTGGACTTCCTGAGGCAGGGCGGCGATCTCGCCGATCGCTTGAATTCGCACGTTGTTCCTGTTGAGCCTGTCGGTCTCGTCCTTCAGGGCTTTCAGGAGAAGCCGCATGAGGAGTGACACTTCCTCCTGCGGCCGTTTCCAGTTTTCCGTCGAGAAGGCGTAGAGCGTCAGGTACTGCACCCCGAGCTGCCCGCACGCCTCCACCGTGTCGCGAACCGATTCAACCCCTTCGGTGTGACCGGCGATCCGGGGCATCCCNNCGGCCATTGCCATCCATGATGATTGCGATATGGCAGGGGATTTCGCCCCCCGTCCGCAGCTTTTCCTGGACCTTCCGGTCTTCCCCCGACGCCTGCTGTGGACCTTTTCCCAAGGAGTGGACTTTCGCGTGGTGAATTGCAGTCTCCTGAAGGAGACATAATCAACCTGAATGGAAAATTTAACTGATTTACCCCAGAAAGTCAAGGAAATGGTCACTCAGGGACCGGGTGCGTGTGAGGCAGGGGAAGTCGATCGGAAAGCGGAGAGATACCGGCATCGGAACAGAATCGGGCGCAGGGGGATGAACGATGGTGATGCTTTCTCTCGCGACCGGACTTCTTCTACGCGGGGGATGCAGCATATCGGACTCGTTCCCCCCCGCCCTGTTTGACTTTCCCTCTCAAAACCGATATATATAGAGAACAGGGACGTTCACTCAATCAGGAGCAGAGAGGATTCACGATGCCCGGTCTGCCGAACATGCAGGGGATGATGAAACAGATCCAGAAAATGCAGGATGCTATGTCCCGGATCCAGCAGGAACTGGAAGCGAAGACCGTCGCCGGGGAAGCCGGCGGAGGAATGGTCAGGGTGACCGCCAACGGCAAACAGCACCTCACGGCGATCACCATCGACAAGGAAGTCGTCAATCCGGCGGATATTGAGATGCTGGAGGACCTGGTCCTCGCCGCCGCAAACAAGGCCCTCGATGAAGCCGGCAAGATGGCCCAAGAGGAAATGTCCAAGGCCACGAACGGCATGCTCCCGAACATCCCCGGGCTGAAACTCCCGGGGTTCTGACACCCGGGCCGCGGTCGTCCCTCGCGCCCCTCTCCACCTTCCGGTTAACTTCGAGACAACGTCATGCTGTACACTTCCGAAGCATTGCAGCAACTCATCGAAGAATTCTCCCGCCTCCCCGGGATCGGACGAAAGTCCGCGCAGAGGATCGCGCTGTTCGTCCTGAAGCAGCCGCGGGAGGAGGTTCTCCGGATGGCCAAGGCCCTCGTCAATGTCAAGGACCGGATCCGGTACTGCTCGGTCTGCTGCAACATCACCGAAGGGGATCCCTGTGCGATCTGCGCGAGCTCCAAGCGGGACCGGACCGTCATCTGCGTGGTGGAAGAACCCAATGACGTCATCGCCCTTGAAAAAACCAACGAATTCAAGGGTTTGTACCACGTTCTCGGCGGGTCGCTCTCGCCGCTCGACGGGATCGGACCCGAGGAGCTCAAGGTGAAGGAACTCCTGGTGAGGGTGAACACCGACGTGGCGGAGGTTATACTGGCGATGAACCCGAACGTCGAAGGTGAGGCGACGACGATCTACCTGACGAGGCTTTTGAAGCCGCTCGGAGTCGGGGTCTCGCGCATCGCGCGCGGGCTCCCCGTGGGCGGCGATCTCGAATTTGCCGACGAGGCAACGCTGAGCAGAGCGCTGGAAGGGAGGATCTCATTATGAACCCCCCCGGAGGGAGTGCGGCATTCCTCCTCCTCGCTCTCGGACTCGCACAGTACGGAACCGGATGCGGGCTGTTCGAGCCGAGGGCTCCCGAGTCGCCGACGCAATCCAGCCAGACGTTCCTTCCCCCGACCGACCCCCTGATCGTCATCAGCAATCTGCAGAACGCCATCGAGCAGAAGAGCGTGTCGAACTACGTGCAGTGCCTGGCCGACCCGCTCGCGGGCGTCCACGTGTTCCTCTTCGTCCCGTCTTCCGAAGGTACGGCCCTGTACGCTTCCCTGTTCCGGAACTGGTCGCCGGCCGAGGAACAGGCCTATTTCCAGAACCTGACCACCCGAACAGCCCCGACCTCCATCTCGAAACTGGACCTGACGGAGAAGACGCGTTCACTCGCGGCCGACTCCGCCCTGCTGGAGTACGATTATACGCTCACCTTCGAAAACACCGTCGCAGGTTTCCCGTCGCGTGCCAGCGGCAACCTTCAGTTCGCCCTCCAGAGGAGCAGCAGCAACATCTGGACGATCTACCGGTGGGCGGATTTCAAGACCACCAACGACATCACATGGAGCCTGTTCAAAGGGAAATTCAGCAACTGAAGCGGGGACCGGGCCGATCGGGCAGTCTCCTGCTCCGAACGCTCCTCACCGTGTTCCTGCCCGCGTGCCTCTGCTGCGCCGGCTGCCTCAATCCATTCGCCCCCGGGCGCGACGACGGCGCCGCTGCCGCATCATGTGACCCGCACACGGTCGACGGGATCTTCCAGTGCTTCCAGGCGGCGTACACGTTCCGGGACACAACGGTGTACGGCCCGCTTGTTGACGCGCAGTTCATTTTTGTGTATCGTGACTATGACCTCAGCGTCGACCAGACATGGGGAAGGGACGAGGAGATGAGGAGCACGTACGGGCTTTTCCAGAACGCGCAGAAACTGGACCTGATCTGGAACAACATCATCTCCACGTCGGCGGAATCGACGACGGTCAACGTCGTGCGGGGTTTCAACCTGACCGTTGTGTTCAACGCGAGCGACATCGAGCAGATCTCGGGCTACGCGAACCTCACGCTCCAGCGCTCCAGCGCCAGTGACGCCTGGAGGATCGTCCGCTGGCGCGACGAATCGAACTTCTGACCTCTTGCCATGAGCTTCGCATACACGCTCCGGGAGAGCCTCTCCGGATTCAGCAGGGCAAAGATCTCGAGCCTGCTGTCGGTCGCCACCATCAGCATCTCCCTCATCCTCGCCGGCATATTCGCCGCCGTCACAATCAACGCTTCGAGGCTCATCGACACACTCCGCAGCCGTCTCGACATGGAGGCGTTCCTGACCGAACCGGTCTCGGAGGATGAGATCACCGGCCTCCAGTCGCGCATCACAGCCCTCGAGGGGGTCGAAGCGGCGGTCTTCGTCTCAAAAGACGAAGCGATGAAGATTTTCAAGCAGGAGACCGGAGACGACATCACCAAGGTCCTCGATTTCAACCCGCTCCCTCCCTCCTTCAAAATCACGCTGAAAGAACCGTACCGGACATCGGCCAGGACGATGGCGATCTATGACCGGATCACCGCCATTCAGGGAGTCGACACCGTGCTCTACCGACGGGCCCTTCTTGAGATGATCGACCAGCGTGCCGCGAGCGTGAACAGGGTGATGCTCGGGCTCGGGATCGCGGTCAGCCTGACGGCGATATTCCTTGTCGCAAACACGATACGGCTGGCGATCACCGCGAAGCGCAGACTGATCCGCACCATGGAGCTCGTCGGCGCAACACGGGGTTTCATACGGCGCCCGTTCATCATTGAGGGGCTCATGCAGGGATTACTCGGAGGACTCGCCTCCGCAGGACTCATGCTCCTCCTGTTCGAATACGCCACAAAGCTCGTCTCCGAGGAATTCGCTCCCTATCTCCGCATGCCGCCCCTGTTCTATGCCGCGGTGGTGGGAACGGGGATGCTCCTCGGGCTCGCCGGAAGTCTGATATCCGTCGTCCGGTTCGTCCGCCCCGCGGCAGCCGAGTGAGCGGCGTTTCCATTTGCACTCTTCCGCGATATTTCGTAATTTCGACCCACGATTGCCAACCTGACTCGTTCCAGTTCTTCACCCTCACCGTCGTTCCGGGACATCCACTATGAACAAGATCGCCTCGTTTTACACCTCCTCGGTCGGGCGAAAGCTTATGATGGGGCTGACAGGCTTTTTCCTCTGCAGCTTCCTCGTCGTCCATCTTTACCTGAATCTCTTTCTGCTGAAACAGGACCGCGGATCGACATTCGACTCGTACGCTGATTTCATGGCGACGTACCCGCTGATCCGTCCCCTCGAGATCATTCTCTTCGCAGGGTTCCTGCTGCATGCGTTCGTCGGCGGATGGCTGTGGATCTCCAACCGGCTCGCACGCCCCGTCAGATACGCGGTGAACCGGCCGGCGGAGAACAGCACGCTTTCTTCCCGGACCGCGTTCTGGACAGGGGCGTTCGTGCTGATCTTCCTTGTCATTCACGTCAACACGTTTTTCGTCAGGTCCAGGTTTTTCCCGGACGGGATTTCCATGTACGAACGCGTGTACGAAGCGTTTCAGAGTCCGCTGTATGTCTCCTTTTACCTTGTGGCGCTGGCGTTCCTGGCCTACCATCTGAAACACGGGGTCCAGTCGGCCTTCCAGACATTCGGCCTCAGGCACAGGAAATACGAGACACTGATTGCCGCGACCGCGGCCGTTTTCTGGCTCATGATCCCGATCGCGTTCGCCGTGCTGCCGCTCTATTTTCTCCTGGCTCACTAACAGGGACACAGACCATGACATTAGATTCCAAGATACCGGCGGGTCCCATTGAGCAGAAATGGGACAACCACCGCTTCGCCATGAAGCTGGTAAACCCCTCAAACAAAAGGAAGTATCATATCATTGTCGTTGGCACGGGGCTTGCCGGCGCCTCCGCCGCGGCATCGCTCGCCGAACTGGGGTACCAGGTCACGGCGCTCTCCTATCACGAGTCCCCGCGAAGGGCACACAGCATCTCCGCGCAGGGAGGGATCAATGCTCCGAAGAACTACCCGAACGACGGCGANNACAGCGTGTACCGCCTGTTTTACGATACGGTGAAGGGGGGGGATTACCGCGCGAGGGAAGCCAACGTCTACAGGCTCTCCCAGGTGAGCAATGCCATCATCGATCAGTGCGTTGCGCAGGGGGTCCCTTTCGCGCGGGAATACGGCGGTCTCCTGGACAACCGCTCGTTCGGCGGGGCCCAGGTGTCGCGGACTTTTTACGCGCGCGGGCAGACGGGCCAGCNNCAGCAGCTGCTGCTCGGCGCGTATTCCGCCCTGATGCGCCAGGTGGGGCTGGGGACGGTGAAGTTCGTCGAGAGGCGCGAGATGCTCGACCTCGTGGTCGCCGACGGCAAGGCACGCGGGGTCATCGCGCGCAACATGGTCGACGGGCGGCTCGAATCCTACGCGGGGGACGCCGTCATACTCGCCACCGGGGGCTACAGCAACGTGTTCTTCCTCTCGACGAACGCGAAGATGTGCAATGCCACCGCAACCTGGCGCGCGCACAAGCGCGGGGCATTTTTCGGGAACCCCTGCTTCACGCAGATTCATCCGACATGCATCCCGGTGGCCAGCGAACACCAGTCAAAGCTTACGCTCATGAGCGAGAGCCTCCGAAACGACGGGCGCATCTGGGTCCCGAAGGCCAGGGGCGACAAACGCGCGCCGAACCAGATCCCGGAAGAGGAACGGGACTATTACCTCGAGAGGCTTTACCCGTCGTTCGGCAACCTGGTCCCGCGCGATGTCGCCTCGCGGCGGGCCAAGGAGATGTGCGACAAGGGGCACGGGGTCGGGACCACCGGGCTGGCGGTCTACCTTGATTTCTCGGACACAATCAAGCGGAACGGCAAGCCGTGGGTCGCCGAGAAGTACGGCAACCTGTTCGACATGTATAAACAGATCACGGGGGAGGACGGCTACGAATCCCCGATGCGGATCTACCCTGCTGTCCATTATACAATGGGGGGGCTCTGGGTCGATTACAACCTCATGGGGACGATCCCCGGGCTGTTTGTCCTGGGGGAGGCGAATTTCTCGGACCACGGCGCCAACCGTCTCGGCGCAAGCGCCCTCATGCAGGGACTGGCCGACGGGTATTTCATCATCCCCTACACGATCGGCGACTACCTCGCCACCACCAGGTTCCAGAAGGTCGACACCGCGGGCGGGGCATTCAAGGAAGCCGAGGCGGCGGTCGCCGGCCTCACGAAGAAGCTCATCGACGTGCGGGGCAAGACCCCGGTGGACGTGCTCCACAAGGAGCTCGGCAAGATCATGTGGGACTACTGCGGTATGGGCAGAAACTCGGCGGGACTCAAGAAAGCCCTGACGCTCATCCCCGCGCTCCGCGAGCGGTTCTGGAAGGACGTCACGATCACCGGCTCGCCTGACGGTTTCAACCAGGAGCTCGAGAAGGCGCACCGCCTGGCGGATTTTCTGGAACTTGCCGAGCTGATGGTCCGGGATGCCCTTCTTCGCGACGAATCGTGCGGCGGGCACTTCCGCGAGGAACACCAGACGGAGGAAGGCGAGGCGAAAAGGAACGACTCGAAGTTCTCGTTCGTCGCCGCATGGGAGTTCGCAGGACCGAACCGATCGCCGAAGCTGCACAAGGAACCGCTGAAATTTGAATACGTGAAACCCAGCCAACGCAGTTATAAATGAGGAGTGACGCGCAATGTCAGGTACCATGACCATCACGCTCAACGTCTGGCGTCAGAACGACAGGAATTCCGAAGGACGCTTCGCCCGCTACACTCTCCCTGACGTCTCTCCCGACATGTCCTTCCTCGAAATGCTCGACCTCCTGAACCTGGACCTCGTCCGGAAAGGGGATGAAGCCATCGCATTCGATCACGACTGCCGGGAGGGAATCTGCGGCACGTGCTCCCTCTACATCAACGGCAGGGCGCACGGCCCCCTCAAGGGAGTGACCGCCTGCCAGCTTCATATGCGGACATTCCACGACGGCGATTCCATCACGATCGAACCCTGGCGGGCGAAACCGTTCCCGGTCATAAAGGACCTCGTGGTCGACCGCTCCGCCTTCGACAGGATCATGGCGGCGGGAGGATTCGTTTCGGTCAGGACCGGGGGGGTCCCGGACGCCAACGCCATCCCGATCCCGAAGCCCGTGGCCGAGGAGGCAATGGATGCGGCGGCCTGCATCGGTTGCGGCGCGTGCGTCGCGGCATGCAAGAACGGGTCGGCCATGCTCTTTGTCGCCGCAAAAGTCTCGCAACTCGCGCTCCTGCCGCAGGGGCACGCGGAACGCCAGCAGCGCGTGGAAGCCATGGTCGCCCGGATGGACGCGGAAGGTTTCGGCGCCTGTTCGAACACCTATGCCTGTGAGGCAGAGTGCCCTAAACAGATCTCCGTCGCGCACATCGCCCGGCTCAACTCCGAATACCTGAGGGCAAAGCTCATCTGACCGTCTCGACCTCGCCTTGCGCCACTGGCAAATATGTTGTAAGTTTGTCACTACGCTATGCGACTGCACCGAGTAATCCTCCACCTGCTTGCATTCCCACTGCTTCTGGCCGGACCGGCTACCACGGCTGCCCAGAACTCCAAGGAAAACGCCGATTTTAAGCTCGCGATAAATCTCTTTAACGACGGCCTGTACGATCTCGCTTCGGAACAGCTCAGACAGTTCATCGGCGCCTATCCGACGGCCACGCAGGCAATCGACGCGCGCTTCTACCTGGGCCTCGCAGAGCTGAAACTCAGAAAGTTCGAGGACGCGCGCCTCACGTTCCAGTCGTTTGCACTCACGTACCAGGACAACCCGAAAGCGCCGGAGGCATGGTGGAACGTCGGGGAGTCCTACGCGGCCCTCGGGACATACAGGGAAGCGGCGCTCGCCTTTGAGCGCGTTAAGGTGTTCCATCCGAGAAGTAACTTGGCACCCGGGGCACTCCTGAAGGCGACGAAGTACTTCCTCCTCAGCGGGGCGCACGACGACGCGCGCAGGACGCTCCGTGTCATTCTGCAGGAATACCCGGCCAGCGACGCGGTCCTGGCGGCCCGAACGCAACTCGGCCAGATCTATTTCGAGGAGGGGAACTACGACCAGGCACAGAGCGAACTGAAACGCGTGATCGAGGGGGACCCCTCTCCCGACGCCCGCGCCGGGGCGCTCCTCATCCTGGGGAACATCTCCCAGGCAACGGGGAGAACGGACAATGCGCAGTCAAATTACCGGGAAATAATCACCAAGTACCCGAAGAGCTCGGCGGTCCAGGGAGCGTATCTCAATCTGGGGAAGCTCGTCGCGGCAGGGGGGAAAAACGCAGAGGCGCTGGAATGGTTCAGGAAGGCGATCGCCGAGAAATCGGCTTCGGACTCTCTTCTCGTCCGCGATGCCCTGATCGCGAGCGGGGACGCCCAGGCGGCGCTGGGGGAATACGGAGCGGCGGCCGCCTCGTACGAGAAATACCTTACCGCGGTTCCGCAGGGGGAACGGACCCCAGAGGTGCTCTGGAAACTCGCCGCCGCCGCAGCGCATGCGAAGGACTACCGGCGCTCGAACGATGTGTGCAACCGTCTCCTCAAATCCGGGGGAGCCGACCCTCTGAAACGACGCGCGCGGTTGAAACTCGCGCTCAATGCCGAGGAGCAGAAAAACCTTCCCGCAGCGTTGCAGTATTTCGAAGCGTTCACCGACGCCAATCCGGAAGATCCGGCAACGCCGGAGATACTCCTCCGCGAAGCGCGGCTCTGTGCCGGCGGACTGGCCGACCTGAGGAAGGCGGTGTCGATCTTCGAACAGATCGCCGCCCGCTATCCCTCATCTGCCGTAGCCGACGATGCTCTGGCCGGGGCCGCGCGCGCGCATGAACAGCTCAGGGAATTCGACCGCGCGCTCCAGACGTACAGGGAGCTGATCGCCAGGTATCCCGCTTCCGAGTTCCGGAGCGAGGCGGATGAACGCCTGAAGATCATCGAGACGTTTGAACTGAAGGAAAAGGACGCCGGTCTGGAGAAGCTCGCCCTCCTTGTCGGCGACGTGGTCTCGGAAAAGGACAAGGCGGACCTGGCCTACAGGCTCGGAGAGATCTACTTCAGCGACCTCAAGAGCTACGCGGCCGCCGCGAAACAGTTCGGGAACGCCCTCGACGCCGCCTTGAGCGGCGACCGCGCCCGGCAGGCTTTATGGAACAAGGCACAGAGCCTGGAGTACCTGAGCTGGCGGGACCCTCAGGAGGTTCCCCGTGCAATCGACGCGTACCGTGCCTGCCTCGGATCGCCCGCGGCGGCAGCCGATTCAAACCGGGCCCTGTTGGCGGTCTTCCGGTTGAGCGCGACGACGCTGGCCGCCGGCACCCAGGCGGCGGCGGAGCTGATGATCCGGGATCCGTCGTTCCCCATGAGCGATGTCGTCCGGCTGACGATGGGAAAACTCTATGAGAAGGCCGACAGCCTCGCCGCGGCTGGCGTGGAGTACGCGGAGGCCGGGCGGACGGCCAGGGATCGCACAATCGCTGAAGAAGCGTCGTACAGAAACCTCGGACTTCTCTTCCGCCTTGATGGACCAGATACGGCGCTTGCCGCGGGAACCCGTTTTCTCGCGGAGTACCCTGCGAGCGCGCACGCGGCCGAAGTGCTGTCGAAGCTCGGAGACCTGGCGATGAAGCAGGGGAAACCGCTCCTGGCTGCAGGGTTCTATCAGAACCTCACCTCCGAGTTTGCGTACGCGACGCCCGCCCTCCAGGCGCAGGAGAAGCTCGGGGAAGCATTCGCGGCGGCCGGAGAGACCGATGCGGGGCTCGCGGCGTATGCCGGGATATACCAACGACAGACGGAAGACCCGATCGGGGACGGGGAACCGTCAGTCTCGGTCCTCCTGGCTCTCGGAAAGCTCCACAGGGAGGCTGGCAATGCCGCACAGGCAAAGCGCTTCCTTGCGGCGGTGCTGGCGAGGGACCAGACCGGAGCGATCGCCGGAGAGGCATATACCACGCTTGGATTGATCTACCGCGCCGAAGGGCTGCGGGAGGCTGCGACATCGTACTTCCGCCAGGCAGAGAAGGCGGCCCCCGGAGCCGCCGTGACGCGCGACATCGCAGACCTGCTCTTCGAGAGCGGCGATTACCGGGACGCCATCAGAGAATACACGCAGCTCTCCGTAACGGCCGCGGGAGACACCGAACGGCAATACTACGACTCCCGCATCGTTCTTGCGATGATCCGCAGCGGCGAAGGACAGAATGCGGAGAAGGCCATCGCGGCGTTCGACAAGAAGTACGGAGAAGGGCGCGACGACATCGCGCTCTTCGAACTCGAAAAAGGACTGCTCCTGTTCCGCAAGGAAGAATACGCCGGCGCGATGAAGGCGTTCCGGCACGTCGCGGACAAATTCGAGGATTCCCCGTCCGGTCCGACGGCAATGTACTGGATCGGGAAAGCGCTCGAAGCGACAGAGAAGCCCGCTGAGGCGGTCGAGCACCTCGAAGGACTGCTTGCATCCCATCCGCAGGCCGCCGTCATCATGCGCGTGCACCTCGCGCTGGGCAACCTGTACTACAGTGCGGAGAAATGGGACCAGGCGATCAAGCACTACCGGGTTGTCGTCGACGACCCGCACCCGGACCAGGAACTCGTTCCCTCCGCAATGAGCAACCTGATTGAAACATACGAGGTGGCGGCCGCGTACGACGGAGCGCTGACGCTCGCAAGGAGGTATCTCGAGCTTTACCCGAACGCGGATGACGCACTCGACAAGAAGATCAAGATCGGGATGCTCTACGATCACCTCGGCTACTACGACCAGGCGGCGCTGCACCTCCAGTCGCTGCTGGACGAGGCGGGGAGCGATCTTGAGGGGGAGATCCGCTACTATATCGCGGAAGCCAATTACCACAAGGGGGATTACCAGCAGGCGATACTTGACTTTCTGAAAGTCCCCTATCTCGTCACGAAGAAAGGGAAGATCGACTGGACGGCAAATTCGCTCTACATGTCCGGCCAGTCGTACGAGAAGATGGGACGATTCGATCAGTCGCTGACGATGTACCAACAGATCGTGGACCGCGCGGGGATCGACGAGACATTCAAGTCGGCCGCCCGGAAGGAAATCGACCGAGTCAGGGCCGTTCTGAAGAAAAAACCCGGCTGACCATGCTCGAACACGAGACCGACACGATCCTGGCGACACTCCTGGTGCGCACGATAGGAGACAGGGAGGCCATCCTCCTCCGGGAGATAACAGCCGCCGACATCCCACGCGGGATCAAGACCTACATGCAGGCGGAGACCGTCCGCTGGCTCGAGACAGAGCTGTTCGCTTCCCCGAAGTTCTCCCGGGTGGACCGGCATGCATCCGACGTCCGCCGCCACGGACGGGCGTTCATCGCGTCGATGTCCGCACTCTACAGATTCCCGCGCGATGAATACATCTCCCTGCTCGAAAACGCGATCCATTTTCTGGAGAACTATCTCTGCCGCCCCCAGTGGACGATCGAGCATTTCGTTTTCGAATCGGCCGGGATCATGAGCGCACAGGATGTCGTGGCAAAGCTCGGCTGCACGGTTGATTACGCCTACTTCAGGACGTTGATCCAGAAGATCCTGCAGCGCAGGGGGACCAGGGATATTACAGCAGAGGAATTCCGGACGATGCTGATCAGGATCGATGATCAGATCGTGAAGCAGCATAACGCCAGAGAGCTCGCGCTCCTGGCAAAACCGATATTCGATTTCCTTCTGCTTCGCGACACGCCTCCCGACGTCAGCATTCCCCTCAAACCGATACTCGTCTTCTTCGAAGACAAGAAGATGAACATCCTGCGGGACTATATCGAGAGCATCTGCCGCATACGCCAGCGGACGGAGATCACGCTCGATGAACTCACGACGCTCGTCGAGGATCTCTACCTCGGAGGGGCCGATGCACCTACTCCTCCCCCCGCCGTCGCTCAGACGGAAGCTCAGCCTGCGGACGCCGCAGGCGGGGGAAGCGGAGAAGAGGCTCCGGAGTCTGAAGCACTCTTTTCGGCAGACGAGCTCCAGGAGGACGAACCGGAAATCGGGATACAGCCTCCATCGATTTTTGATTTCGTCACCGAAGAGCCGGACGGGAGAGATGACCGGCCTCTCCAGGACGAACCGCCTCCCCGGCCGGAGAGGCCAAGGATCCCGGAATCATACGAGAGACTCTTCGCCGGATCCGAGCCCCCGGCAGGGCTCACCGATCTCCGCGAACTGATACAGGGTCACTTCAGGAGCAGGTTCGTCAGGCGGTTGTTCGACAGGGATGAGGAGCGGTATGAAGAGCTCATCTCATCGCTGAACGATTCCGCGACATGGAGAGACGCATCCCGCCTTCTCAACACGCTGTACATGAGCAACGGGCTCGACCCATTCGACCCTGACGTGGTGGAATTCACGGATGCTATCCACCGCCGCTACCTGGGCGCGGAGGAGGGCGGGTCATGAAGTTCATCGATATCGCCCGCATCCACGTCGCGGCGGGGAACGGCGGGGTCGGGTGCGTCAGTTTCAGGCGGGAGAAGTTCATCCCCAAGGGGGGCCCGGACGGCGGAAACGGCGGACGGGGGGGGTCGGTGATCATACGGGCCAACCGCCATCTGGCAACGCTCCTCGACTTCCAGTACAGGAGAAACTACCAGGCGCCGCGGGGGGAACACGGGCTCGGCTCGAACAAGACCGGGAGGAGCGGGGAAGACATAACACTCGAAGTTCCGGCCGGGACTGTCATACGTGAAGCGGCGACGGGCAATATCCTCGCCGACCTCCTCACTGACGGAGATGAGACCATCGCTGCAGCCGGAGGACGGGGAGGGAAAGGGAATGCCGCCTTTGCCACGGCGACAAACCAGGCACCGCGTCAGTTCGAACAGGGTGAAGAGGGGGAGGAGCGGGATCTCGAGCTCGAATTGAAGCTTCTCGCAGATGTCGGCCTTGTCGGCTTCCCGAATGCAGGGAAATCAACGCTCATCTCCGTGGTGTCCGCCGCCCGGCCGAAGATCGCCGACTATCCTTTCACGACGCTCGTACCGAACCTCGGCATCGTCCGCGTCGATGAGGGGGAGAGCTTCGTCCTCGCCGACATCCCCGGCATCCTCCAGGGAGCCCATCTGGGGAAGGGGCTCGGCATTCAGTTCCTCCGGCATATCGAACGCTCAAAGGTCCTGGCGTTTCTCATCGACTGCACGCGCGAGGACCCGGGCGGGGACTACCGGACACTCCTCAATGAACTCAAGCTCTTCAAGAAAGAACTTTTGAAGAAGCCGCGGATAGCCGTCTTCACGAAGACTGATCTCCTCGATGCCGGGGGAATGAAAGCCCTGTCGAAATTCCGGTTCGGGACCACTCCGGTACTGCGCATCTCGGCGGTCACGGGGGCAGGAGTCAGCGAGCTGGTGCGGGCAATGTGGGACAAGGTCCGGCCGGTACCAGGGAGAAGGAAACGCGGCACGTGACGCACTCACCACTGACTCCCCGCCGGGCATTCGTCGTTGTCGCCGGGCTGACGGCGGCTCTGCTGCTGGCATCGCTGATCGCACTTTCCCTCGGCAGCGTGCCGGTGTCGATAGCGAGCGTCGCGGGCTCCTTCACAGGGAGCAATTCCGTCTCCGCCGCCGAACGGACGATCATACTGGAAATCCGCCTCCCGCGGCTTCTTCTGGCGATCATCGTGGGATCGGGACTCTCCGTTGCGGGGCTGGTTTTCCAGGCGCTGCTCCGGAATCCGCTTGCAGAGCCCTACATTCTCGGAATCTCGAGCGGAGGAACGGCCGGGGCGATCCTCGCGATGACGCTCTGTGCAGGCGCGGGGATATTCACTGTCCCGGCGGCTTCGTTCGCGGGCTCCGCCGCCGTCATGGGTCTTGTGTATTCCGTCGCCCACCGGCGGGGGAAGCTCGATACGTATACATTGCTCCTGGCAGGGGTCATGATCGGAGCGTTCTTCAACGCACTCATCCTGCTCGTGGTCGCAGTGATCAACCAGGAGCTCCGGAGCGCTTTNNTCGCCTCGCTCGCCCTCTACACACAGGCCAAAAGTTTCAATCTCATCGCCACCGGCGAAGAGACTGCAATGCAGCTCGGTGTCAACGTCGGCATTCTCAAAAAGGGTGCATACCTTCTGGCCTCCTTCATCACAGGAATGGTCGTCTCCGTGAGCGGGGTGGTTGGCTTCGTCGGGCTGATCATCCCCCACATTTGCCGCATAGTCTTTGGACCGGACCACAGGCTCCTCTTTCCCGCTTCGTTCCTGGCAGGGGCCATTTTCATGGTTATGGCAGACCTCATAGCGAGAATTGCCCTTGCCCCCACTGAAATACCCGTTGGCGCCGTTACGGCCGCAATTGGAGCCCCCCTGTTCGTCTACCTGCTGAGAAAAGCGTAGCTCTCACACTTCCTCCCCGCGCTGGGTGACATTCATCACACCTTGTTGCACTAGACATCGTTTCCTATTACCATACGTACGTAACTCTCTGTCGATTTACCAGTGGTGTGCAGGTGTTTCGCAAATCAAGGGAGAGTAGTCATGCGTTTTTGCGAATGGCCTGGCGCCGGATCGGCCGGATCGGAATGACATGAAGAGAACGACAGGCAATGCAGCCGGAGACGCAGCACCGGCCACAGCACGATCCACCCCTCAATCGGCAATCGAGCTCATCTCCTCACTCATCGGCAGCGACCGCCTTCTTGACCTCATACTCAACCACACGGGCGACCTGATCGTCATACTCGACAGGAACGGAAAGAGGATCTACAACAGTCCGTCGTACCGCGAAGTGCTGGGCGACCCGGACGCGCTGCGGGGGACCAGCGCATTCGCCGAAATCCATCCCGAAGACAGAAATCAGATCGAGAGACTCTTCCAGCAGACAGTCCGGACTGGAAAGGGGAAGCGTGCGGAATTCCGGTTCCTCCTTGCGGACGGAACCGTGAGACACATTGAATCGCGCGGCCACATAATCCGGGACGCAAAGAGAGAAATCCGCTATGTCGTCGTAATCTCCAGGGACATCACCTCTCATCGACACACGCGGATGCAGCTTGCAGAGACGGAGGCCACATTCCGCAGACTGGTCGAGAATCCATTCGTCGGAGTCTACATAATTCAGGACGACGGGTTCAAGTACGTGAACCCGCGAATATGCGAGATCACGGGGTACGATGCCCTGGAACTCACCGGCGGGATGATTGTAGCGGACACTGTCGTGCCGGATGAACGGGCGCGCTTGCAGGAGAGCGTACGTCGCCACCTGGCGGAGGAGACGCCCCGCCTCTGGGACACGTTTCACGCCCTCCGGAAAGACGGCGCACAAATCGACATCGAGCTGGCGGGGACGCGGACAGTACACAACGGGCGGCCCGCGATCATAGGGACGCTTGTCGATATCACCGAGAGGAAACGGGCGGAGTCTCTCCAGCATGCCCTCTACCGGATCACTGAGCGCGCAAGCTCGGTGACGCTGTTGACAGACTTCTACGCGGCTGTCCACACGATACTGGGGGAGCTCATCTACGTCCGGAATTTCTACATCGCACTCTACGACAGGGAGAACGGGGATCTGACGTTCCCGTATTTCGTCGACGAATTCGACCCCCCTCCGCCGCCGCACAAACTGGGCCGGGGACTGACAGAGTATGTGCTGCGCACGGGACAGCCGCTGCTCGCAACACCCGACGTATTCCAGAACCTCGTGGACAGAGGCGAAGTTGTGCTCCTTGGGGGTGCGTCCGTCGACTGGCTTGGAGTCCCCCTCATGGAGGGCGACAGGGCAGTCGGCGTCATTGTCATTCAGAGCTACTCTGATGCGATACGCTTCGGGAGGAACGAGCAGGATATCCTCACCTACGTCTCGCGACACATCGCGCTCGCCATCGACCGGAAGCGGACGGAGGCTGCACTCCGGGAGAGCGAGGAGCGTCATCGCGCGATCATTGCGGGGATGGGGGACGGGATCATGCTCCACGATGCCCGGGGGACGTTGAGCAGCTGGAATCCGAGCGCGCTGCGCATACTTGACCTGTCCGCGGCAGAACTGGGGGGATGGCCCTACCTGGGAAAAGAGATGGATCCCATCCATGAAGACGGAAGCACATTCCTTCCCGGTGAGTTTCCCGCCCTGGTCTCCCTGCATACAGGGAAGCCGTGCACAGACAACGTCCTGGGGTTCAGGACCCCTGCCGGTGACCGCAGGTGGATTTCGATCAATACACAACCGCTCGTCAGAGCGGGAGACGAACTCCCGTACGCTGTGGTGACCAGCTTCACGGATATCACCCGCAGCAAAGAGGCCGAGAATGCGCTGTACCGGAGTGAACGGCGATTCCGGTCCCTGGTCGAGGCGATCCCGGATTGGATCTGGGAGACCGATGCAGCGGGCCGCTACACGTACGCAAGCCCGAAAGTGAAGGACCTCCTCGGCTTTGAACCGGCCGAGGTCCTGGGGAAGCGCCCCCGCGATTTCATGCATCCCCCGGACGCCAACGAATTCGGGATCCAGATGATGAGCTTCGCATCCCGCGGGGAAAATTTCTCGGGGTTTCAGAACCGGCACGTCACGAAGGACGGCCGCACGGTCGTTCTCGAGACGAGTGGCGTCCCGGTCTTCGACGACAAGGGGCGCTTCCGGGGATACAGGGGGATCGACAGGGATGTGACCTCCCGGAAACACGGGGAGGAGGAACGGGCGCGGCTCAAGATGGCCGTGGACCAGGCGGCTGAATCGATAGTGATTACCGAAACGGACGGCCGGATTGTCTATGTGAACCCCGCGTTCGAGACGATCACCGGTTATGGCAGGAGCGAAGTGCTCGGGAAAACCCCCCGGATACTCAACAGCGGCAAGCACGACCCGGGCTATATCGCGGCGATGTGGGGAACAATAACGCGCGGGGAAGTCTGGTCCGGCCACATGACGAACCGGAGAAAGGACGGCTCCCTCTACGAAGAGGAGATGGTGATCTCTCCGGTCCGCGACTCCTCGGGTGCGGTCGTCAACTTCGTTGCCGTGAAGCGGGACATGACGCACGAACTGGAGATGGAGCGCCGCCTCCGGCAGTCGCAGAAGATGGAGAGTCTCGGCCAGCTTGCCGGAGGCATCGCACACGACTTCAACAACGTCCTCGGAGTCATTCAGGGAGGGCTCGCCCTCCTGAAATCGCGCGTGACCGACCCTTCATACATGCGGTATATCGAGATCAGCGAGTCGGCCGTCAACCGGGGGGCGGACGTGGCGAAGCGACTCCTGACGTTCTCGCGGGAAGGGCAGATCCAGCTTCGCCCCCTGGCCCTCGCAGACGTCGTCGACGAGCTGATCAGGGTCCTTGAGCACAGCATCGAAAAAACTGTTGAGATCGTGACCGACATCCCGCCGGATCTTCCCATCATACAGGGGGATGCAGGCCAACTCTACCAGATGCTCCTCAATCTATGCATCAACGCGCGCGATGCGATACTCCAGCCGGAGGGAGCACGCAAAACCGGGCGCATCACCATCGCGGCGGCGACGCTCTCCGGGGAGGTCGTGCGGAGGAATTTCAAGGATGCGATCGCACCGACATATATCCGCGTCTCCGTTTCCGACACGGGGTCCGGGATGACCGACGAAGTGAAGGGCAGAATCTTCGAACCCTTCTTCACAACCAAGCCGCCCGGCAAGGGGACCGGCCTGGGACTTGCGGTCGTCTACGGGATCGTGAAGAGCCACTTCGGCATCATCGATCTCGAAACGTGCCCTGGCGAGGGCACAACGTTTCACATCTACCTGGTCGCGTATCCCGAGGGAAAGCTCGTCGCTCCGGAGATGAAGTCGGAAGCAATCATCGGCGGCGCCGAAACAATCCTCGTCGTGGAGGACGAAGAAGCCCTCCGGAACCTTCTCACGGAACTTCTCCAGTCATACGGTTACACGGTACTGCAGGCGGAAGACGGGATCTCGGGACTCGAGACGTTCACCCGCCACAGGGGTGAGATCAAAGCTGTTATCACCGATATGGGACTCCCGCGGATGTCGGGGCAGGACCTCTTCACCAGGATCCGTTCAATTGACCCTTCCGCCCGCGTCGTGCTCGCAAGCGGGTATCTCGATCCCGAACTCAAGTCGCACCTCTTTAACCTGGGTGCGAAGGCCTTTCTTCAGAAACCATACCAGCCCGCCGATATCCTCCGCCTCATCCGGGGTGTCATCGATATCGGGGAAGCCACAGAGAGAGGTGTGCCGTCATGAAACAGGAAGAACGGACTTCGGAGACCGAACGCCTCCTCCACCTCATCCTCGCCAACATCGACGACCTGATCGCTGTGGTGGACCTGGAGGGGCGACGGCTCTACAACAGCCCGTCATACGAGTCGATATTCGGCGCACGGAGCAGGCTACGCGGAACCGATTCATTCGAGGAGATCCATCCCGGCGACCGCGAGATGGTCAGAAGCACGTTCAAGAAGACAATAGAGACCGGGGCCGGACGCCGGATCGTGTACAGGCTCGTCGGGAAAGACGGAAACATCCGCTACATAGAATCCCAGGGGAACATCATCCGCGATGAGGAGGGGAAGCCCGAAAAGGTCATCGTGGTCGGCCGGGACATCACCGACCGCATGCGGGCAGAGGAGGAACGCACACGCCTCTTCTCCGCCGTGGAACAGACGAATGAAGCGATCGTCATAACGGACGCCGCGGGAACGATACAGTATGTGAACCCCGCATTCGAACGCCTCACGGGCTACGGGCGCGACGAGATCCTCGGTCGGAACCCGCGGATCTTGAAGAGCGGCGCCCAGACGGATGAATTCTACCGGGAGATGTGGGCGACACTTCTGAGGGGGGAAGTCTGGTCAGGCCGCATCGTGAACAGGCGGAAGGACGGATCGAAGTACCAGGAGGAGATGGTCATATCCCCCGTACGAGACTCGAACGGCGCGGTTGTCAACTATGCCGCCGTGAAACGGGACACGACACTTGAGCGCCAGATGGAAGAACAGCTCCAGCTGGCACAGAAAATGGAAAGCCTCCGCGAACTGGCGGGGGGGATCGCTCACGACTTCAACAACATCCTTAACGTCATCCTTGGCACGTTCACGCTCCTCCGCGCGAAAGTCATGGGAAATCCCGCTGCCGAAAAATACCTGGCGATGGGGGAGAGCGCAGTCCGCCGGGGCGAGGACGTGGGAAAACGTCTCGCGATGTTCGCGCAGGTTGACAGCTCCCAGCACATCCCGCTGGCTGTCGCCGGCCTCATCAGGGAGGTCGAGGCCTCGCTCCAGAACAGCATCGAGAAGACGATCCGGATCGAGACTTTCAGCGAACCGGATCTCCCGCTCGTGCATGCGAGCCAGCCGCAGCTCTACCAGAGCCTGCTGACGCTCGGCCTGAACGCACGCGATGGCATTGTCAACGCCCCCGCGACCGACGGGTTGATCACCTTCAGGGCGACGAGCGTGGACGGACGCTCCGTACACGAGGTGTTCCGCGAGGCGACCGCCAGACACTACGTCCGGGTGACCGTCGCCGACAACGGGTCCGGAATGTCAGATGAGAGACGACAGAGAATATTCGAACCGTTCATCAAGAGCGAACACCCCGAAGGCGCCCGGGGCCTCGCGCTCGCGACCGTCTACAGCGTGGTCAAGGGGCACCATGGTTTCATCGATGTTTCGAGCGAAAAGGGGCACGGGACGACCTTTTCGATATTTCTTCCGGCAGTCCATGTCGACGCCCAGACCCCCGGGGAGCCGGTCGGGGGATTCATCCCCGGCGGCAGTGAGACGATCCTGATTGTTGAAGACGAAGAAGCCCTCCGCCTCCTCCTCGAGGAGGTCCTTTTTACGAGGGGGTACACAGTGCTGACCGCAGCCGACGGCGTCGAGGGATATGAGGTCTATGCACAGCACGCCGAGGAGATATCGGCCGTGATCGCCGACATGGGGCTTCCGAGGCAATCGGGGTTCGAGATGTTTTTGAAGATCCGGGAGCGCAACCCCCGCGCCAAGGTGATACTCGCCAGCGGATACCTCAGCGCGGAACTCAAGTCGAAGCTTTTCGTTGCCGGAGCAAAAGCATTCTTCCCGAAACCCTTCGAGACGACCGAAGTTCTCCGCAAGCTTCGCGAAGTGCTCGACCTGCCCGCCTGAAGGCGCCCTCCCGCCGGCAAAGCGGACCGGCGGGCAGACCGGGGCCGCCCCCGTTGCCTCAAGGTAAGTTTCCATTCGAACATTGCCTTCGAGTCACAATTTCGTTAGATTAGACCACCGGATGCACAATCCGGCACCCCCCCAGCCGTACGGGGGGACCCGTGGTGAGGATTCATTGTGAGTGCTTTGAGTTCCTTTATGCACGCAATCACCGTTGACAACATCTCGTTCGGTTACGACCCGGCCACCCCGGTCGTGCGGGATGTTTCATTCACGGTGCGCCGCGGCGAGTTCCTCAGCCTCGTGGGTCCCAACGGATCGGGCAAAACAACTCTTCTCCGTCTCCTCGACAGGATCTTCATCCCCCACCGCGGGACGATCCTGCTCGGCGACCAGCCACTCTCGAAATTCTCACGGACCGCCATCGCACGGCGCATTGCGTTCGTGCCCCAGGACAACAGCATCCAGTTCCCGTTCACGGTCGCGGAAATCGTGCTCATGGGGCGCGCCCCTCACAGCGGGGGAATGGCGTTCGAAAACGCACACGACAGGGATGTTGCCGGGGAGATGATGAGGCTGACCGACGTCGCGGGGTTCGCCGATCAACCGGTCACGAACCTGTCCGGGGGCGAGCGCCAGCGGGTGTTCATCGCACGCGCCCTGGCACAGCAGCCGGAGATCATACTGCTTGATGAGCCGAATGCCCATCTTGATATCGCCCACCAGGTGGACATGTTCCGGATCATCAAGCGTTTGAATACCGTCTCCGGGCTCACCGTCCTCTCGGTCTCGCACGACCTGAACCTGGCAGCTGCCTACAGCGACCGGATCGCGATGATGGTAGGCGGGACATTCGCTGCACTCGGCACCCCTGCCGAAGTCCTCACCGGTGAGCGGGTCCACGAAGTTTTCAGAACGCCGGTCATCGTCGACACGCACCCGGTGCACGGGGCACCACGGGTGTCGCTTCTCGGTTAGCAGAAGGAGAGCCAATTCACAGCGAGGAAAGGACGCATCGCGGGTGAGAAGACGAATCATCAGAGAGAAGGTCGTACAGGCGCTCTACGCTTTCGAGATCGGCGGTGATCCCGTGGAACATGTCGTGGAGACAATCCTGACCGGGCTCAAGAACAACCCTGCCGCATACGACTTTGCGCGGAAGCTCGTCCTCCAGACGATCACGCACACGCCCGACATCGACAATGTCATCAGGGACAAGGTCACCAACTGGGATTTCAAACGGATTGCAGTCCTGGACCGTCTGATACTCAGGATGGGGATCTGCGAGCTCCTGTATTTCAAGGAGATCCCCCCAAAAGTCTCCATGAACGAGGCGATCGAACTTGCCAAGCTCTTCAGCACTCAACGGAGCGGGCAATTCGTCAACGGCGTCCTGGACGCCGTCCTGAACGATATGAAGGCAGCGGGAGGGCTCGCGAAGGCCGGGCGCGGGCTGTACGAGGGGGACGGCGCAAACCGGGTCAACAGGGCAAAGGGGAAACCGGCAAACTGATATCGGCATGCCACATCTTCCTTCCCCCCTACCGATCCCCGGGGAACCGGACCGGCCCCGCACGCCGACCGACCCTCACCCCGGGACCCCTTCCAGATGGCGGATCTTCTCCTGGACTCTCTTCGATTTTGCCCAGACCGCTTTCTCCGTCATTGTCATTACAGTCGTCTATTCCCGCTATTTCACCCATCGCGTCGCGGGAGGGCAGCGGTGGCTCTGGGGAGCGGCTGTTTCCGTCTCGATGATCTGCGCGGCAGCTCTCTCCCCGCCGCTCGGAGCCATCGCCGATTACTCCCGTAACAGGAAGGGGTTTCTCCTCCTTTTTGCACTGACCTGCGTCTGCGCGACGTCCCTCCTGTTTTTCGTTCGGGAGGGGATGGTGGTTGCCGGATTTGCACTCTTTGTCATTGCCAATATCGGATTCGAGGGAGGGATGGTGTTCTACGATGCGTTCCTCCCCGGAATTACCGGGAAGACATCATACGGTCGCGTCTCCGGGTACGGATTCGCAATGGGATATCTCGGGGCGCTTGCAGTTCTGCTGATCGTGCACTTCATGCTCCCGGACTCCGGGGATCCCTCCTACCTGTTCTATGTCAGGCTCTCGTTCGTCGTCGCCGCGGCGTTTTTTCTCTTTTTTTCGCTCCCCCTGTTTTTGTTCGTGCGGGAGCCACCCGTTTCGGGAGAGCGCCCTGTTTCCCTGGTGCGGTCAGGACTGACACGCGCTGGCCGCACGTTCAGGGCCCTCTTCATCGACAGGGAATTTCCTTCGATTGCCCGCTTCCTCATCGCCTTCTTCATCTATAACGACGGAATATTGACGGTTATCGCCTTCGCGGCGATCTTCGCCGAACAGTCGCTCAATATGAGCGACGAAGCAATCATCGCCTTCTTCGCCATCGTACAGACAAGCGCCGTCGCCGGATCATTGGTGTTCGGCGTCGTGACAGACAGGATCGGGCCGAAAAAGACGATCAGCATGACACTCGTGCTCTGGATCATGATCGCTGTTGCCGCGTACTTCGTCAACAATGCGATGTTCTTTTACGTCGTGGCGTTCGCCGCGGGGATAGCGATCGGATCGTCACAGTCGGCCAGCAGGAGCCTCATGGCGCTCCTCACTCCAAGGGAACGTGAAGCCGAATTCTTCGGTTTTTATGACGGCCTCTGCGGAAAAGCCTCCGCGGTGTTCGGTCCGGTCGTCTACGGCGTGGTCGCCGATCTGACCGACCAGCGAATCGCGGCACTTGTGATCTCGCTGTTCTTCATATCGGGATTCGTGATCCTTCAGGGAGTACAGGAACCCGGGCGGGGCCCCTCGCGGGCGTAGCGGTTTACTTTTCACGGCGGTGTTCGTACATTGAAGGGATCAGCATCGGCACCCGCCGAGTGGTTGTTCCTGCCGGGTTCTCGGGCTCACACTGGACTGCATGAAAGCGTACTTCATTTCCGACATTCATCTTGGCCTGGGATCCCGTGAAGAGGAGAGGGCCAAGGAAAACCGCCTCCTGCAGTTCCTGCACGGCGCGCTGCCGGACACCGAGACCCTGTTCATCGTGGGGGATCTCTTCGATTTCTGGTTCGACTACCGCACGGTGATTCCGCGCGGGTTCCACAGGACCCTCGCCGCGCTCCAGGAATTCACCGATGCCGGGAAGAGCATCCACTACCTGGTCGGAAACCACGATTGCTGGATGGGTGATTTCTTCGAAAGTGAAATCGGCGTGACTCTCCACAGGGAGCCGTTCGACGTGACGGTTCAGGCGAAACGGGTCCATGTGCACCACGGGGACGGACTCGCGGAGAACGATCTCGGGTACAGGCTCATCAAGCCGGTCCTTCGCAACCGCTCCGCCGTCCGGCTCTACCGCTGGCTCCACCCCGACATCGGAGTCCGGATCGCGCACAGGACATCCCGTTCAAGCCGGGCATACACGACAACCAGGCATTACGGCGAGGAAAAAGGGATGCTCCTCTACGCGGAGCGGATCATCCGGGGGGGGGCCGATGTGGTCGTGATGGGGCATCACCACAAGCCGGCGGCCGTGCAGATCGGCGAAGGGATCTACGTCAACCTCGGGGACTGGATCACGTATAACACATACGGGGAGATGTCGGAGGGATCGATCACGCTGAAGACCTGGAAAGGAACGTAGGAGGACTGGCATGTCAGAGGAACCCATCGAAGGTCAGAAGCAGGGATCCAGGGAACCGCCGAAAGAGCCGAAATACGCGCCGTCGGAAATGGAGCGGTATTTCAACGATCCCGAATACCGGAGAAAGCACAGCCGGCGCAATCTCTGGCAGCGGTTTTCCCGGAGGACGAAGATCGTCGCCGGCGGGGCACTCGTCCTTCTGGTTCTGGCAGGCGTCTACTGGAGCTACCTGGTTTCGGGCCTCCCGTCACTCGAGCGGATCGAAAACCCGAAGCCGGAACTGGCCTCGAAGGTCTATTCGACCGACGGGGAAGTGCTGGACCAGTTCTTCATCAAGAACAGGTCGCACCTGGCCCTTTCCGATATCCCCAAGACCGTGATCGATGCGCTCCTTGCTACCGAGGACAAGGACTTCTACAGCCACTGGGGCGTCGATCTCGTCCGGTTCGGGAAAGCGATGGTGAAGAACCTGTTCGCACTCCGCCTGAAGGAGGGGGCGAGCACCATCACGCAGCAGCTGGCGAGGAACCTTTATCTCGGACACAGCGACAGGAACGTGTTCGACGGGATCACCCGGAAGATCCGCGAGTTCATGACATCCGTGCAGCTGGAACAGACATTTACAAAGGACGAGATCCTCGAGTTCTATCTCAACGTGGTGTATTTCGGCCGTGGCTCGTACGGCGTCGCCTCTGCGTCGCAGGTGTATTTCGGGAAGGCTCCCGCCGATCTCACACTGGGGGAAATTGCCACGCTGATCGCAGTCCTGAAAGGCCCGGGGTACTACGATCCCGCCGGCAAGCATCCCGAGAGGGTGCTCAACCGGCGTAATACGGTGATCTCGCAGATGCTCAAGTACCGGTACATCACCGATCAGCAGGCCGAACAGGCGAGGACCGAGGCAATACAGATCAAGGCGGCGGACGAAATTGCCGCCGCGGGGATCGCACCTCATTTCGTCGAATCCATCCGCCAGCAGCTCATGCAAAGAGCGGAGAAATACGGCTTCGACATTTACAGGGACGGCATCCAGGTGTACACCTCGCTCGACAGCCGAATGCAGCGGCACGCCAACCGGGCGGTCGAAGAGCATCTCGCCATCTACCAGAAAGAGTTCGACAAAGAGTGGAACTGGGCGACGTCCACCGAAGTGCAGGTCCGCGTGATCGACCAATCGATCAAGACCTCGCCGCAGTACCGAAGGGCGACGACGGCTGCCGGCCGGGACAGCATCTACACGGCCCTTTCCGGCAACCGGGCGTGGGCAGATTCAATGAAGCACATCGCGCAATCTATCGAAACGGGTTTCGTAGCACTCGACGCGAAAACCGGCGCCATCCTTGCGATGGTGGGGGGAGCGAATTTCAGGAGCTTCAAATACGGCCTCAATCACGTGACACAGATCCGCCGCCAGGTCGGCTCTGCATTCAAACCGTTCGTCTACACGGTCGCCATGGACAACGGGTATGCGCCATGTTACGAGCTTCTGAACCAGCCCGTCACGGTCATGATGGCCAACGGGAAAAGGTGGACTCCCTCAAACTCCGACGGGCAATTCGGCGGGAAGAGCACGATACGGGAAGCGATCAAGCATTCGATCAATCTCGTCGCCGTTCGCGCGATCATGCAGATCGCACCGGTCAACCAGGTGATCCAGTACGCGAAGCGGATGGGGGTCTCCTCTCCCCTCCCTCCGTATGAGTCGCTCGCGCTCGGGGCGGGAGAAGTATCTCCGCTCGAAATGGCCGGCGCCTTCAGCGTCTTCGCCAACCACGGAGTCTATGTCGCGCCCTACGCCATAGTGAGGATCGAAGACAAGGATGGGAATGTCATTGAGGAGAACACGCCCATGCGGCGCGAGGTCTTCAGTGACCAGACGGCGTTTATAATGACCTCCATGCTCGAGGGGGTTGTCAACGGGGGAACGGGGAGCCACGTCCGGGACTTCTTCCAGCTCCCCGCTGCCGGGAAGACCGGGACGACAACGGAGTTCGCGGACGCATGGTTCGTGGGTTACACGCCACAGATAGCTGCGGCGGTGTGGGTGGGGTTCGACAACAAGAGCGTCCACTTCAAGACCTGGGACGGACAGGGAGGCAGGGCGGCCGCGCCGATCTGGGGGCGTTTCATGAAATACGTCTATGACGACCCGACCATCGCAATGCCGCTCGAGTATTTCGAGAAACCTGCGAAGGTCTACGCGGACAGCATCTGCACCGAGACGAAGAAACTCGCCACCCCGTTCTGCCCTGCCAAAATGATCGAGTATTTCACCGATCAGACGCGTCCAACAGCCTGTGACAAGCACGCGAACTCGAAATGGAAGGAAGGGGAACAGGGAGGGGGGACGATCAGCTTCTGAAGGGACGAACGAGGAACGGGTTACCGGCCACAGGGCGGAAGCTCCCCTGTTGTTGGTAACCCGTTTTGTCACGACTCCCCGGCAAACTTCACAACAAATCGCAGCCGGCCCGAATTGTGATTTCCGTCAATCGACGGACAATTCCCGCTCGAATATGTCAGACGAATCGCCTGATGCCGGCACGACCCCGCTCGCATCATCCCTCTTCTTGCCGAGTATGATGAGAGGTATTGCCGCAAGCGCAACCAACGCAGCCACTTTCCAGATTTGTTTCATTGTACAACCCCCCCCGAAAAAGAAGTGTTACAACTGTTCTCGTATTAACAATAAGAAACTGCGAGTTGGGAAAACGTGATTTGACGCACAAAGCCGACTTGATTTAGAGGCAGATCAGGAGTACATTGAAAACACCAAGAGAGGTTCCGCGTGACGCAACAGACGACCGAAGACAGATACTTCGAGGCGTACAAGTCGAAGGTGTACGAGAGGTTGACCGAGGCCGACAGGAACGTTCTCCCATCTGCCTGGTGGGAAACCGTCATCAAGCACTACTACAACAATGGCTACTCGGAGGATCGGGCCGTCAGGGCAATTCAAGAAACCATGAAGAAGTAGTCCCCCCCGCGATCCCCCGCTCCTCCTAACCCTCCAGCCCCAGCACCGTATCATCCCCGCCAAAGTGGTCCACCTTGTGTCGTTCGGGACGAGCGCAAGATTCTGCCTTGTAGACTTCCGTCAGCCTTTTTGAAGGGCGCGATGTGTTGAGGCTGAGGTAGTACACGACGTGCTCTTCCCCCTCGACCTCCTTTTGCCGGTAGAGCGCGATCCCGTCCCGGCTCTCCGACGTCTGCAACGTGTCCAGAAAGTCCTGGGCCAGATCGCCAATCAGTGCACTGGCTTTATCACGCGCAAATGTAATCCTGTACCAGGACATTGTACCCTCTGTTTCATGAAAGACGGCGACAGAAGAGCATAGCGAAAAACGCAGTGGAAGGATGTGACGTGAGGCATGCCGGTCCGCAGCCGGCAGAAGGAGGACGGACTACAGTTCCTGCCTCACCTCCCGCCGTGCATCCACCGTTCTCAGGACAACGTGCTTATCGCCATCCGACTGGACCATCCCCCAGTATATAGCGAACTGTTCAATAAGGTAGTCAGCCGGGTAACGCTGCGATACCCCGAGAAAGATCTCTTCAACACCAAGTTGGGCCGCAGTCTGCGCAACGGCGTACAGTGCATTATTGGTGGGCACGACGATCGGAAGGACGGTCTTACCCTCTTTCTCTGCCACCTTGATCACCTCCGTCAACAGCTGATCCTGGTCCGCGGTGATCGAATCATCCACCGTTGCGTTCTCCTTGTCCGCCAGTATCTTCGCGTGCATGACGATGATATCGGTGGTCTCTGAATCGCTCTCCTGGAGACACTTCTGCAGCTGATAGAGCCGGTTGGGGGCGCTTGCCGCGACAAGTTTCCGCCTTTCGTGCTTGCACCCGATTGCCTCAACCGTGAGCTGGTCTTCACCGTGAACGTTGAACTTCTCGAGGCCCGGTTCACGGGCTGCGATGAGTTTCTTGTTGGCACGTTCCGAGACGCCGAATGCCACATACAGGGCTATGGTGAACCCGATCCCCCAGACAGTCGCGTACGGCTTCGTGAAAAGATTCACGATGCCGAGAAGCAGCAGCACGGTGAAGACGGAGCCCAGGCCTACCGGAATCTCCAGTGAGCCGACGGTAATGTTTATGGGAACCCGCCATTCCCGGTGCAACGTCTTCTTGTAGCGGAGCACGATCATCGAATACGCTTTCATGACGAAACTCCAGACCACCCCGAAGGCGTATGCCTCGCCCAGTGCAAAAACATCTCCGCGCGTAACGATGATAATAAAAATCTGAAGGAGTGCCAGCGTGTGGATAATGCGATATGTTGTGCCGTATTTGTCGTGGGGCTTCCGGAACCACGCATGAAGAACCCCATCCTCTGCAACCCTGTTCAGGACACTGTTTGCTCCGATAATAGCAGTGTTGACCGCTCCGGCAAGTATAAGAAAGCCGACGATGACGACGAATGCCTGCAATCCGAGGAGAACGGGTCGGCTGCCGAGGAGATGCATCGCCAGGCCGCTGAGCACATTATCATTGTAGAGGCCGAGCAGCTCTCCGGGGGGAACGATCATCGAGGCAAAGAGCGAATTGACACCCGTAAACACAAGCGCGAACACGAAGATGATCATTCCGGTCTTCAGCAGGTTCTTCAGTTTCGGCGCTTCTATTTCCCGGTATACCTGGGCGAGAGTTTCCTCACCGCTGACGGCGAGTATCGAATGGCCCAATCCAACCAGAACTCCCACGACGCCGACCGTCCTCAGCCAATCAACCCCTTTCAGCATTCCCAGGGCGTCGCTTGAAAGGACCACGGAGAAGGGGGGGAATGAAACCCCCCGGACAGCAATCGTCACGATCGACCAGACAAAGAGGACCACCGCCAGAACGCTCGTAATCTGGAATATTCTGAGCGCCTTCCCGCTCGACTCTTCTATTCCTATCAAATTCTTCCGCCAGAAGTAGAGTTCAATGATCACCGCGATCAACATCGCGGTCGTATTCGGCGGAATTCTGAACGCGTACCCGACGGAAGCCAGCACGGAGTTGACCAGTCCTGCTATATACTGACCCGCTGACACGGCGCTGATGGGGGCCGTGATGAGATAGTCGAACAGCAGGGCCGACACGGAGAACTTTGCGGCCGTCTCGCCGAGAGCCTCATGGACGACTTTGTACACCCCCCCCCGCACAAACATGCTCGATGATTCGATATAGACTGCGCGGATCCCGTATGCGAAGATCATGACAAAGAGAACAAACCACGGAGCGGACTGCCCCACTGCCTTCTCCGCGATGCCGAGGGCATAATATGCACTCGACGCCAGGTCCGAGAGCACAATCGCCGCAGCCCGCCAGTAGGAGATAAACGAAAGCATCACGGTGGTGATGACGACCACCCTCACCTTCTTCAGCACCGTTGTGCCAGTCTCGGATCTGATATCCAGCGTATATTTCTTCATCGCAGATCGCTGCTAGAGTTTCACGAAGAGGCGGTGGAGCGCCCGGTGCCAGGCATGGAACCCTCCCACAGGGGGTGCGTACATCAGTATGCACTTCCCTGCGACGAGACTGAGATTGAGGTCTTTCCCCAGAGCGACCGCTTCGGGAGACTGAGCCCCCTGTTGCAGCCAGACATTGTTCAACCCGATTGCTGCCGCCTCTCTGATCACGCCCGGAACCTTACCGCGCGGGATGCTGATTACCACTCCATCCACCTTCCCTCGCAATGCGCTCAGGTTCGGATAACATCTGGTACCCGCGATTTCCTCCACCTCCGGGTGCACAGCGAAGACTTCGTATCCCCGTTTCGAGAGCTCCGCATAAGCGCTGTTGCCGAACTTCTTGCCGCCCCTTGAGAGACCGACGACGGCAATCCTCTTGCACGTTATGAATTCCTCAATTGCGCGTTTCATGACCGGCACCGGGCTATGTGACAGAATCGTACAAGACCAATCACTGACGCGCGCGGATCTGTTTCCGGAACCCTTTCGAAGCAATTCCGAGAGCAACGAGGGAGACTGCGAATACAGATCCGCTCACCAGAGGGGTAATGGTACGGGTAATGAGGAGAACGGCAAGGAGGAGACAAATCACAAGGAAAACATATCCGGCGGTTCTTCTCCCCATCTTGAGCGATTGGCGTGTGGATGTTCTGGAATATGACCCATGAAGTTAGGGTTTCGATCTGATGAAATCAACTTAGGCCCTCCAATTTCACACTTCGGACTAACCATCCCAGCGCCGATCTGGGATCAGGAAGGCCTGGTCTGCCAGCGGGATGATCCTCGAAACCTATTCGTGCGTATTTCCCGTAGAGATTGCTCGCTTCTGAAAGTCGACATTTTCCCACCCGTACCGTCATCCTTCCTCCGGGCTTAGCCCTCTGTTGACCTTGAATCCCACATGTGATCGGGAAAGACGCTGCCGCTCCCTTGTTCTGGCTGTTCCTGGGCTGGACGATCTCTGAATCCAACAGTCACTTTTCCCCTCCCGCTCACCTCTTGAATTCGGTTCAGTGGGACTAGGCCGGTCCTGATCCTTGCCACTGCCCATGAATGATTTACACACACAGTACGTGCAAATACCCCTGTTTTTTCATCTTTTTGTAGAATTTTCAAAATAGGCTCTGCCTTCCCACATACAAATTCGTGAATATTCACTAATTGGCAGGTTATGACGTTTTCCCTTACTGGCATGCCGTTTGGGTTATCTGTGATGTGCAGCAAAGATGGATCTGACATGCGTGACGGGTTTTACACTCCCCTGATCGACTCCCGTCTCCACAGCGAGTCTTGCCAAAAGAGGAATCATGAGACGACTACTTACAGAAATTAGAAAGCTTCTCCCGGCGGTCAATGGACGCTATTTCGGCGCGCTTCTGGCGCTTGCGTCACTGACAGCACTCTTTCCATTAAGTGGACAGATTGCTTTCTCAGGCACTGCCCGGCACGTCGTTGTATCGAATGGTGTTTCTTCAGGCAATGCGCAGGACAGTTCCCATGGCTGGACCTTCGCCTGGGCGCTCGACCCAGCGAACTCAGTCCGGCAGCCGGGGGATACGATGTACCTCCATGCCGGCACATACCCCGGGCGGCACAATGTCACAGTCTCCGGGACGGCAGGGAATCCGCTGATTTATCGCAATTGGAATGGGCAGAGAGTCCAGCTTTTTAACGGCGAAGATGCAAGCTCGGCCTGGTGCCCCTGGCAGCCGATGGGAAGTTACGTCTGGCTTTGGGGAGTAGAACTTGCATACACCAACCCTGCAAACGCGGGGGATGCCGACATCATCAGCATCCAAGGCGACCACATGAAGATCATCAACTGCGTGATTCATGATGCGTTGTCCCTGGGGATAGATGACTTTGCCGATAATGCAGTAGGCACCGAAGTCACGGGAAATGTTTTCTACTATAACGGACGCGGGCCGATCGGCGGGGCGTACAAAACACAACCGGGGTATGCGGCTTATGTTCAGAACAAAACACCAGCCACGCAGAAAGTCTATCGCAACAATATCCTTTTCTCGCAGTGGGATTGCGGCTGGCAGTTTTACGGATCGAACGTGACCAATCTGAGCAATATCAAGATCTCTCACAACGTGATGTTCAACAACGGTAACCTTCAGTCAAAGTCTGTTGAGCAATTCCAGCCGAACATGTATGTCGGCCAAGGCGAAACGGGTGCCGGTCCGCAGGACCGAGACACAGTTGTCGGCAACATCTCCTGGTACAGTATGAACCCCCAGCATGGCGACAACGTGATCATGGGGTACAACGGTGACGGCTACACAAATATGGCCGTCGATTCAAACTACTTCTCCTCGCCCAACGCCGATGGCGGAAACTATTCTTCGATCTTGTTTACACGCGGCGTCGCCACAAGCAACGGCCTCACTTCCTTCAAGGGAAATGTTCTTGTAGGGTCAAGTTCGCCCTCAAGTCTCAGTTCTACGTGGCCGACCGGCAGTTATGGCAATCAATACTATCCCTCAGGGTCTTTTCCCAACCGCGGAACAGAAATCCGGGTTGACCCTAACCCGTACGAGTCGAAGAGGGCCAATATTACGGTCCTTAACTGGGGAGGCGCAGCGACCGTCAATGTCGATCTTTCCTCAGTGTTAAAGGCCGGAGATGTCTACCACATCAAAAGCGCGACGAACTTTTACGGTCCTGACCTTGCGGGCGGGACGTACAACGGTGGCCTGGTGGCGATCGATGCCAACAGCCCGACCATGGTCGCCACGGTTGGTGGCTACCAACCGTTCCAGCCGGTCAATCCGGCGCCATACCTTCTGTCGCTTGTTCTCCTGGGCCCGAACGTGTCAACGGTTCTCAACTCTCCGCCTGCGTCCTCGCCGGCGGCGGTGATAGCGGCCGCGAGCAACATCACGGCGACCGGCTCGCAGCTCAATGGTTCGGTGAACCCGAACGGATCAAGCACGACATATCATTTCGAATATGGGACGGCTACGAGCTACGGTTCGTCCACAGCGTCGGTAAACGCCGGCGCCGGAACGGGATCCTCGGCTGTCAACGCAGTGTTGACAGGACTGACGCCCGCGACTCTCTACCACTACCGCATCGTGGCCACGAGCAGCGTCGGAACGACAAACAGCAGTGACGGGACATTGACGACCGGGACAGCCGCAGTGGCCACTCCCGCGGTATCTTTGTCAGCTGCGACAGCTATAACAACGACCGGAGCACAGGTCAACGGCTCCGTGAACCCGAATGGATTCAGCACAACATACCATTTCGAATACGGGGCGACCACGAGTTACGGTTCGTCCACAGCGTCGGCGAGTGCCGGTGCCGGAACCGTTTCATCAGTCGTCAGCGCAGTGTTGAGCGCACTTTCGCCTGCGACTCTTTACCACTACCGTATCGTGGCCTCTAACAGCAACGGGACGACGAACAGCAGTGACGGAACATTGACGACGGGCACCGTTGCCGCGACTCCTCCCGTGGTATCGTTATCAGCTGCCACGGCTATCACGCCGACCGGAGCACAGGTGAACGGCTCCGTGAACCCGAGCGGATTCAGCACAACATATCATTTAGAATACGGCGCGACTTCGACTTACGGATCATCCACCGCGTCGGTGAACGCCGGCGCCGGAACCGGCTCC
>PMDK01000074.1 GCA_003154425.1 Ignavibacteriota bacterium
CTTCGAACGTAAAATAGAGAACGCGCTCTCTCCTTCTGCATGCCGCATCGACAAATTGCGCCGCAATGCTCGTTTTACCCGTGCCGGCAGTGCCTGAAGTGAGCACTGTACTGCCGCGAAAGAATCCTTTGTCGGAGAGCATGGTGTCAAGACGCGGAATCCCGGTCGAGATTCTCTCGCGGGATGAAGAGTAGTTCAGCCCCATTGAAGTGATGGGCAGGACGGAGAACCCATGCTCATCGATGATGAAAGGAAACTCGTTCGTACCGTGCGCTGAGCCGCGATACTTCACGATGCGCAGACGCCGGATGGATGATTGATCGTTGACGCGATGATCGAGCAGAATGACACAATCGGAGACGTACTCTTCCAGACCCTGTCGCGTCAAGGTACCTTCGCCCCGCTCGGCAGTGATTATCGTTGTTACGCCTTTCTTTTTCAGCCAGCGCAACAGCCGGCGCAGTTCAACACGCAGTATCCGCGGATCCGGCAACGCCGAAAACAATGATTCTATGGTATCAAGCACAACACGCCTGGCGCCTATGTTCTCAATTGCGTGATGGATCCTGACGAACAACCCTTCCAGATCGAATTCGCCCCTTTGTTCAATTTCACCCCGTTCAAGCGGTATATGCTCGAGCCAGATCCTCCTCCGTTCTACGAGCGTGGCCAGGTCAAACCCCAGGGAAGCGACGTTTGCGGTAAGTTCTTTCTCTGTTTCTTCGAACGAAACAAAGACTCCCGGCTCATTGTACTGCATAGCCCCGCGGACGAGAAATTCCATCGCGAAAAGGGTCTTTCCGCAGCCGGCACCCCCGCATACCAGGGTCGGTCTTGCTTTCGGTAATCCCCCCCCCGTGATTTCGTCGAATCCTTGAATACTCGTTGGGGATTTGGGAAGTGCAGCACGTCGGGATTTCGGCTCTCTTTTCTTCATCAGATTTTCTCCGGGTACGGACGATTACTTGCTTGCATCCTTTTGACGCGTAGCTTTGACGCCCTTCACGATCGCAATGCCCAGCAGCACGATTGAACCGTCGACAATCCACTGCGAGGGTACATGCAACAAGACAGCTCCGTAAATCAATCCACCGATGATGATCAAAAAGCCGGCGACGTAGAGTCCGTATGACATAACGCTCCCCTCTCGTCAAAGTTGCCGCCATTTACCTCCTTTCAGGGGGGGACGGCGGGTGGTATCCTTGGCTCAGTTATGGGTAGGATACCAACGAGTGCCCGTGAATTACGTCAACCAAAAGGATGAAAAAGGAGCTAGTTCCTTATTCGAGTGGATAGTGTAGAAATGTAAGAACCGCTGATGGGTGGGATTTGCCGCCTCGTTGCAGCGAGGGAATGGACGTTGCAGGCGACGACCAGCGGTGCGAGCAGGACGCGGGGACAACACGCCGATCAAGCGACAGGCGGGCTGACGTGCCCGACAACACAAAAGAGCTTTCCAACCCGGACTATCTCCTGTTGAGCAAACCCTGCTTCCTTCATCAGGGTCAGCACACGACGTCTGGAATAGAAGTGTACGTCGCAGTTCCGGAGGAATAGCCTCACCTTGCGGACCGGAGCTCTCCAGGTCCAGAGCCTGGGGAAGGAGACAATCGCGCGGTCTTTCGTTACCTGACACATCTTTGTGAGCACGGGGAGCGGATCACTGATATAGTCGAACAATCCGATGCCGATGCTTACGTCCGAATGGACGGACGATCCGAACTCCAGGAGGTCCGAGTGGATGAACTCACATGTACCCGAGACTCCCTCCCGGGCGGCATTGTCGCGGCAGAGCTGGAGCATGTTCTCGGCAATATCGATCCCTGTCACGCGCGCGGCTTTCCGCTTTGCCAGCTCGATGGCATACAATCCGTTGCCGCATCCGACGTCAAGAAACGTGCGACCCGAAACAGGGTCAGCATGCTCGATCGTGAACTCGAACCTCTTGTACATGTCCTTCCGAAACACACGGTCGAGCAGATTCGCCAGTGCTGACTTCTCGTGGGAGTAGATGCTCTGGAACGCTCCCGATTCGCGGTTCCAGTAGGCCGCCTGAGTTTGGATCTCCTCGCTCATAAAGAGAGCACCTCTTTCAATGTTGTAAACTCAAAATCGCCCAGAAGCCGGTCCAGTTTTCCTTCCGTCCGTGCCAGGCCGTAGTAGTGGCGAATCCTTTTTGACAGGGGCAATCCGATTCGGGGCTGCCCGGGATCAATCTCCCATGGATGGACATAAAAAATCGCCGGCCTCCCCTCGGCATTGATGCGGTTGAAGCACCATTTTGTGTACGCATACGGAAAGAACCGGAAGTACGCTCCCCCGCTGCATGGGAACCGCTTTCCGAGCACCTCGACGCAACTCATTGGAAACTCGATTATATGGTCTGTAATCTGATACGGGGTCAATGAGGCATCAGGTACGCCGTAGTCCGGGTGAAAGCCGATAGGGAAGATCGACGAATCGTACTGGAGGCCGAATTTCTCCAGAGTACGCAAGGCCCACATAGTCCCGCTGACAATTGTGAACGAGGGGGCCCTGTACCCGAGTATCTTGTCATTGATGCCGCAGTGTCGCAGCGCGTCGAGGCCCTTCCTCAGATCCTCCTCGAACTCCGCCTCCGTGGAACCGGTCAGCAGGAGATGATTATATCCGTGAGTCGCGATTTCGTGCCCCCTGGACGCAATTTCCCTGATGAGATCGGGAGCCTGCTCGGCAATCCAGCCGAGGACGAAGAATGTCGCGCGCACCCTGTGCGCATCAAGCATAAGGAGTAAACGCTCCGTGTTAGCCACGACCCTGAGCTCACACTTCCCCCAGTCGTCCCGGCGTATGAACCGGATCATGTTGAACGGGCAGAACCAATCCTCCAGGTCAATCGAAATCGCGTTCTTCATCCCTCATTCCGCTGGTGGCAGTCAACAGTTTGTTAATATACTGAAAACCGGCCTCGGTTTCAATCAGACCGGACCGGCAGGAGGGCGACCCTCGTCCCACCCGCATGGAAGGCGGAGGCTGTCTCTCAACTGACGGTCGCCTCTCTCGTGTCCGCCGATCGTGAAAGAGCCACCGCGTTCATGGGTTGTCCCTTGAAATGAGAGAGTGATCAGCCGTCCCGTCGGGACGCTTCCCCGTATGCTGCGGCGGTCTTCTGCGCGACTGTCTGCCAGAGAAAGTTCTTCCGCACGTGCTCACGAAGCTCCGTCCCCTTCTTCCGCTTCAGGACGGCCTTGATCCCGTCCCGTATGGATGCCACCGAAGCCGGTTCAACATATTCGGCGAGGTCCCCGAAGTACTCCTTCGTCCCTCCATAGGGAGTTATCACAACCTTCGCGCCCGCGAGCGCCGCTTCCAGCGCGGCGATCCCCGGCGTCTCGAACATCGACGGGAGCACGAATGTGTCGCATGCAGCATAGGCCGAGGCGAGCATATCCGAACTGTGCTCGAGCCCGTCGATCAGAAGTATGTGCCTGTGCTTCGCCGCCTCGCGACGACACGCATCGCCGTATTGTCCGGAGATGAAGCGGCCGATGATCACCGCCGGGTGATCGATCGCAGAAAGCGCCTGGATGAGCGCAAGGACGTTCTTCCTCGCGTGCCCCGTGTGCCCAACGTTCAGTATGAAATCCCTCACTCCGTACTTCTCGACGAACGGTGTGGGATCCGCGGTGTAAAAGCGCTCGTCCACACCATTCGGCACGACGCTGATCTTTCCGGGGTCGACTCCCAGTCCCTCGCTTACGAGACGCCCTTCCGCGGCGGTGTTCGGCAGCACCCGCGACGACCATTGACATATGTCGGCCGTGATGCCGTAGTCGAACCAGATCCCCTTCCCTGCCCGCTGGATCAGGCGGCCTGCCCTCAGAGTCCTCCGCACGAACGCGGGCGTGTGGAGGCTGAAGACGATCGGCGAGACGATCAACGGGATCCCCAGCGCGTGGATTTCCCGGGCGAGATGATACGTCCCGATGTTCGCGGCGAAGAGATGAAAAAGGTCGGTATCACCCTTCTTCAGAGGAGTCCACGGGTCAAAGAAACGGACATCCACGCCGAATTTCGGAAGGTGCTTCGCCGTGTTCCGGATCTGCGTGCTCGGCCCTCCGTGGAGAATGGAAACGGCCTGGTACCCTGCCAGCGTTACTCTCATGGAAACCTCCGTTGCAGACGTGTAAACCGGCGTCCGATCTCCCCCCGCAGATCGAATTCTCTTATCCGCGTGATATCCCCCGCTGAAACATACGGCAGCACCCGACGCCGTTCTTTGCCGGTATCTCCTTCCAGAAGCGGCACGAGTATCTCCTCCCCTTCCTTTCTGCTGATGCACACGCTCACATCGCAGGCATCTGCGACCGGTGCGACACCCTCGATGGACGTGACAACTGAATCCCCGTCCACCCGGAACGACGGGCGGAGCGCGCGCCGGGCACTCCACCATGCCGCGTACTCCCCCAGCGTGACCGGGCGCGCGCCCGAGCTCCGCATGTGATCACAGAGATCACGGACGACGTCCCATTGTCTGTGCCCCGGGTGATGGTAGAAGAAGAGCGGTTCCCGGCGGGAGAGCTTCCCCGCGACCACGTCATGGAAATACTGGATCATCTGCGCAGGAGTATAACCGGACCGCCGCATGCTCCCGATTGCGATGGGATGGACCGGCATCTGCATGGTCGTATACCGGCCGGAACGGGTGACAGGATAATGCGGGAGCGAATCATAGGCCCATGCGAACTCCGAGGAATACCGGAACCCTGCCCGATCGATCGCCCTCCCGAAATCTGGACTCCAGAAGCCAAACGGCGCCGCAAACGATGAAGCGGCAAGGCCGGACTCTTTCATCGCGGAGAGGCCCCGCCGGATATTCTCCTCGTCTTTTGCCGCATCGAGGTAAATCCGGTGGTCGAAACAGTGCAACCCGATCTCCTGACGCTCCATCTCAGCAAACCGCGCGAGCCATGATCTGTGGCTTCCGACATCGAGGAACCACGTGAAAGGGATTCCCGATTCAGAGGAGATCCTGTAGAGCTCATCGATTTCTTCCGGAGTCCCGCTGTCGGTGTCGATCCGGGAAGCGCACACGTTCACCGCGCCGCCGGGAAACGGCGAGAGGCACGCAAAGGGAATGCCCCTGCCATGATGCAGGTATTCCAGTGCCCCCCTGACAAAATGCAGGACTTCGCTCTTCCCCACGCGCGAGACCCTCTCTGAGGGAAGTCTCTCCTGCCGTGCGTAGAAATACCGCTCGACGGCCCTGAAATCCTCCATCGCTTCTCCCGGGTCGAAGGGGGCAACAACGGCCAGTCCGCCGAGAAGCTCGCCGGCGAAAACGGCGTACACGTTATCGTTTGTCCGCAGGCAATTCGCTTCGCGCGGGATGGAACCGGTCCTTTCGACATCCAGCAGCGACAGTCCCCGGATCCGGCAGCCGGCTTCCGGGGCGAGATAGCTGAGTCTCACCGGGTCTCCCGTCCGTGCGAGCAGCCCTGCCAGGGACTCCGACGATCCCAGAACCGCCCCCCCGTTTCGGAGGTACTCCCGGAGAAATGCCGCTTCATCTTCCTTCAATCGCCCCGTAGCGACGACCGCGCTGAACGTTCCCGGGGGAGAATCAGGCGGAACCGGATGAAGCACCGGAACACCGACCTGAGACAGGAGTTCCTCCCACCCCGGAGAGCTGCCTATCATCCCCACCCTGAGGTTCATACCAGCCTTTCGCGGAGATACCGGATCTCCTGGCGCGGGAGCCCTTTGATCAAGAGCAGGACAATGACGAACAGAGCAGACGATGCTACGAGGGACACCATGGGAGGGAGTTCAGACAGAGCGACGGACGACGCAGCCATGGCGACCCCCGCGATCGCCGGCTTCAGCAGAAACCGGAACGACGGGAGGTGCACAACGCGGGCGACAGCGCGGAGCAGCAAGAGGAGCATGACCGCCTCGCCCGTGATGATCCCCGCCCCTGCGCCTGGAGGCCCGAAGAGCGCGGTGAAAGCCACAATCGTGATGCACACGATGAGCGCGCCCCCGCTGACGATCACGGAATATGCTTTGGTCCGACCGAAGGCAATGAGGGTGCAGACCGCGATGGAGTTCAGGAGAGTCAGGAGGACATATCCAGTGAGCACGCGGACAACAGGGACAGCCCCCTCATATCCGGCACCGAATATCAGGAGAACGGCAGGGCGTGCAACGATACAGGTCCCGATCAGAATCGGAACCATGCCGACGACAATTGCGGTGACGGCCGCCGAGAAGAGGGCGGGAAATTCCGCCGGCCTGGAAACGGCATAGCGTGTCGCCGCCGGAAGAAACAGGGAGTTCAACGTCCTGTCCACAAGGAGGAGGAGAAAGATCAATTTCATCCCCGCGCTGTAAATCCCCGCATCGGCGTTCGACAGAAGGATGCCGATGACAATTGGAGGGAGATTGACAACGCTCTGGCCCAGGAACATCGCGGTTCCCGCCGGAACGTTCGTCCGGAGTACCTCCAACCAGGCGGAAGGGTTCCATCCCACTTCGGGGAGTCCGAAACGCCTGCGGTACATCACGCCGAGCAGCAACGTGCCCGCCGCATTGCCCGCCAAAAAGGCCACCGGGGTGAGCCTGATCCGGGACTCCGACCGTACCAGGATGAGGACGCAGAGGCCGAAGACAATCGAGTTCAACAGGCGGGACATCATCACGCCGCGGAAATCTTCTTTCCCCTGGAAGAGCCAGTCGAGCGAGAGGGCCATCGGGACCAGGGAGAGGGCATAAAGCGCGATCACATCGCGGGTCGCTTCCGGGACGCCGCCCAGTGCCACGACGGCGTACGTCACGCACACAAGGAGAGGCGCGAGTATGAGACGCATCGATAGTATGGCCCCGGCCCTCGTCATCATGCCCCCGTCCGCGGCGGCGGCATTGCGTGTTTCGACCATTTGTATCCCCGGGCTTCCCAGCAGCGAGAGATATCCGAGGACGGCCATCCCGATGTTGATGATCCCGAAGGAGGCGGGGGCAAGCACGCGGGCGAGATAAAGGGTGATGAGAAAGCCGATTCCCCTGCTGCCGACATCGCCTGCGAGTATTGCCAGGATGTCCCTCACCGGCTTTTTCATCCTGCAAGCCCGGCCATCAGTTGTACCAGCCCCTGTTCCCTCCGTTCGAGCGTAAACCGTGAAGCGATGGACTCCCTTCCCCGGAGGCCTGCGCCGGGAGGCCCGTCCATCGCCTTCGTGATCGCCGCCGCCAGAGTTCCGGGGTCCCCCCGCGTGACAAGAAAGCCGTTCCCGGCCACGGGTGTACGCATTCCGCCGACATCCGTACAGACGGGGACACACCCGCAAAGCATAGCCTCGCACACAGAGTTCGGGAGTCCTTCAAAACGGGAGGGCTGAAAATAGACTTTTGATCTGCGGTAAAGGGCCAGGAGCTCTTCCCGGGAAACCGTCCCTCGGATCACGATATTCGCAGGTGCCTGTGCACGGAGCTTGCCCGCGTACGGCTCCCGTATCCCCACAAGCAGAAACTTCGTGCCGGAAAGGCAGCGCGCCGTGTCAAGGAGCAGGTCCACTCCCTTGACGCTCAACCTCGCCTCGCTGTCACACACAGCAACCGTGAGAACAGAGTCCGTCGTATCCCCGCCGGGAGACCAGAAGTTGAAATCGTATCCCGTCGGAAGACATTCGATGTTCCGGCCGTCGTAGCCCGCCCGGCGGATCGCCTCCTCCTTCAGAAAGGGATCGACAGCGAGAACCCTGTCAGCCCGCTTCAGTGCATAGGAGACCAGACGTGCTTTCCACGGGGAGATCCACATCCCGTAGCCGATTTCCTCCATCCCGGCGACATCGGCCCCCCCGATCGCGATGACCGAACGCCGGCGGAATGCGCGGGCGGAGGCCACGGCAGCGGCCGCGTATGTGGAAGCGAACCACGTGTAGACGATGTCGCTCCGGCGTACCCCCAGGGCGATGGAAGGAAGCGCACCCGCGCCCCGCACCATGAGATGCTCGACGTCCCAATGCTTCCGAAGGATGTTCAGGTCTTCAGTAATAAAGGGAGTGACGAAGCTCGATGTTACAAGAATCTTCACTCTCGACAAGCGTGCACCGGGTGGTGTCTGGTCAACGGGGATTCGAGAAGATACGCCAAAGAGGGTCCACAATCAACCCGGCCGGGTGCACTTCTCCGCGGCTCAGGAAAGAGGGACACGGTCGAACGCGTGTATGCGGTGCAGATCAACGGTGATCGTCCCGTCGGGGTTCTGTCCGAAGACATCGCTGAACTTCGCACCCCACACTACCTCATCCGCCTTATACGAGGAACGCGAGTTGACGGTCTGTGAAAACGTCTCATCGGTCGCCGACAGGAGGACAAGGATCTCCGACTCTGCCGAACGGAAATCCTCCTCCGTCTGTCCGTGCAGCGGACTCTTCCGGTCTATCGGATGGACAACCGTCCATGTGAGGGGAAAAAACGTCACCTCGTCCCGTTCCAGGGAAAGGCGGTGGAACCGCCGCACGACGGCGTTTCCATCTTTTTCAAGCCTGCTGAGGAGAACCTGCACCCCCACCTGAATCAACTGGCTATTCCGTTCGTTGGCAATGCGGAACATCAGCCCGTTGATTCCACGGTACGGAGCGACGATGGCCTGCCTGCTGTACAGGACCCGGGCATCCGGCCTGGAAAACCGGGCGAACATCAGACTCGTAGCAAGCGCGAATGCGAGCAGGCCGGTCAGGGCCTCCATGCTGGCCAGGACGTTCGCCATCGTGCTGACGGGAGCGATCCGGCCGTACCCGATCGTCGTTGATGTCTGCACGCTGAAGAAAAAGTCGTCCAAAAAGCGCTCCTCGCCTGTCCGTTCCCCGGCGCCCGCCAGCGATCCGGGTCCGCATGAGTAATAGGCGGCTGCGAACACGACATTGAAGAGAAGATAGCTGGAGAGGATGAGCAGGTAGAAGCGCGTCCAGGAGATTGTGAGCAGTGTGTGGTACGGATTCAACGAACGCAGGAAGGGAAGACGCTTCCGTTCGACGTTGAAACTCCCGTCCCGGTTCAGGAGGCGGCGGCGCGACTCCTGGGAGATTCGGCTGCCGAATCCAAGATCGTGAAGGTCCGCCCGGTCGCCGCTCATTTTGATTTGTCGAATTTCAGGGATGCGGAATTCAGGCAGTAGCGGAGCCCCGTCGGGCGGGGGCCGTCATCGAAGACATGGCCGAGGTGGGCATCGCACCGGGCGCAGAGAACTTCCGTCCGCTTCATCATCAGGGCCCGGTCAGTCGCCGTGGCCACGTTGTCCGGCTTCAGCGGGGCCCAGAAGCTGGGCCACCCTGTCCCCGAGTCGTACTTGGTCTCAGACGCGAAGAGCTCCGCCCCGCAGCAGGCGCAGCAGTAGACCCCTTTTTCATGATTGTCCCAGTACTCCCCCGAGAACGCGCGCTCCGTCCCCTTCTTCCTCGCGACCTCGAACTGCTCCGGGGTCAGATGTTTCTTCCATTCCGCATCGGACCTGAAGATTTTCTCTCCCATCGCGTCCCTCCTTTTTCCTGACAATTCCGTTTTCACGCCATCGCTACCTGACGACACTCAGGATGACCCGCGAAGCGGCGCCTTCCGCATGATGGATTCGCTCTGTCTCCACCCTGAAATCCCCCTCAGTCGCGCGGTAGATATCAACGAACGACTGAGGGTTTCTGTCCACAAGGGGGAACCATGAGCTTTGCACCTGCACCATGACCCTGTGACCGGGCATAAATGTGTGGCTGATGTCTCGTAGCTGGAAACGCACCGGCGTGATCTTTCCGGGGACGAACGGCTCCGGCGCCGACAGGCCGTTCCGGAACTTCCCCCGCATGACCTCCGCCCGCACGAGCATCTGGTATCCGCGCTTGTCTGCCCCGCGGGAGGCCTGACCTCCGGCGGCCGTGTCCGGGAAAACGTCAATGACCTTTACAATGAAATCTGCATCGGTCCCGGTCATCGATGCGTGCAGCTCGGCAGTGACGGGTCCCGCTGCCGTAAGGGGCTTCGTGAGCAATCCGGTTTGATAGGTGAGGACATCAGACCGCCTGGAGGCAAAACGCTGATCCTCCACGACATAGGTCACGCCGCGTGAAATGCTTACAATATTCGTGTACGGGACGGGTCGTGCCGGATCGCTGACATACTCATCATAGCCATTCTTGTCCCGGGGAGGTTCGGCGGAAAGGACCCCGTGTTCCCTGAAGTATAAGCTCGTATCCGCCGCTCCGGAGGGGGGCCATTGTGCGTAGCGTTTCCATGTGTTGGACCCTGTCTCGAACACGAGGACTGCCGGAAGCGGGGACTCTCCTTCTCTCTTGAGATAGTAATTGAAGAACGGGAATTCGACACTGTCCCGGTAATAGACAGACGTCATCCCGCCGAAATCGATCTCCCCGAGGGAGGACCCCGGGGTCCGCGACCATCCTCCGTGCTGCCAGGGCCCGAGGACAAGTGAAGAGCGGGTCTCCGGGCTCTCTTTCTTCAACGTGCTGTAGATGGAGAGTGGTCCGTACAGATCCTCCGCGTCGAACAGCCCTCCCACGACCATGACCGCGGGCTTTATCGCGCGTATGTGGGGGAGCAGATTTCTCTCTTGCCAGAAACTGTCATACGTTCCGTGGGACATGAGGTCCTCCCAGAACGGGATCGCCCCTCCCAGCAGGTGAACATCTGCATTGCTGAGCGGGCCGAGGTCAAGGAAGAAACGATACGCGTCGTTTGCGCCGAAGTTGAAGCCTGCGGAGGAGATCGGAGTCGGCACCGGTCGCGGCTTCCCGAAACCAGAGAAGAAATCAAACGCATCCAGGAGGAAAAAGGCGCCGTTATGATGGAAATCATCGCCGGCAAACCAGTCAGCGATGGGAGCCTGCGGGGAGACGGCCTTAAGCGACGGGTGCGCATCGATCATCCCGGCCGCCGCATAGAAACCGGGATACGAAATGCCCCACATCCCGACACGCCCATTATTGTGCGGGATATTCTTCAGAAGCCACTCAATCG
>PMDK01000019.1:0-4070 GCA_003154425.1 Ignavibacteriota bacterium
GGGGCCCGTGTCATCGGCATAAGTGTTTCCCGCTCCAGCGCGGAGATCGCAAGCCGGACAATCGAGATCGTCCGGGAGAGTGAGGGAATCCTCGGGTGCGGCGTCACGCTGACCGGTGCGGGGATCGAGTCGTACGACTCCTACCACCAGGAGTACGGCGTGCCGACAGATTCCGGCAGGGAGGCGATTCTCTCCTGTGCGCGCCTCGAAGGCGTATTTCTCGATCCTGTCTACACCGGAAAATCGATGGCGGGATTGCTGGACCTCGCGCGTCGCCGGATTCTCGATCCGGCCATTCCCACGGTGTTCGTTCACACCGGCGGGTTGCCGATCCTCTTTGCATTCGAGCGGAGCCTCCGGGATCTCGCCCGCTTCACAACAATCCCATCCCCGCCTCGGAAGGAATCACTATGAGATTCCCCGTCTCCCGTCTCCTCGTGACGATACTGTTTGCGCTTCTGTCGCTCCACGGGGGAGCCCCGGCGCAATCGGGGGGGAGAAATCATCATGATATCCCTTTGCTTATAAGGGCGCTCGCGGACAGTGAAGCCGCTGTCCGGGAAAACGCGGCGGAGGCCCTCGGGAGATGCGGCCCGGAAGCGGAACCCGCGATTCCTGCTCTGGTCCTGCTCCTTTCGGACAGGGACCCGTTTGTCAACGGAAAGGCGGCCGACGCTCTGAGCAGGATTGGAAAGGGAAGCGTCCCGCACCTCATCAGCGCTTTGAGGGAGGGGGAGATGAACGTCCGCTGGTGCGCCGCGATTGCCCTGGGGAAAATCGGAGCCGATGCCCGGGAAGCGGTCCCCATCCTTGCCGGCGCCCTGCGCGACACGGACGACAACGTGCGCTGGTCGGCCGCTGTGGCGCTCGGCGGCATGCGGGCACTTTCCCGTGAGGCGATTCCGGCGCTCATCCGGTGTCTGCATGACAGGGACGAGGACGTCCGCCGGGGCGCGGACCAGGCCCTCGATGCAATCGACCCCGGATGGCGGTCACGGACGCCGGACTGGCGTGCCGCGGTTTCGGCGATCGACAGCCTGACGCCTGCGCTTATGAGCGAACTCCATGTGCCCGGGGTTTCTGTCGCGGTGATTCAACACCGCTCGATTGTCTGGTCCGGGGAATACGGCGTCGCCGATGTCAGCCGACACGCGCCCGTGACACGCGAGACGCTCTTCGAAGCTGCGTCAATGACAAAGCCGGTGTTTGCCTGTACGGCCATGAAGCTCGTCGAACAGGGAAAGCTGGACCTGGACCGACCCTTGACGGAATATCTGAACGATCGCGCTCTTCCCGATCAGCCGTCACGGTCTCTGATCACAGCCCGGATGGTACTGTCGCACACGGCGGGGTTTCCAAACTGGCGGAAGGGGGAGGAGGAGAGAGACGGCCCGCTCCCGGTCCTCTACGAACCGGGTTCGCGGTTCAGCTACTCAGGCGAAGGAATATTCTATCTTCAGCGCGTTGTCGAGAAGATCACGGGAGAGCCCATCGCCGTCTTCGCTAAAAGGACGCTCTTCGATCCCATGGGTCTCACGCAAACGAGCTACGTCTGGACGCGCCGCATGGACAGCCTCCTCGCTGCAGGTCACACTGCAGACGGGAAATTCCTCATGAAGACAAGATACGCGCACGCGAACGCCGCGTATACGCTCTACACGACTGCCAGGGAGTACGCGGCGTTCCTCGTTGAGATCCTGAAAACAGACAGATCGGCACCGTATTCGCTTTCCCGTGAATCGGTGGGGACGATGCTCAGGCACCAGGTCGCCGTCGATGCGCGGGCGCCCATCGGGCGCCCCGGACGGGCCAAAGGCTTCCAGGTGTACTGGGGTCTCGGCTGGTCGATAAACACGACGGGGGAAGGGGACATCATTCACCACAGCGGTGCCAACAGGTCCGGTTTCCGGTCCTTCAGCCAGTTTTCCCCGGGGCGGGGGAGCGGGATCGTGATCATGACAAACGGCGTCCGGGGGGACGATCTGTGGGCCCGTCTCATAGCCAGCGTGGGGGACATCTGAGCCGCTCACCCGGAAGGGGAGCGTCATTTCTCCCCGGCGGCAAAATCAGCCCAGCGGTACGATCCTCTGTCTTTGAGGAGTCCGTTCATCCATTCGAACTGAGGGTGCTCTGCAAGAAACGTCCCGGCGTTGAACGGCCTCCCGCACCCTGATCCCCAGCGGGCGGCAAAGGACATGTTTCTGGCCATCGTCCCATCGACGACTTTTGCATCCACCGTCCCTCCGGGATCAAACGGCTCTCCCGTGTCGAGCGAGTCAAAGTCGCCGTGGGCGCAGAGCCCCCGCCAGCCGAGGCTGTTTCTACGGAGATAGCAGTCGTAATGGTCCGCCTCGAACTCCTTCGCCGATCCGACCGTGATCCGCCCCGCATATTCCCTCATCAGCTGCTTCCAGCGGACGCGGCGTGAAACTCCCGATACCCGGATGTCGGTCTCGTGCTGCTCGGTTTCCAGACGCAGGATCTTCATGTTCTCCGCCACGTTCGATCCGCTGTAATACCCGTCCCGCGTCCTCTCAAACCCGACGTGCTTCAATCCAAGCTCGAGCCTCGCGATTTCGTTTGTCTTCACATCCCCGACGAGCCATGCGTTGGCATAACCCCCGTTGTTTCCGCTCCGCATGATATCGCACCACCCGTCGATCGTCGATGCGTCCTGCGCAGCACGCCGCATCCGGACGAATTCCGGAATTCCCCCCTCGTCGAATCCGCTGAAGTCCCCGATCGTCGTCTCGGCGCCGACGATCCCTCCGGCGGTAATGAAGAAGTCGGTGCCGCTGTGGATCCAGCCGGGGCTCGTTTGCATCAGTATCCGGTATCCCTTCTCGGGAACGATGTCAAGTATGACATACGGGTCCGCCTCCACGTACGAGCACATCGTGTTATGGCCGAGCACGATACCGCTGTCCGCGGTCATGTGCCCTGTGGCGATGAAGCTGCTGCATGACTGTTTTCTGGTGTCGGGGGAGTGGATGTCGAGTTTCTTCTTCTGCTCCGGCCACCAGTATCCCGAGAGCTCAACATAGGCGTTGTAGGTGATCATCTCCTCCGGCGACGTCGTCACGCCCGCCGCTGCGAGCCCCTCGGCGATTCCGCGGATCTCTTCGAGAAGCTCTTCGTCGATTCTGGGGAGGAACATCGGCACGGCCTTTCCGATGAGCCATGACCATTCCATGCCGGTCTGGTACTCCCACACCGCCCGAGTGATCCGGAGTGATTCCCTGATCTCGCTTGCCAGGAGGTAGCCGTGCTGGAACCCTCTTGCCCGCGGCGTCCCTTCGCAATGGAGGTAAACCCACCCCTCTTTTGCGTGCCGGCCGGCATGCGAAAGCCAGGAGGACTGATTGGCGGAAAGGGGGGGAGCGCCGGCGGCGCCGGAGGGTGAGGGCTCCTCCTGCTTCGGCCTCTCCCGGCCGCAGGAAGCCCAGAACAACATCGAACCAGCCAGGAGAACAACTGTCATGCTTCTCATGAAGGGACTCTCGCCCGATAGTGTGCGGAGACAAAGACTGCGCAATGTACAGGGTGGAAACCGGGGAGTCAAGGAGGCTGTTTCGAGTGGGAGCCTGCGGTGGTAGAAAGCACAAATGTTTGGGTCGTTGCTCGAATAGACCCAACTGACAGATTTTGATGCAACTTTCTGGCGGCCCCCTCTCCTCCAGCGAGCACCCCCGGAGAATTCCTCTCCTCCTGGAAACGGTCCCCACGCCTCCGGGGAGTACCCCCGGGGAATTCCTCTCCTCCTGGAAACGGTCGCCACGCCTCCGGCGAGCACCCCCGGGGAATTCCTCTCCTCCTGGAAGCGGTCCCGACGCCTCCGGGGAGCGGCCCCCGGGAGATTCCCCCGGCGGGTGGGGGGGCGCGGTCGGAAGGCCTTGAATAATTATCCCCCCGTCCCCGCGAACCCCTTGACATTCACAATGACGCGCGGTATAATAGCCGCGAGAAGGTTTTCTCACCGCATCCACCTCCTGGGAACCTTTTTTCATCGATGACCACTCCACTCGTCGATCTCTTCCTTGAAGCCGTTGCCATCGACGCGGTCTCGCTGC
>PMDK01000019.1:4081-4844 GCA_003154425.1 Ignavibacteriota bacterium
CGCGATCGACGGCGAATGTCCGTCCCGTCCTGAGCGACTCCCGGATCACGAGCGACGGCACCACGGCTCTTGGAGTCGATAACCGGGCCGGAGTCTCCGTGCTCCTCCACGTCCTTGCCGGGCATGTTCGCAGAGATCAGGGCGGGAATTTTGTTGTGGTCTTCACGTTCGGAGAAGAGATAGGCATGTACGGTTCGAAACACGTCGACCTGCAGCCCTACAACGTGGACATGTGTTTTGTGTTTGACTGTTCGAAACGGCCGGGGACGTTTATTCAGTCCGCGGTGGGCAGCTCACTGTACACGGCGGTATTTCACGGCAAGTCGTCGCATGCAGGGGTTGCACCTGAAAAAGGAGTGAACGCGATTCAGATCGCGGCCCGGGCGCTCGCCGAGGTTCCGGTGGGACGACTGAGCCCGACGATGACCGCGAACTTCGGCATGATCGCCGGTGGCGAGGCGACGAACATCGTCCCCGACCGGTGCCGGGTGGAGGGGGAAGTCCGGGAATTCGACGGGCGAGCGATCGACGAGTATCTCGCCGCGACGGAGGAGAGATTCTCCCGTGTCGCGCGTGACAACGGCGGGTCCCTCACGTTTCAATCCCAGGTCGATTTTCCGCCGTTCGTCCTGGACCCTCACGGTGAAGCTTTCCGCATGACGGAGGAGGTCCTGGCGTCCGTCGGGCTGAGTCCGAATCCCATCCAGTACCTCGGGGGGAGCGATGCGAACATGCTGAACGCCAAGGGGATTCCCGCGGTCAA
>PMDK01000128.1:0-6515 GCA_003154425.1 Ignavibacteriota bacterium
GCAGGACATTTTCTGTACACCCTCTTCGGGAGGGACGCGCAGGGGAGCGTGCAGAGAACGGACAGGGACGAACTCTACAGCTCTTCCGGGAGGGCCGTCACTTGCGACGAGATGCGCCGTTCGATTGAGACGTTTATTGCCGGGGTCGCTGTCTTCACGGGTTCCGNNGTTCGCAATCTCCTGGACGGGGCTCGAAGCCGGGACCCTGCGCGCCCTCTCGGCTTCGGGTGATGCGATAGTCCGGATGAAGCGATCCGGGATAGGCTGGAATGTCGTACGCGTGGAGTGCCCGGGATGGGGGCCGTGGTGAGAGGGACTACACCAGCTTCCTCCGCCTCCCGGAACCGTTCTGCGAAGTCTTCTTGAGACGAAACTGAAATTTCTCCGGACCTTCTTCCCAGTTGAAAAGAAGAAAGTATGAGTCAAAATCCTCGTTGAAGAGAAAATCGCACGTGAGCGCAGAGCCTTCTTTGTAGGGCTTGTCGATCGGACTCAGGTGAAGACGAAAGACTCCGGCCTCTTTTGAAGGAGCTCCTCCCGTGACCAGTCCGACGTACGTCTCCCTGCGCGTCAGGGGCCGTTTCTGATCTGTGACCTGCTCGGTGATGACGTATGAGAGGTGCCCCTTTTCGCTCTCATAAATCCTCATCCTGTTCCGCACCACAAGCGCGGTTCCCCTGACCGACATGGCATGGGAGCCCGAATACTCTCCTATCAAATTCTTTTTCAATTCCATCCCGCTCGTCCGGTGGTCTGAAAGAAATTCTTCCATGCATATATATCCGCATTCCCGGGATTCCGCCGAATCCCCCCGAATCCGGATGCAGGGAATGGCCGTCTTTCGATTTTCCCCCATTTTTCGTATCTTTCGGCAATGAAGGAAGTCGCTGTCGGCATACTCAGGGATGACGGAAAGGTGCTTGCATGCCAGCGCAGGCGGGATGCCGTCTATCCTCTGAAGTGGGAATTTCCGGGGGGAAAAGTGGAAGCGGGTGAGTCCCCGGCCGAGGCGCTGCACCGGGAGCTCCGCGAAGAGCTGGGAATCGAGGCGACCCCCGGGGCGGAAATTCACCGGCAGGAGTGGGTATACCCGGACGGACTGGCCGACCCGGAGAGGGACGGCTCCTTCCGGGTATTCTATTTTGTCGTCGATCACTACGCGGGAGAGCCACGGAACCGCGCTTTTGAAGAGATCCGGTGGGTCACATTTGCGGAACTGGGCCGGCTGGACATGCTGGAGGGAAACACGGAGGCCGTCGAGATCCTGCTCAAGAGATGAGAAGACACGAAGGCAGGATCATCTCTCCCGTGCGCCGATGGTACCGCCGCCACGGACGCGCTCTCCCGTGGCGCGGCGAGTCCGACCCGTACAGGATCATACTGTCGGAGATCATGCTGCAGCAGACACAGGTCAGCAGGGTCCTGGGGGCTTACCCCCGGTTCCTCCGCCGTTTCCCGTCGATCCGTTCGCTGGCCCGGGCCCGGCGGCGCGATGTGGTACTTGCATGGCGCGGGATGGGGTACAACAACAGGGCGGTCCGGCTGCACGCGCTCGCGTCGGTGCTCGTCGAACGGGACAGGAGAATCCCTTCCGACGCGGCGTCGCTCCTGGAGCTCCCGGGAATCGGGAAGTACACGGCATATGCGATCCTCTCGTCTGTGCACGGCCTGCCGGTTCCGGTAGTCGACGTGAACATACGGCGGCTTCTCTCGCGCGTGTTCTGGCGAATGCCCTCGACGGCGGATATGAGAGACGAATCGGAGATCTGGCGCATGGCGCAGCGGATACTCCCCCGGCGTGGGGTGTATGACTGGAACCAGGCGCTGATGGATATCGGGGCCACGATATGCAAGGCGCGCCGCCCTTTGTGCAGGAGGTGCCCGCTCACCGGGCTGTGCGCTTCACGAACGTCGATGACGGAGGCACCCCGGGGAGCACGGAAGACCGAGCCCGGACTGGACGGAGTGCCCAACAGGATCTACAGGGGTCGCATCGTCGAAGCCCTCCGGAAAAAAGAAACCGGTTTCGGCATGGAAGCGCTCGGGAGAGAGATCCACCCGGAGTTCTCCGCCGACGACGTCCCCTGGCTGGAGAGCCTGCTGGAGGCCCTGGAACGGGACGGACTCCTCCGGCTCAGGCGGGGGAGGACTCTGAAGGACTCCCGCGTGGTCCCCTCATGAAGCGCGAATCGCCGTACCGTGAAGTCGATGAGCTCCGCCGGGACTACGCCGGGAGCCGGACGCGGATACGCGCCCGGCTGGAGGAGTTCGCCCGGGTGCCGCAGGCGGAGTATTTCTACGAACTCGTCTACTGCCTGCTGACGCCGCAATCAAGCGCCGTCAACGCCGCAAAGGCGGTGGAACGATTGAGGGAAGCTGATTTTCTGTCGCGGGATTTTGATCCGTCGGTTGTCCTGTTCAGGAAGGAACATTACATCCGCTTCCACAACACCAAAGCGATGCGCCTGCTCGAGGCGAAGAGGGGCCTCCCGGGCATACTCGCCGCGCTCGGCGAGGAGAGTTCCCCGCCGGAGAAAAGGTCCTGGTTCGTGCGGAATGTGAAGGGACTCGGATGGAAGGAAGCATCGCATTTCCTCCGGAACATCGGGTACAGGGATCTGGCCATACTCGACAGGCACATACTGAAGAACCTCCGCCGGCACCGGATCATACGGACGCTCCCGAAATCGCTGACCCCGTCACGGTATCAGTCGATCGAGAGGAGGTTCCGCCGCTTTGCGGAGGAACTCGCAATACCCATGGACGAACTCGACCTGTTGTTCTGGAGCCGGGAGACCGGGGAGATACTGAAATAGGCTATCCACAATGACGCTCACGGTGTGATATGAAATACCTCGTTCTGGGAGCCGGGATGATGGGGTCGGCCGCGGCATACGACCTTGCCAGGAGCAGCCCCGACAACCAGGTGGTCCTGGCCGACATCAACATACAGACGGCAAAGCGCTCTGCCGGCGCGATCGGTCCCAACGTCCAGCCGGTCAGGCTCGACGTGAACAGCAACCGGGACCTCGTCGAGGCGATGAAGGGGTGCAACGCGGTCATAAGCGCGGTGACGTACTCCGTGAACCTCCAGGTGACCCGGGCCGCAATCCAGGCCGGCGTGCACGTGTGCGACCTCGGGGGGAATAATGACGTCGTGGAGAAACAACTGGCACTCGACGGAGAGGCACGCACGAAAGGGGTGACCGTGATTCCCAACAGCGGCCTGGCTCCCGGACTCATCAACATACTGGCGGTCACCGCGAGCAAGGGGTTCGATACGCTGGACTCCATCCGGCTCCGGGTGGGGGGATTGCCCCGGCACCCGCGCCCTCCCCTGAATTACCAGATCGTCTTTTCGGTCGAGGGGCTGATCAACGAGTACGTGGAACAGGCCCTCGTGATCCAGGACGGAGAATTGAAGCATATCGACCCGATGTCGGGACTCGAGGAGATCGAGTTCCCGGAGCCTTTCGGAAAGCTGGAAGCGTTCACGACCTCGGGGGGGCTTTCAACGCTCCCGGAGCTGTTCGCCGGTAGGGTGAAGACCCTCGATTACAAGACGATACGCTACCGCGGACATTGCGAGAAATTCAAGACGCTTCTCGAGCTCGGATTTGCCACCATGGAACCCATGATGGTGGGGGGAAGCGTCAAGACCAACCGGGAGTTCTTTGCCGACCTGCTCAGGAAGAAGCTCGATTTCGGCGACAGGGACGTCGTCCTGGCGCGGGCGACGATCACCGGCACGCATAATGGGGCGGAGAAGGTCCTCGCGTACGAATTCGTCGATCACTATGATGAGAGTGCCTCGATCACGGCGATGATGCGTGCAACCGCCTTCCCCACCTCAATCACCGCCCAGATGCTCGCGCACGGTACGATACGCGAGCGCGGCGTGAAGCCCCCGGAACAGTGTGTTCCGGGAGACGCATTGATCGACGAGCTGGGGAAGAGGAACCTGAGGATCACCAAGCGAATCACCGAAACCTGGAGCTGACCATGCACCCACTGTCGGTCCAGATCATCACGCGCGACAGCGCATCGCAGCGGGAGGTCCATCAGCAGTACGTCCGCGAAGGACGCCACCCGCGCTGGGAGCTGTTCAAGATCTTCGTGCATGCGCTCCTGCACGTCAAATTCTCATGAGGAGACAGCATGGCGGAGGCATTTTCGTTCGATATCGTCTCGGAGGTCAACCTCCAGGAGACCGACAACGCGATCAACCAGGCGCGCAAGGAGATCGCCCAGCGGTATGATTTCAAGGGCTCGAAGAGCTCGATCGATCTCGACCTGAAAGAAAAGAGAATCGCCGTTGTTTCCGACGACGATTTCAAGCTGAAGGCCGTCGTCGATATACTGCAGAACAAGATGATCAAACGCGGGGTCCCCCTGAAGGCGCTTGACTACGGCCCTGCGGAGCCGGCCTCGGGAGGGACGGTCCGTCAATCGATCGGGCTCCGCGTGGGAATCGACAAGGAGAACGCCCGGCTGATCGTGAAGATGATCAAGGACACCAAGCTCAAGGTGCAGGCCCAGATCATGGACGACCAGGTCCGCGTGAGCGGGAAGGTGAAGGACGATCTCCAGGCGGTGATGAAAATGATCCGTGAGGCGGAACTGAAATTTGCCGTGCAGTTTACGAATTACCGGTGATGGGCTCCCTGCGGAGATTCACATACGGGGCGGCGCTCCTTGCGCTCGTTATCTGGACCCGGGACGCCGCCCGGGCTCAGGACAACGCTGTCCGCGTCGAATTCGCGGGGGACTCCGCACGGAGCACCGTGATCGGCGCTTTCCGGCGGTCCGGCTTGGTGTATGTTTCGCTGAATGACCTCGCCCAGATATTCTCGCTCGCGACGTACGAGAGCCGGGAGAGCCAGAAATTCGAGATCAAGCGGCTCCCCATGCGGCTCAAGGTCGCCGGCGGGAACCCCTTCATCGTCGTCATCGACGGCCAGGGACACCAGAGCGTGTACCAGCTCCCGGCGAGGGTCATCTACGCCGCCAGTTCTTTTTTTGTCCCGCTCGCATCGTTCCTCCCCCTGCTGCGACCGGTGTTCGGCGCCAATGCGTCTTTTGACCGGTGGACGGGGGTGCTGGGGATAGGGACGCAGGCCGCACTTCCTGCGTTCGACATCTCCACGGTCCGTCTCGAAGCAAAAAGCAACGGCATGCTGATCCGCATCTCCGCAACGAAGAAACTGAGCGAGTACGAGAACTGGATGCGCGCAGACGGATGGCTGTATGTCACCGTGGGCGACGCACGGGCGGATATCGCGGCCATCAATGCCGTCAGGCCCGCCGGGCTTGTGAAACAGATCATAGCGATACAGTCTCCCACCTCCGTCCAGCTGACGTTCAGGCTTTCGGGGAAGATCGCCGCCTCCTCGATCATGAACGACGACGAATCCAACGACCTCCTTCTCGTCATCCGCACGCCGGGGGCCGGGGAGACCGGGCCCGCGACGGGCAAGGAGAAGGGAACGACAACCGGACCGGAGCCGGGGACCCCGCAGGTGCTGACAGCTCTCCCCCCGGGGAGAACGCAGGTTGAAGCCGGCCCCCCCGCCCGGATTGAGCCCGTGGAGCGTGAAGTGGAATCCGCTCCCGACGCTTCCCCCCCGGGGAAGAAAGAGCATGAAAACCCCCCGCACCTGGACACGGAACGCGACAAATGGAAACTCGACGTGATCGTGCTCGACGCAGGTCACGGCGGATATGACCCGGGGACGATCGGCGTCACGGGGGTGAAGGAAAAGACGGTCGCGCTCGGCATCGTGTTGAAGCTCGGGGCGCTGATCACGAGGAACCTGGATGGGGTCGACGTCGTCTATACGCGCAGGGACGACCGGTTTATCGAGCTCGACAGAAGGGGAAAGATTGCCAACGAAGCGGGGGGAAAGCTCTTCATCAGCGTGCACTGCAATTCGATGCCGCACAAACCGAGCAAGACCCGCGGGTTCGAGGTCTACCTCCTCCGCCCCGGCCGCACTGAGGAGGCAATCGCCATCGCAGAGCGGGAAAACTCGGTGATTGAAATGGAGCAGGGGTATGAAGCGAAGTACCAGCAGCTGACGGAAGAGAACTTCATACTCGTGGCAATGGCGCAGAGCGCACATGTCAAGGCAAGCGAGGTATTCGCCGACCTCGCGCAGAAGGAGATCGAGGCGCACACCGGTATTCCCAACCGCGGCGTGAAGCAGGCGGGGTTCTATGTGCTTGTCGGTGCGGCAATGCCCAATGTCCTTGTCGAATCCGCCTACCTGTCAAACCGCGAGGACGAGCGGCTGCTCAGGAGCGATCTCGGGCAGCAGAAAATAGCCGAAGGCCTCTTCCGTGCGGTGAGAGAATACAAGGAGGAATACGAAAAGCTGCTCCAGGAAGGGAAGGATTTCGGGGACGCGAAATGAGATGCGCTAACGGGAAGGTGTGTCTTTTGCGAATATGTCGTCGCCAAGACCTGTGTTCAGACGGTAGCCGCTGTAGCGGACGGTGACGGTGCCATTGCGCGG
>PMDK01000128.1:6609-12459 GCA_003154425.1 Ignavibacteriota bacterium
CTCCTGTCGGATTTCGCCTGCAGCATGACCTTCCTGACCGGGACACCGTCCAGCGTATCCTTGCCGACTCCCGCCACCGTATATTTCGCCAGCAGTTTCCCGACGTTCGGCTGAAGCCCTTCCCTCGGGAGCATCGCAAACCCCTCGGCGTCGATGTGGACTTTATCCGGCTGCTTGAAGTACATTGTGGCGTGCATCGGCGGGACGTTCAACCGCTCGATGTCGGCAACAACGTCCAGCGTGACAGTGTAATCGTGCACCGGGGCGAGCCGGGCCTCGACATTGTGGAGTATCGTCTCTCCGGCGGGATCTCCTCCGCGAGCGACCGCCACGGCGGCAGCAACCGAGAGCGCCACGACGCGGGGCATGACGCGCTGACGGAGCCGGCTGTATTTCATGACGCCGCCCGCGGCTGTTCTTCGGGCGCGAGGAATCTGTTGTAACAATACATCAGAAGCGTCGCTGCGACACCCGTGGCGATCAACGCAAACCAGACATACTCCGGCTTGCCGAGTGCTTTTGAAGTCTGGTAGAGCCATCCGCCGACAGGGTCTCCGAGGAATCTTGATATGGCAATCGGGAGGAATGCATATCCCTGGAAGAGCCCCTGCTGTCCGGGAGGCGCAATGGTCGAGATGTATTCGTAGTACCGCGGAGCCTGTATCATCTCTCCAATGGAAAAGGCCACTATGCCGGCCACGAACATTGGAATGCTCGGGTGAATGCCGATGATCACCCAGATGAGTGACGAAACCGCGAATCCGATGAGAATGGCCGTGCTTGTCGGAAGGTTCTTCGTCAGCCGGTTGACGGGAAGCTGGAAGAGGATGATCGCCCCCGCACCTCCCCATGACTGGACGAGCTGATAGGGGGCGTTCTTATCTATGTAATCAGTGATATAGTAGGGAACAACGATGAACTCCTGCCAGAACGGGATCCAGTAGAGGGCGTAAATCAGGAGGAAGATCATGAACCGGAAATTGCCCAGAACGACGAAGAGGTTTCCGAATTTCTTCCCCATCGATTCGGCCACTTCCGTACTTGTTCCCCCGGGCTCTTTATAGAATGCGAGGTTTACGCACAACATGGCCAGACAGCTCAGCGAGGAGACGAGATACACATACTGGTTCCCGAACCGGTCGCAAACGAACGAGGCAATCGTCGGTCCGATGATCGCTCCTGCGTTGACAAGCCAGTAGTAGACGGCGAATCCGAGCGATTTCGTCCTCTCCGTCGTCGTGACAGCCACCGTGCCGAGCACGGAGGGTTTGATGAACGATCCGCCGAAAGCGGTCAGCACGAGAAAGACGACAAGCAGCCAGTAGGGCGCCGAACCCCCGTAGATCCCCGAAAAGGCGCTCATCCCCATGCTGCCGATAGCGAAATACCCGACCGCGAGAGTCGAGAACGCGATCGTGAACGCACGCCGGAAACCCCATTTGTCGGCGAGAGTGCCGGCCAGAATCGGGAGGAGGTAAATCAGGCCGCCGAATATACCGGAGAGCGTCCCCGCCTGCGATTCGGTGAACCCGAGATTGTTCCGCAGGTATATCACGAATACGATCTGCTGGCCGTAGTACGCCAGGCGTTCGAAAAGCTCCATGCCGTTTCCCACCCAGAACGAGCGATGGAACATTTCGTAGACTGCCTTCAGGCGCTGAGATAGTGTCACTGTGATCCTGATTCGTGTGTGCGTCGACGCCGGGAAGGACGGCTCAAAGGAGAACCAGGTCCTGCTGGACCTCTCCCGTCACTTCAGGGACGCCGTCGTGGCGTATGAACATGTTGATCTCGGTCCTGACGGCCATCTCCCCTTCGAGGTAGATCCCGGGCTCGATTGAGAAACAGCATCCCGGGAGAAGCGCCCGTTCGTCTTTCGTCTCGAGGTTGTCGATGTTGACTCCGTTGCCGTGCGTCTCTTCCGTGATCGAATGGCCGGTACGGTGGAGGAAGTACTTCCCGAATCCGGCCTTCTTTATCACGTTGCGGCAGGCGTCGTCCACCTGCCATCCGTAACAGGTCTCGCCTTTTGCGAATTTCTCCTTGACAAATTTCACGGCGGCGTCGCGCCCCGCCTTCACCGCGTTGAATATCTTCACGTACTTTGCGGGCGGGTTGTCGCCGATGTAGCCGACCCACGTGATGTCGTAGTAAATCCCCCCCGGGACATCCTTTTTGGCCCACATGTCGATAAGCACGGTGTCCCCCTTCTTGAACACGCGCGCCTCCTCTTTCGTGGTATCGAAGTGGGGATCGGCGGGATGATCGTTCACCCCCACCATGGGAGGATCGTACGTCGTCAGGGCCTCCTCCTTGAAGCGCTGCATCATGTATTGCTGGATGTCGTATTCGGTTGCGCCGGTGTTGTTCCGGACCGCACTGCGGATCCTGTCGAAGGCCTCTGCGCGGATCCTGTCCATGACGCGCCCCGCCTCGATGTGCGTGCGGTACCCCTCTTCCGGGATCACGGAGACGAACATCTGCACGAGGTCCGCGGAAGAGACGATCGTGTATCCCAGGCTCTTCAGGAGCTCGATCGTGCCGCCGTCAACCATGGAGACATACGGCACATTGTTCTTCGGAGAATACTGCATCGCGATCTTCTTCTTCGGGCCCATCATTTTCCTGAGCGAGCTGTGAAGCTCCTGCCAGGAGAGATAGACCATGCGCTTCCCCGGGAGCGAGTCCAGACGCATGCGTTCGACGGCAGAGACGAGTTTCCTCGGTTCCCCCTTCGCCGGGATGTAGTAGTACCACCGGCGGCTCGTCATTTTTTCGAAATTGAGGCCGACCACGCGATAGGCGAGATAGTCCCGGTTGCGAAAATCACACAGGAGCCAGCCGTCGATGTGTTTGTCCCTGAGTGCCTTCTGGATTTTCTGGAGGTCCATGGCGCTTCCTGGTTGGTGAGAGGGAACGAGAAGGATCAGCTCAACACGTCTTTGGTGACGAAAATATACCAAGTCGCGATGTAAAAACCAACGCTGAAGAGCCCCAGGTAGGCGGTGTGTGCGGCGATCTCACTCCAGGGCACCGGCTGTTCCATCACCCTCTGCCAGACATTGAGATACGTGGTGAACAGATACGGGCGGACCGCCGTGAACAGTGAGATCGGCGTGGAACTGACGACAAGGAAGACGATGATCACCGCCATCGTCCCGATGATCGGGCCGATGGCATTCTCCACGAGGGAGGAGAACAGGAACGCGAGAGACGCCACGCACCACATGCTCCAGATGCCGAGGCCGAAGGCGAGGACAAGGCGCCATGGCACCTCCGAGCGCGGGATGATTGTCAGCGTCCCCCCGGGGACGATCAGGTCTCCCCTCCCGAAGAGAGCCATACCCAGCCCGAGAGAGAGCAGGGCGAGAAATGCGACCAGGGAGAACGTGTACAGGAGCGTTGTCGCGTACTTTGCGGCAAGGATGCGGGTCCGCGACGCGGGATGGATGAGCATGAGCCGGAACGTGCCTCCGGTCGCCTCCCCGGCGAGCTGATCGCCTGCAACAAGGCTTATCAGGAAGGGAACGTGGATCCAGAGACTGTTCAGGATGAAGTACGTGATGAAGTAGGCGTTGAACAGGTTCCCGACGATGAGGAAGTCCTCCCCCAGCCCGCGCGTCATGTTCCGCACGAGCGAGCCCCCCTCCGCCTTGAGCCCGAACTCCACGAGGGGGACGACCGCCCCGACGGCGATGAACCCGATGTACGTCCGCCACTTTCTAAAAGTCTTGAAGATCTCGTTGCCGATGATCGCCCGCATCATAGGGGGGGTACCTCCCCCGTGATGGACAGAAAATACTCTTCGAGCGAACGCTCGGGGACGAGCGCCCGGATTTCTATCCCCGCACGGACAAGTTCCGCGTTCATCACACCCGCCTGCGCTGCGGGGATCTTCACAAGAATCCGGTCATCCACGAGTGTCGCCCCATCGACATACGGGAGTGAACGGATGATCTCCAGCGCCCGGCCTGAGGGGACGGCGGTGACGTGCACCGTCCCCGTTCCGGCGCCGAGCAGCTCATGCACACCCCCCTGCACGACGAGCGAACCGTTGTTGATGATTGCCATGCTCGTGGCCAGCTGCTCGATTTCGGAAAGGAGATGGGAGGAAAGGAAAACGGTGACCTTCCGCTCGGCGGCGAGCCGGGCGATCAGGTCGCGAACCTCCTTTATGCCGTGCGGATCGAGTCCGCTCGTCGGTTCGTCGAGCACGACGAGTTCCGGTGAGCCGAGGAGGGCGGACGCCAGGCCGAGCCTCTGTTTCATGCCGTGGGAGTACGACTTGACCCTGTCCCCGGCGCGAGAGGCGAGGCCGACCGTCTCCAGAATTTCGCCGATCGCAGAGGGAGATACCCCCCCGTTCAGGTCGGCAATGATCTCCAGGTTGCGCCGGGCGGAGAGGTAAAGATAGAAATCGGCACGCTCGACGAGACCCCCCACGCGGGAAAGAACCGTCCCCCTGTTTTCGCGGAGCGGGAGACCGAAGAGTTCCACCGATCCGGTGCTTGGAGTGATCAGCGAAAGGATCATGCGGATTGTGGTGCTTTTTCCCGCTCCGTTCGGTCCGAGAAACCCGAAGATCTCTCCGCGGGGCACCGAGAGGTTCAAGCCCCGGACAGCCCAGCGATCGCCGTATTTCTTCCCCAGATTGACCGTCTCAAGGACGATATCGCCCGACATGGAGTGACCCTTCGACTTTGACTCTTCAATCTTGACTCTGGAGGCCTTTTTCCCTACTATAGAACCCGATCATGGCCAAGCCGACACCAAAAAAGAAATCAACCGGAGCGCCCAGGCGCAAACGGCCCGCATCAGTCTCCAGGCCACCCCGCTCCGCCGCCGACCCGGTTCTCGAACTCCTCCGTCGCAACATACTTTTCACCGGCGTCAGCCCGACGATCATCCGTTCGGTCGTCAAAGGCGCGCAGGAACGCCGCTTCGCAGCGGGCGAGGTCATATTCGACGAATCGTCGAGGGGACGTGAAGTGTACTGCCTTACACGCGGTCGAGTCCGGATCAATAAGTATACGAAATTCGGCGTGGAGTCGCTACTGGGAGTCCTGCATGAAGGGGACTTCTTCGGCGAACTCTCGGTTGTGGACGGGATGCCGCGCTCCGCCAGGGCCGAGGCGATGGACGATTGTTCCGCGGTGCTTCTCAGCCAGAAGGAGATCCGTCGCTTCACGGAAAAGAGCACGGAGTTCACGTTCAATCTCCTGACGAATATGGCGGTCAGGCTCCGCACCATGGACCAGACGTTCATGCTGGAACTGGACCGGAGCGCTCTTGCCACCAGGGAGCAGGTCGACCGTCTCAACATGTTGATCGAGGCGAGCAAGAGCGTCAATTCGGCGATCGAGATCGACAAGCTTCTCGGGCTGATCCTCGAGGCGGCCTCGCGCAGTATCAACGCGGACCGCGGGACTCTCTTCATGCTCGACACGGCGACAGGCGAACTCTGGTCGAGGGTCGCCCAGGGGAACAACGTCGTCGAGATCCGCCTCCCGGTCGGGAAGGGACTCGCGGGCTACGTGGCCCAGACCGGCGAGATCGTCAACATCACCGATGCGTACAAGGACCCCCGGTTCAACCCGGAAATCGACAAGAAGAGCGGTTACAAGACGCGCAACGTCCTCTGCATGCCGATGCGGGACAAGGAGGGGAAGATCTTCGGCGTCTTCCAGTTCCTGAACAAGCGGGAGGGGCCGTTTCTCACCAAGGACGAGTCGTTCATCGACGCCCTCTCCGTCCATGCCTCGATCGCCCTGGAGAACGCCAGGCTCGCCCGCGAGATGGTCCAGAGCGAGCGGCTCTCCGCCGTCGGGAAGATGGCGAGCACCATCATCC
>PMDK01000102.1 GCA_003154425.1 Ignavibacteriota bacterium
ACGAGCTGGCCCACATGTGGTTCGGGGATCTCGTGACCGCCCGTGACTGGACGCACCTGTGGCTCAATGAGGGATTCGCGACCTACAGTGAGAACCTCTGGACGGAGTTCCGGAAGGGGGAGGATGAGTTCCAGTACGAGATGGCCCTGGCGTCGGTGGCCGTGAGGGGAAGCGACAGGATGCTGGGACGAAAGCCTATCGTGAGCCACGACAGCCACCCCGCAAACCTGTACGCCCGGGGAGGGTGGGTGCTGCACATGCTGCGCAATGTTCTGGGCGATGAAGCGTTCTGGCGCGGCATGCATTATTATCTGACAAAGTACCGGTTCGCCTCCGCGGAGACCGATGAGTTCCGGCTTGCACTTGAGGATGCGACGGGGCAGAACCTGGACTGGTTCTTCCATCAGTGGGTATTCGGCGCGGGCTTGCCCAGGCTGAACGTGACAAAGTCGTGGGACGACAGCACCCATGTGCTGCGCCTGAGTGTGGAGCAGAACCAGCAGACCGACAGCCTGACGGGGTACTTCCGATTCCCATGTGTCGTGGAATGCACGACGGATTCGGGAAAGACGACCAGGACGTTCTGGGTTGAAGGGAAAGAGCAGGACTTTCTGATGAAACTCGATGGCCCCCCCCGTATGGTCATCGTCGACAAGGGATGCCGATTGCTCAAGGAAATGCAATTCCAGAAGACGGAAGAGGAATACATCTACCAGCTCAATCATGCGGCCGATATTGTCGACCGGATCACAGCCGCCCGGGCGCTCCCGGAGTACGGGAAGGATCCCGCTGCAAGGGACGCCCTCGCGCGATCGGCGGCAAGCGACCCGTTCTGGGGGGTAAGGGAATCGGCGCTCGCGGCACTCGCCGAAATCAGCAATGATTCCACGTCAGGCATATTTCTTCGGGCGACCCGGGACCCCGGATCGTTCGTGCGCAACACGGCCGCACGCAGCCTCTCCAGTTTCAAGGGGAGTGAGATCGCTGCGAGGCTCGACTCGATGGCACGAAATGACTCGAGCTACCTCGTCGCCTCAACCGCCCTCCGCGAGCTCTCCGCCGTTGATAGTGCCCGGGCTTTTGACGTCGCGCGGGAGCTGCTTTCCCGCGAATCCTACAGGGGACTCCTCCGTCTCTCCTCATTGTCGGCGCTCGGCGTCATACGCGACCCCCGGGGGATCAGTCTTGCCCTGCCGTACACGGACCGCTCATGTGAGAGCGATATCCGGAGGATGGCAGTGTCAGTTCTGGGGAGCGCAGGGAAGGACTCGGCTTCTGCCAGGGGAAGGCTCAAAATCCTGCTCTCTGATCCCGACCCCGGCATCCGGACCGCGGCGGTGGCCGCCGTCCTGGACTGGAAAGACCCGGATTTCGATCATCTGCTTGGCGAGCTGGAATCAAGGGAATCTTCCCCCGGAGTACTTTCGGTCTTAAAGAAGGCTCTTCATCCGGCTCCCGCGGAAACAACGGGTGAAGAAAAATAGTCCATGGGGAATTTCCCGCCCGCAACTGCGAATCGCACAACAGGTTAGAGAGAGTCTTCCTCCCATCGAGAGGGGGGAAAACGCGAATATGTGCCCCCTTTTGTGTTTCTCTGCATCAAACAAATACAGCAAACTGACAGATTTTTAGACGATTTCGCTTGACTATTCAGGCGGCGAACGTTAATTTTATCCTACAGAACGTCTATATCGTAGAGAACAATTTCGACACCCTGTAGACGCTGAGAGCCCAAAGAGGACGTGGATGATCGCTCCGGGGGAGAAAAAGCAAGAGATGTTCAACAAGGAAATGCTGCCGTTCATGGATCTCATGTACGGATATGCGATGTATCTGACGGGAAACCGCGACGACTCGAATGACCTGCTTCAGGAGACCTACCTGAAGGCTTTCAGGTTCTTCGATAAGTTCGAACAGGGGACGAACGCGAAGGCGTGGCTCTACAGGATCATGCGCAATACGTTCATTAACGAATACCGGCGCGTAAAACGGACGCCGGACCTGGTGGAATACGACGAGCAGATATCGGCGTACCAGATGATGCCGCGCGCAACGGAGAGACCTGACGAGATCGAGGGGGAGATTTTCGAGGATGAGATTGCCGTGGCGATTGCATCGCTCCCGGAGAAATTCAAGAGCGTCATTGTCTTGCGGGACGTGCAGGATTTGCCCTACGAGGAGATTGCAGAAGCTCTTGAGATCCCCATCGGCACGGTCCGGTCACGGCTTCACCGCGCCCGGGCGATTCTTTTCGACAGGCTGAAGAAGTACGCCAGGGAACGCGGGTACAAGGTGGGGGAACGCTTCGTCCCTGTCGATCTCGCCCTCGCTTCCTAGAACGTCATTCCCGCCACACCGAGATTCAAAACCAGCGACCGCACGATCATGGCCGTCGCTCCCCAGATAGCATGCTCGCCGTGCTCGTAGAACCAGACCTCCCTTTTTTCTCCCCGGTAATCCCGTAACTCCGATCGTCCGTTTGCAGGGCTGCAGAAGAACGCGAACGGAACTGTGAAGGCCTCCGCCACCTCCGCCGGGTTCGGCGCGAGCGTCGGCAGCTCGCTCAGTATCCCCACAACGGGCGTAATGATGAAACCGGACGGGACGGCGAGGTCGTCCAGTATCCCCTTGATGTCAACAAGCGACGCGCCTATGCCGAGCTCTTCCTCCGCCTCCCGGAGTGCGGTGTGCACGATGTCAGCGTCACCCTCGTCCGCCATCCCTCCGGGAAAAGAGATCTGTCCCTTGTGGGTCTCGACATGTTCCGTCCGTCGTGTAAAGAGCAGATCGGCTTCCCCGCCCCTCAGGATCAAAGGGACAAGCACTCCGGCCCGGCGAAACCCCTCGATCGCAAGGACATTTCGTTCCCCGGTCAGCGACAGGCGTGTGAGCCCGCGGAGCAGAGCCGACTGCAGTGTGGAGGACATGGATGAATGTAGTAAACCCATCTCTCACCCGCAAAGTGCATATTGATTCTCCGTCCCCGGCGGGGTATATTAAATGTATGAGCAACAGGACGCGCACACCTTCGGGCTGGAAACTCCCGCCGGTCGTTATCCCGGTTCTGGCCGCGCTGGTCGCACTCGGCTGGGGGCAAATGGGGCACTTCATCATCAACACGAAAGCCCTCGGTAATTTGCCGGCCTCAATGTCGAGGTTCGTTGACAGCGCTGCGTATTTCGGTCAGCATGCCTCCGATGCCGACTACCGGAAATCGTCGGATCCAAGTGAGGCCCCCAAACACTTTCTTGATATCGACTGGTATCCCGCGTTTCAGAACCTGACGCCGAAACTCGACTCCCTGATCGCGCTGTACGGTACGCCGACCGTGACGACACACGGAATCCTCCCCTGGTCGACGGTCCAGACATATGATTCACTTGTCGCAGCTTTGAGACGGGGGGCATACGTCAGGGCCGAATCCATCGCCGCCGATCTGGGCCACTATGTCGGAGACGGGCACCAACCGCTTCACGTGGCCGTCAACTACGACGGACAGTTAACAGGGAACAACGGCATCCATTCGCGGTATGAAACGACGATGATCAATGTCTATGCCTCGAAGATCTCTGTCTCTCCGGTGCCGCCAGTCTATGTCGGCAACAGGTTCGCGTACGTCATGGCGTATCTTCTCGTGTCCAATTCGCTCGCGGATTCCGTTATCCGGGCGGACAATGGCGCGAAATCTGTTTCACTCTGGAACGGGTCCGGAACCATTCCGGCGGCGTATACAGCCGAGCTCTGGAATGAAACACGCGCACTGACACTGCGGGAAATGCAGGGCGCCACAGTCGCGCTGGCGGATCTCTGGTACTCCGCATGGGTGGATGCCGGATTGATCACCGGCGCATCTGTGTCCGCCGGTGCTCTCCCGGCCGCATTCAGTTTGCGACAGAACTACCCAAACCCGTTTAACCCGTCCACCCGCATATCATACCGCCTGGCCGCCCCCGGGCGGGTCATCCTCACCGTCTGTGCCGTCAACGGGGCAAAGGTCTCGACGCTTCTCGACGCAGTCCAGGGGGAGGGAGCCCACGAAGTGCGGTTCGACGGCTCAGGTCTTTCAAGCGGTGTCTATTTCTATACATTGCAGCAGGGGAGCCGGAGCGAATCGAGGAAAATGCTCCTCATTCGATGAGTCGATGAGTTTCGGGGGCTGCACGGCCGCTCCCCGTTAAGGCGCGGACCCTTTGCCTGTGCTGACAGCATCGTACAGACAAAGCATCACTAGCGGGAGATACGATGAAGGACGAGGAACTGAAAATCACCGGGATGACCTGCCAGCACTGCGTCATGTCCGTCCGGAAGCAGCTCGCAAAGGTGCCCGGCGTCGAAGTTAAGGACGTTCGTATCGGGGCCGCCCTGATCGCGTACGACGAGTCCAGGGTGTCGGCTGCCCAGCTCAAAGGCGCAGTCGAGGAAGCCGGGTTTACAGTGGTCTAAGCGTTTCCTGGTGCCTGATTTTTCCGCCAGACTCCGGCAGCGCGTATCCGCCGGGGTCCGGCGTTTTTCATTTCCACGGGGGAAACCCGTTCATGGCAAATGTGGCTGAACACAAAGACCTCCAGGGAACCATCACGGTCCCCGTGGAAGGAATGAGCTGCGCGAGCTGCGTGCTGCGCGTGGAGAAGGCGTTGAAGAAGGTGGAAGGAGTAAGCGCCGCGACGGTGAACCTTGCCACCGAACAGACGACGATCTCGTTCGATCCTGTGCGCGTCACTCTGGAGCGCCTCCGCGCGGCCGTCTCGGAGGCGGGATACTCGCTCGGGAAACCGATCGGGCAGGACACTCCGGAGGAGGTGGCGGGGCGATATAACGCCGGACTTCAACGCCTCAAGACAGAACTGGCGGTGAGCGTCACGCTGACAGTCCCGGTCATGGTCATCAGCATGTTCTCGATGACATCCTGGTTTCACGGTGTCATTCCCCTCGGCATGAAGGAGATAAATTTCCTGCTCCTTCTTCTGACCGCGCCCGTTCTCCTGTTCTCGGGGCGTAGGTTTTTCACGGGGTTCTGGAAGACCGTGAGTCACGCGACCGCGGACATGAACACGCTTGTCGCACTCGGCACCGGTGCGGCGTTCCTCTATAGCGCGACCGTGGTCCTGTTTCCCGCATGGCTGGAGGGAGCCGCGGAAGCCGGGACCGTGTATTTTGACACCGCGGCCACCATCATCACGCTGATTCTGACCGGGCGATATATCGAGGTGCGGGCCAGGCGGCGTGCTTCCGACGCCATTCGAAGCCTTCTCTCGCTCCAGCCCTCCGTCGCCCGCGTCATACGGGAGGGGACCGAATCCGATATCCCTGTCAGTCAGGTCACGCTCGGGGATGTCGTGGTGGTCCGGCCGGGGGAGCGGATACCGGTGGACGGACTTGTCGCCTCGGGATCGACAACGGTGGATGAGTCCATGGTCACGGGGGAGAGCCTTCCCGTCGAGAAATCACCGGGCCAGCGGCTCGTCGGCGGAACCGTCAACAGGAACGGGAGCGTCACGTTCACGACGACCGCAGTCGGAGCGCACACGCTCCTGGCGCAGATCGTGAAGCTTGTGGAAGAAGCCCAGGGGTCGAAGGCCCCCATACAGAGTCTTGCAGACCGGATTGCAGCGGTCTTTGTCCCTGCCGTCATCGCCCTGGCCCTGCTGACATTCATAGGCTGGCAGTTCGCCGCGGGCGCAACATTCACCCACGCGCTTGTCAACTTCATCGCTGTCCTCATCATTGCCTGTCCGTGCGCTCTGGGTCTGGCAACGCCTACCGCGATGACGGTGGGTATCGGCGTCGCCGCAACGCATGGCATACTCGTCCGGAATGCCGCAAGCCTTGAGAAGGCAAAAGCTGTCACGACAATTGTGATGGACAAGACCGGAACGCTCACCGAGGGAAAACCGGCGGTCACCGATGTCATTGTGATGCGGGAAAACACCCGCGAGGGTATCCTTCGTTTTGCCGCCGCCGTGGAACGGCAGTCGGAGCATCCGCTTGCCGAAGCGGTCCTGGAGAGCGCGTGCCGCTCTCTCCCGGAGATACCTCCGGCTGAGTCCTTCCGCTCGCTCACAGGTCTCGGGGTCACCGGGATCGTCGAGGGCCGGCGCGTGGCCGCCGGGAACGCTCTGATGATGGCTCAGGAGGGGATCGACAGCTCTGATGCGCTCGCCCACGGCGAGAGGCTTACAGGGGAAGGGAAGACGCTCCTGTACGTGGCGATCGACGGGGCCGTTGCGGGCGTCATCGCTGTTGCGGACAGGATCAAGCCGACTTCCGCGGGGGCTGTCAGGGACCTCCGGCGGATGGGTATCGAGGTCATCATGCTGACGGGGGATAACGAAACCACGGCCCGGGCCATCGCCTCCAGGGCCGGGATTGAGCACGTTCTGGCCGGCGTTCTCCCCGCGGGGAAGGCCGAGTGCATCCGCCGGTTGCAGGCCGAAGGGAAGACCGTCGCCATGGTGGGTGACGGGATCAACGATGCTCCTGCCCTTGCGCAGGCCGACGTCGGTATGGCGCTCGGTACGGGAACCGACATAGCGATGGAGGCGGCCGACATCACGCTGATGAAGGGAGACCTGGCGACGATCGCGCTGGCAATCAGGCTCTCTTCGGGAACGCTCAAAATCATCCGGCAGAACCTCTTCTGGGCGTTCCTTTACAATGTCATCGCAATCCCGCTGGCCGCATTCGGCCTGCTTACCCCTGTCGTCGCCGCGGGCGCAATGGCGCTCAGCTCCGTCAGCGTGGTCACGAATTCGCTCCGACTTCGCCGGTTCGTTCCGTGAACGGCGTGCTCCTGACAATTGACGTCGCACACCCGGGCCGGCGCCCTGAAGAGGTCGAAAGGGCACTCCTCGAATCATGGGAGACTGTCAGGAATTCTCCCGCACTTCGAATTGTCAAGATCATCCATGGATATGGCAGCGGCGGGAAGGGGGGAGCAACGCGCGAGTTGGTCAGGAACTGGGCCTTCCGCCACCGGGGGCGGTTCCGGGGGATACTCTATGGAGAAGATTACTCACTGCACGACCTCGCAACGCAGGAGCTTCGCCGGGAGGTAGGTCAATACCACGATACAGACTTGACAATGCCAAACCCCGGTGTTACCATTATCTGGGTCAAATGATGCTCCGCCGTTTTTGCCCATATATTGAGTTTCCAGACCCAAAGAGCCGCAATCTCAATGCCAATTCATCTCTTATATGCTGACGACGAGCCGGACCTTCGGGACCTGGTCCAGAACCATCTCTCCCTCGAGGGGTTTGAGGTGGAGACGGCCGGAGATGGAGCCCAGGCGGTGAAGCTGCTGACCAGCAAGAAATTCGATCTGGTTCTCCTTGATATTCACATGCCGGTCATGGACGGCCTGGAGGTTCTGAAGTTCATCAGAGCGCAGAACCTGACCCCGCGGTTGATCATGTTGACGGGGGACGGCGATCCCCATACGATCAGCGAGTGCGCAAAGTACGGCGCGACCGACTACCTCACAAAACCCTATAACTACCACGAACTGATCGAGGCAATCGACCGCGCCCTCTCCGGATAAAACCGGCGTTCCGCCGTGGCTGACCCGTCCGCTTCCTTTTCTTCCCCCCCCCTGCACATTTCCCCAATCCTCAATCCTCTCGTACGCCTCCTCCTGCTCGTGCCGCTCAGGTAGAGGGCTCCGCGAGGACTTCCGCATAGATCCTCTCCAGCCGGTCGATCTGGTTCCGCCTGTCGAAAAGCTCAAGGACCCGCTTTCTCCCGGCCAGCCCGAGGCGCCGGCGGAGGTCCGGGTCGTCGATGAGGCGGAGGAGGGCCGCGGCGAGCTCCGCCGGCTCGCGAGGGCGGACGTAGAGACCCGTTTCACCTTCGATGACGATATCAAGAACCCCGTCGCAGTTCGTCGAAACGACGGGAAGCTCCATCGCCATCGCTTCGATGAGCACAACGCCGAACGACTCCGCGTGCGAGGGGAATGCGAGGAGGTCGAACGAGGCCATGACGTCCGGTATGTCCCGTCTGAATCCCGCGAACGTCACGGCGCGGTCGATCCCCAGTGACGTGCACAGGGCCCGGATCTCCCGTTCATACGCCTCCTCACCGGCGCTCGCTTCCCCGGCCACGAGGAAGCGGACGGGCGGCCTCACCCGCACAACCTCTGCGGCGGCATGGAGCAGTTCCTCGTGTCCTTTCCCCGGCGAAAACCGTCCCACGAAGCCGACAACGATATTCTTCTTCGAGTACCCGAACCCGGCACGGACACGGGCCCCGTTACCCCTGGCGGGCGAGTACTGTTCGGCGTCAATCGCGTCGTGAAGCGTGATGACACGTGCGGGAGCCATGGGCGTCGTTTCGAGGACGTTCCTGTGAATCACCTCCGAGATCGCAAGCACGCGGGAGACCCGCGAGTAGGTGTACCGGTGAAGGGGATCCCGTTTGCTCACGTACGAGCCGACACGCTTGCTGAGGAGTATCCTGGGCCGCGCGCCCGAAAGATCCGCCGCGGGGACCACCACCGAAAGGTCCCGGGAATTCTGGCAGTGGATGATGCGGAAGGCCTCTGAGCGGATGTACCTGGAGAGACGCCAGATCGCCGCGGGATGGAAATACCCGGACACATCAAATTCTGCCACCTCGAGCGACCGGTCCCTCGCCTCGGCGGCAAGCCTGGACCCGGAACAGCACGCGAGCGTCACGGGATACCCGCGCTTCCCGAGCTGTGCTGTCACCTCGAGGGCCTGGATCTCCAGCCCTCCCCAGGAGCGCGAGAAGCATGTCTGGAGTATGGGAAACGGGGTCGTCACGGCGGGGGATCCATCGTTGGGACAATGTACGCAATTCGTCCCGAACGCACAATTCTTGCATTTCGAAACCGTGTTGACTACACTGAACGGTGGCCGAAGCCTGCAACTTTCGGCTCGCGAAGGGAGACCTGGAGGAAAGACTCACGGCCTTTGGAATGATCTTCGCTTCCATGGTGCGGGAGCAGTGCCAGTCCACTCAACGTGCCACGCCAATGAACCTCGGGAGACAACGCGGGAATTCCCTGGTCGCGGGCTTCATCCTCTGTTCGCTGTGTTCAGTCTCATGCAGCGAGGATGTCGAGTTTGCCAATCCATTTGATCCGGCCGTGCCGCTCGGCCAACCGACCAATCTTGCGGTGAGTTCGTTCAGCGAAACCGCTCTCGCGTTGACGTGGAAGAGCGATCTGAAAATCGTCAATCCTGCCCAGGCAAACGACGCCCGGATCGTGGTCGAACAGAGCGCGGATGGATCGGGGTTTTTTCCCATTGACAGCCTTCCCGCCGCTGCTTCCGGCGGCACAGTCAACAAATCGTTTGAAATCAACAGGCCCTACTGGTTCCGCATACACTCATCCGTCGGGGGGAGGGTGAGCCCCAATTCAGCTCCCGTCAAAAGCGAGATCGGTCTTCTGGGACCCTCCGGGTTCCTTGCCGTTGAGGTGACTGAGACCGTCCGGAGATTCACATGGCTTGGCCATTCTACCGCCGAAGCCTACTTCTCCGTTGAGCGGCGGCTGGGAACGGGAGGCACGTACCTCCCCATCGGGAAGACGCCTCCGGGGACGACCACATTTTCGGATTCCACCGTCATTCTCACGGATTCGGTATATGCGTACAGGATCAGCGCAGTGTCAGGGAAAGGAACGGTAAGCACATACGATTCTGTCTCTGTCTCCATTCCGTTCGCTCCGCCATCAGACGTCCTGTGTGCCGGGACTGATCCGGCATCGCTCGCCCTTCAGTGGAGAATCAACTCCCCGATCGCCATCGGCTCGATTGTCGAGCGCTCCGCCGGAGTATCTCCTTTCACTCCTCGTGCCACGACCGGACCGAACGTCAGCCAGATCTCGGACGATCAGGTCGATCGGAAGGTGAGCTATGGCTACCGGGTGCGCAATCTCTCGGCGTATAATATGTCCGGGTACTCGCCTGTGACCAGGGCGGATTTCCAGTGCACATCGATGCGACTGGTGTTTTATGCCTGGCCGGATGACGGGGGCTCGCTTTCGGTGTGAGCCGGGACGGCTCCCGCGCGGTGTACATGGGGAGATCCGGGCTCACGGTGTGGGATCTTGCGAACGGGTCCATCATCATGTCACTCCCTTCGACTCAAACCGGGTTCGTGCTCGGGGCTGCTCTCAGCGGGGACGGCAAAGTCCTGGGAATTGTCCAGAGAGACTCGGGAGCGTTCTCGATCTATTCGACATACGATCACCGTCTCATCCGGCGAATCAGTGTTCCTCCTCCGGCACTTGATATGGCAATCTCGGATGACGGATCTGAAGTGATCACCACGAGCGCAGACAGCCTCATCCGCGTCTGGAGGACGTCCGATGGTTCGCTTATCAGGTTGCTCTCCGGACATACCGGCTCGCCCATATCATTGTCGATGAGCTACGACGGCCGTGTTCTGATGTCGGGGGGGGACAGGACGGTACGGGCATGGGATTGGAACACCGGAGTCCAGCTGAAGTCGGCTCCCGGGGGGGTCTTCACCTGGCCGGTCTACCTCCTTCCCGACGGGGATATCTACGGCGTCACGTCGACGTCAACACAGGTGATCGTGACGAACCTGTCGCAAAATCGCGTGGTACACGCGTTCGGCTTCGCCGGCGAAGACTTCCACACATATTCGGCCTACATAACGCAGGACGGGTGCACGCTCTGCGTCGGAAGCATCGACGAGGTCTTCGTCTATAACCTGGTGAACGGCACGCTCGCCGTGCGCGCCATTGCCGCGGTCGGGGGGGGCGGTGCTCTCCTTATCTCGCGGGCCGGGAACGACTCGACGTTCGCGGCGGGAGGGACGAATGCCGACGTGGTGTTCAAGAAGACGCTTTCCTTCGGATGGGTACCCACGCAACTGGCGGTGGGATCCTCATCCCGGCAATCGTCGCGCCTCAGAACGGCCGGTGCTCACAAAATCTCCGGCCCGCTGATACCGGGCCGGCGGCAGAGCGACGCCGCCCGAATCAAAGGACAACGATGAAGGTGCTGCAACTATGAAGAGATGCCTGATCCTGGCGTTCACCTGCGCCGCGGCGGTACAGGCCTTCGGCGCGCCTTCCATCCTTTCCGGTCGGGACACACCGGCCGAGCTTCTGCAGGAAGCGACCGCCACAGGCGATTCAAATGTCGCGGGCGTCCCCCGGACCGATTCGACGGCGGTGAAGGTCAGCATGGTTCCCGTGCCGGGGTACTTTCCGCTGAGCATCTCGGTGCTTCCCGTGGAGGCGGCGGACGCGGCGGTCGCCGTTGAGAAGCGAAGCACGATCGAGATTCTCCCGAATGCCATCACCACATACTGGATTCTCCCCGAACTCCTGGGGACGTGGGAAGCTCCCGTGACGCTGTTTCTCCCCGCGGGTAATTACCGCATCGTCGCAACAAAGCCAGGCTACAAGCCGGTCTGGCGGATGGTCGCTCTCGTTGATTCCCTCCAGCGCCCGCTTTCCCTGAGCATGTTGTCACGTGCGGATCTGGAAAGAGTACGGGAGCAATGGAGTACGTGCAAATGGGTAAGCGCGGCTGTCGCCACAGCAGCGGGGATCGCCACGCTCTATTTTCATGAAAGGATAAGCAGCTACAGGAACGAGTACGACAATGCCCTTTTGCCGGCCCTCGCAGAGGTCAATCGGAACCACGTCACAACCTATCAATCGTTGTTTCACGTTTCATCAACGATTGCCTGTGCGGCCGTGGCCGGATTTCTTGTCGCGTGGTTTCTGGAAGCCGTGTATGGCAATTAAGCGGGGTCCCGGGGCGTCACCTGCTCCTGCCGGATGAGGCGGCGGAAAGACCGGAGGATACCGATTCACCTCCTCGAATCCCCGGTTTGACACTGCAACTCCGCCGGCGTGGGCGGAGAGGGCATGCGTCATGCCGGGCATACGACAAAAAAGCGGCCCGTGCTCTTCGCGCGGGCCGCTGCCGTACAACGCCTCTCCGTCAAACCGGGGGGGGTTACGACCGCTGGCTCAGCATCACCACGTCCCGTTTCCCCGGCCCGAGATACACCTGCCGCGGCCGCGCAATCTTCTGATCCTCGTCCAGCAGCATCTCCTGCCACTNNGAATAGAAGTCGACGTTCGGATAAAGCTTGCGCTTGATGAAGTATTCGTCCTGAAGCGCGATCTTCTCCAGCTCCAGGGCGATATCCAGCTTCGGATTCCGTCCCGTCACCTCGAACACCTGGTCGGCCAGTTTCTTGATGATCGTCGCACGGGGGTCGAAGTTCTTGTAGACCCTGTGGCCGAACCCCATCAGGCGCCCCCGTCCATCCTTTACATCCTTGATGAACCCGGGGATATTGCTGATGCTTCCGATGTGGTCCAGCATCCGGAGCACCTCCTCGTTCGCGCCGCCGTGGAGCGNNGCTCGTGATCGGCATGGAGTATGAAAAGGACGTCCAGGGCTTTCGCCAGCGCCGGCTCGGGCTTGTACTTCGGTTCCGCGATCTTGAACATCATGCTGAGGAAATTTGACGCGTAATCAAGCTCGTTGTCCGGATGGACGTACG
>PMDK01000236.1:0-256 GCA_003154425.1 Ignavibacteriota bacterium
CGCCAGGGAGATCTCGTCATTCCCCTCATCAGGGTCGCCATCGACGCCGTGGCGATCGAGGCGTCCTTTCTCCTTTCGTACTGGCTCCGGTTCCGGAGCATGCTCTTCGAACGCCTTGGCTTCGACTCTGTCGTCTCCCCCCCGATGGAGGGCTACCTGGCCGGCTCGGCCGTGATGGTCGTGATCTGGCTCCTCCTGTTTCGCGCCAGCAAAGTGTACCGCCCCCGCCGGCGGGTCAGCCTGTCGGATGAGCTGA
>PMDK01000236.1:274-788 GCA_003154425.1 Ignavibacteriota bacterium
GTGATCATCGGCAACGACGCGCTCGCAAACGATGTCTTCATGCGCCTCCACCGTCACCCATCCTTCGGGTTCGACATCGCCGGGTATTTTGCGGATGCTCCCTGCGACCCGGCCCTGAGGCTCTCCGGACTCGCACATCTCGGCCCGGTCACGGACGCGGCGCCATTCATCGGAAACCGGGGCGTCAGTGTGGTCTTCATTGCACTCCGGGCGGGAGAACACCAGCGCCTGTTCGATCTGGTCTCGGAAAGCGAAGGCCTCGACGTCCAGTTCATGATGATCCCGGATGTCCTTGAAGTCCTGACAAGCCACGTGCGGTTGACCGAGCTCGAAGGGCTCCCCTTTCTGACGCTGAAGAGCAACCCCCTCACCGGTTGGGGGAGAGTGGCCAAAAGGCTCACGGACCTCTCCGTGTCGGCCATTCTCCTCATCGCTCTTTCACCCCTCCTTCTGCTCATCGCAATCCTCGTGCGTCTCAGCTCGTCCGGATCCGTGTTTTACCGGCAGGAACGCG
>PMDK01000236.1:847-2988 GCA_003154425.1 Ignavibacteriota bacterium
AGCATGGACGAACTCCCCCAGCTCATCAATGTGCTGAGGGGAGAAATGAGCCTTGTCGGCCCCCGCCCGGAGCGCCCCTTCTTCGTGGAACAGTTCAGGGCCAGGGTCCCGAAGTATCTCGACCGTCATCGTGTGAAGACCGGCATGACGGGATGGGCACAGGTCAACGGCCTCCGGGGGGACACATCGATCGAAGAGCGGATAAAATTCGACTTATACTATATCGAGAACTGGTCCTTCGCGCTCGACATCAAGATATTGTTGCGCACGGTCCGTGCCGCGCTCTCGCTCAAGGAGGCTCACTGACGTGATTCCCCTGATCGTATTCTATCTCCACATCGTCGCCGTTGCGGGTGTGTATACGCGGCGGTGGCAGGAGGAGGGCCTGGCGGAGGCATTCCTGGCGGTGTTCTTCATGGCGCTGATCTTCTTCGTCGGATGGAGCATGGCGTCGTTCGTGATGAAGCTCCTGATGACCGCCGGCGGAGCGGGGACCGCCTTGAACCGGGATTCCGCGTCGCTCCTTCTCCTGACGGGGGCGGAAGCGGTTTTTTATTATTTTTACCTGAGGGGAGAGGAAAGGCCGTCCGGGTCGCCGGATGCCGGAGGCGGGGGGAGCTGAAGAGGAGCGCACGAGAAACAGGTGCCGGCACCCGCCGCATGGATGCGTCATGCGGTGAGAGCCGGCACTCTTATGTTCGCGCCCGTCCGCTCACGACGGATTGCCCGCGGGGTGGAAGAAGAATCTACTTTCCTCCCGCCTTTGCGACCCAGATCTGACCTTCAACCGATTTCGCGAGCTGGTCGGCGGCTTCTTTCGCTTCCTTCGAACTCGCATAGCGGCCGACGCGTACGCGGTACCAGCTCTCCCCGGCGATCACCGCGTCTTCGACAAATGCGCTCATGCCCGCGGAGCTCAGCCGGGATGCTTCCTTCTCCGCCATGTCTTTGCTCGTCCACGATGAGACCTGGACAGTGAAGTTTCCGCTCCCCGATGGAGGGGGCGTGAACTTCCGTGCCGGTGCGGCGTCGCTCTTGTGTGTGGATCGTGAAGCGGTCGGGACCGGCGTCGGGGTGGCCGTCGCGGTGGCCGGCGGCGTCCCGGCGGCCGGCTCGAGGCTCGGCTCGGGAGTCGGCGTGACATCGTTCGCCGGCGCCGTCGATCCCTGGTCCGTCGTGTTCGATGCCGGAGCGGGTGTCTCCGCGGCCGGCAGCTGCTCTGTTATCGCTTCGGTTGTGACCTTCGGCGCCCTCTTACCCCAGAGATGGATGACCTTGAAATAATTCAGAGCGAACACGCCTCCGGCTACGACGACAACAAGGAGGACGGCGGTAAGCAGCGTCGAGCTGTTCCCCCCTCCACTCACACCAACTTCACGGAGGGTTGGTGGTGGGGCGACGGGCTGGTCGGAATCAAGGGGGTTGGATTCTTCCTCGAACCCGTCATCCCTGAGATTCAGTTTCGGCATGATAATTTCCTCCTGTTGTTATGATCACGATCCTGGCGCATCGCCCCCGGACAGTATCGTGCACCGGCGAGTTTCCGCTTGTGCCCCGGGACAAGTCCGGCAAACAGAGTGCGATCGGGAGATAGGCGCAGAAGGCGTCTATTCTTAAAGTAAACTCTCAAGTGCTTCGCCTAGTGGCTTAATTTAGGGTGAAAACCGATTGAAGTCAAGTCGATTCTTCAAAAATGTCCGGGAGAAAGCGCCGTATCGACCCCATGTGATGACGAATCTGCGTGCCTGACGGCGCTATCGCTCCGAACGACCGGACTGTCGGCGGAGGCGGGGTTCCCCTCCCTCAGGCGTGTTTGTGTCGTTTCCGACGGGGTCCGGGCCGGACTGAGCGTGCGTGCAGCTCCTCGGGGTGAGCCCTTTGCGGGAGCAAAATCCCGTGCGGGGGGGGAAAAAAGGCTCTCCCCGCCGGGGACGCGGGAGGTCGTATCAGCGGGAACAGATCCGCCGTGATGTGAACCCGGAAAGACCAGGTTTGTGTGCATCAGTGCCACGTACACTGCAAGTCCGGAAATGCACAGGGTCAGGAGTGCGACGGTGAGGACCGGGAAAACGGAGATCGGGCGCAGGCGCGGCCTCCTCCTTCGCCCGCCATGCAACCTCTGGTGCAACGCCGATTCAAAA
>PMDK01000080.1:0-2591 GCA_003154425.1 Ignavibacteriota bacterium
AGCGGACGAACCGTGCCCCTTTGCGGGACGCATCGATATCAAGGACCCCCGCGAGGACAGCCGGCTGATTCGCCACAATCCCCACCGCCTTCCCCGCCAGCCGGGCGAATCCCACCACGATGTTCCCGGCGTACAGCTCGTGTACTTCGAGGAACTCCCCCCCGTCAATGACACGGGAGATGACCTGTTTGATGTCGTACGGCTTGTTGGGATTTTCCGGCACGATGGTATCGAGCTCCGGGTCGCGCCTGTTACTGTCGTCCGTGCTCGTGACCGCCGGGGGATCATCCAGGTTATTGGATGGAATGTAGGAGAGGAGATTCCGGACCGTCTGGAGACAATCCACTTCGTTCTCGCATGCGAAATGTGCGACGCCGCTCCTGCTCGCATGGGTGACTGCGCCGCCCAGCTCCTCCGCCGTGACCTCCTCGTGCGTGACGGTTTTCACGACATTGGGACCTGTCACGAACATGTAACTCGTTTCTTTCACCATGAGCGTGAAATCCGTGATGGCGGGGGAATAGACGGCGCCGCCGGCACAGGGCCCCATGACCGCGGAGATCTGGGGGACCACCCCCGAAGCAAGCGTGTTCCGGAGAAATATTCCGGCATAGCCGCCGAGGCTTACGACTCCCTCCTGTATGCGCGCGCCGCCGGAGTCATTCAGACCGATCACCGGGCAGCCGACCTTCATCGCCAGGTCCATGACCTTGGCGATTTTCTCCGCATGGGCTTCCGAGAGGGATCCGCCGAAGACGGTGAAGTCCTGGCTGAAGACGCAGACCAGCCTCCCCGCGATTGTCCCGGTCCCGGTGACGACGCCGTCCCCGAGGTACTTCTGCTTGTCCAGCCCGAAGTCGCTCGTCCGGTGTTCCGCGAACATGTCCATCTCCTCGAAACTCCCCTCATCCAGGAGTATCGTCAGGCGCTCCCGCGCCGTGAGCTTCCCCTTCCTATGCTGGTCCTCGATCCGTTCACGGCCTCCGCCGAGCAGCGCTTTCTCGCGCAGCCCCCGCAGATACTCGATGGAATTACCTGGCATAAACACCCCCGCATGCGATAGTGTATTCAGCGCTTCGGTTTCAGAAGACCTGCGGCAACGAGCTTGCTCCGTTCCCAGTAGACCTGCCCCACCACGCCTCCCAGGACGAAGAGCAGACTCGAGAGGTATATCCAGATGAGCAGAACAAGAAGGAACGCATAGGGTCCGTAGATCCTGCCGATGAATGACCAGTCTGCGATATACATGGCGAAAACCCTGCCGCCGATGATCCAGAGGACGGTCGTCGTCAGCGTCGAGATCGCTGCGGCCGTATGCGGCGGACGCACGTCGGTGATGAACCGGTAGATGATGTAGAACATCAGCGCGGCGAGGATCACGATGGTGAATGTAGGCAGGGCGCGTGTGTACCCCCCCTCGACGAGCAATTTGAGCGCGGGGACATCCATGGCAAGGGGCCTGAGCAGCGTGTATGTCCAGAGCGTGAAGTTCGTGGCGACGAACAGGACGAACGCAAGCAGCAGGAATCCAATGTCATGGGCGAGGCTCGAGAGGAGGCCCCGTGTCCGCTTCAGCTCGTAGATCCTGTGAAGCACCGACCGGAGGGCATCGAATAACGACGTGATGGTCCAGAACAGCACCAGGACCCCCAGGATGCCGATGGAGCGGCGATAGGCAATGATCTCGGACACCACTGATCTGATGGAGGCCTTGATCTCCTCGGCATAGGGCTGCTGGGGGAAGAAGGCCTCGAGAAAATCGTTCACCTGCTCGAGGCCGGCATCCGAGTTCAAGAGCGTCCCCACGAAGGCGGCCGAAAGGAACAGCATGGGGAGCAGAGTTAGTATGCCGTTAAATGCCAGTCCCGAGGCGAGGAAGAGGATGTCGTCCTCCTTCAGTTTCCGCCAGGTCAGGCGTGCGTAGAAGTACAAGCTCCCGATGTGTCTGACCGTGACCTGCGCGGCGCGGATGATCAGCTCAAGCATTATTCAGACGGGAAGTCATTGCGGACGGAGGTTGGCATATTTCAGCATGAGGTTTTTGCGCCCGACACTGTCAAACTCCACCACCGCGCGGGCGTTATCCCCGGTCCCGTCGACTGCGAGTATCCGCCCGTTGCCGAAGGATTCGTGCACAACGCGCGAGCCCACCTTCGCATGGAACGCATCCTGTGATTCGTTCTCGTATTCGGGGGTGACGTCGGAGAAATACTTCTCCGAATCGTCGGGAGCCGTCTTCCGTCGCCGCGGGGATGGGATGCCGGGTCCGGGGGCACCCGGCCGGCGATACGGAGTTGACCGGGGCCTGTTCCCCCCTTCCGGGCGGAGGAGAGACGCGTCGATCTCATCGAGGAACCGGGACCTGGACGAGTGGGAGAGCTCGCCGAACCGGTACCTCGTGACGGCCCAGGAGAGATAGAGTTTCTGTTTTGCGCGCGTGACGCCGACGTACATGAGGCGCCTCTCTTCCTCCAGCTCCTTCCGCTCGATATCGCCCCCCCCCAGGGGAAAGAGCCCCTCTTCCAGCCCGGTGATGAACACGACGGGATACTCCAGCCCCTTGGCTGCATGGAGCGTCATGAGCGTGACGG
>PMDK01000080.1:2622-6689 GCA_003154425.1 Ignavibacteriota bacterium
ATCCTGGAGGACGCCGATCTCGTCGACGAGCGCGCGGGCCAGTTCCCCCACGGAGATCTCTTCTTTGAGACGTATATACCTCGCGACAAGGGTGTGGAACTGCCGCACGGCCTTCAATGTCCGCTCTGCTATGACCCCCTCCAGAAGCCCGGAGGGGAGGAATTCCAGCAGGGGAACCCGGTGCTCTTCGGCGAGCGCACGGATCTTCCCGATTGTGGTATCGCCTATTCCCCTTGCCGGGACATTGATCACCCGCAGGAGGCTCTCTGTGTCCGCAGGGTTGGCAATGACGGTCAAATACGCCAGAATGTCCTTTATTTCCTTCCTTTTGTAAAAGGCCACTCCCCCCACGATGATATACGGAATCCCGTTTCGCCGCAGGGCATCTTCAATCGAGCGGGACTGGGCATTGGTCCTGTAGAGGACGGCGAAATCCTTGAGATCGAGCTTCCGGCGCAGGGATTCCTCCTGGACTCCGGAGACGACTTTAAAGCCTTCATCCCTGTCGTCTTCGCAGGTCTGGAGCGTGATCAGATCTCCCGATTCGTTGGCGGTCCAGAGCTTCTTCGGAATCTGGTCGATGTTGTGGCGTATGATCCCGTCCGCTGCGGCGAGTATCGTGCGCGTCGAACGATAATTCTCCTCAAGCCGGAACACCTTGCAGTCCGGGTAGTCCTTCTCGAAATCGAGGATGTTCCGTATATCGGCACCCCGGAACGCATAGATGCTCTGCGCGTCGTCCCCCACCACACAGATGTTGCGATACAGCGCTGCGAGCACATGGAGGAGGCGGTACTGTACCCTGTTGGTGTCCTGGTACTCATCGACGAGTATATACCTGAACCTGTACTGGTACCGCTCGAGGACATCCCTGTGATGCGAAAAGAGGTCCAGAGGCTTGAGCAGAAGGTCGTCGAAGTCCATGGCGTTCGACTTTTTCAGACGGCGCTCGTACTCCTCGAAAATGAGCGCAGTCTTCTCCGCCATGGGATCGGAACTCTCCTCCCTGTAAGCCTTCGGAGAAACCATGGAGTTCTTTGCCAGACTGATCCGCGACCGTACCCCCTTGGGGCTGAACTGCTGGCCGGGGATCCCGAGCGAGTTCATGATCGAACGGATAAGGGCGAGCGAATCATCGGAGTCGTATATCGTGAAGTTCCGCTGGTACCCGATACGCTCTGCCTCAAAGCGGAGCAGCCGTGCGAACGTGGAGTGAAACGTCCCCATCCAGATCCCGCGGCTCCCCTCTCCCACGAGGCCGGCGATCCTCCCCTTCATCTCTCCGGCGGCTTTGTTCGTGAATGTGAGCGCGAGGACGGACCCGGGCGCGATGCCCAGGTCGATGAGATGGGCGGCCCTGTAGGTGAGGACGCGCGTCTTTCCACTGCCGGCCCCTGCAACGATAAGGACCGGACCGTCGACTGCGCTCACCGCATCACGCTGGACCGGATTGAGTTCCTGGAGGAATGACATCCCAAAAGTATAATGAAAAACGGAGCGGAAGGCAAGAAACCGCGGAGCTGGACGCTGGTACCGACTGGCATCGGCGGGATTCTTAAATCAGGAGGGAGCCTTCGAGCTTCAGCAGGAACTCTTTCGTCTTGAGTCCGCACGAATAGCCGACGAGAGATCCGTCGGTCCCGAGGACCCGGTGGCAAGGGACGATGATCGGCACCGGGTTCATGGCGTTGGCGCGGCCCATGGCCTGGAAACCTCTGCTGGTACCGAGACGTTTGGCGAGCTGTTTGTAGCTGATCGTCGTCCCGTACGGGATCTTGGCCACCTCTTTCCATACACGCGTCTGGAACGGTGTCCCCAGGAGATCGATGCTGCAGGTGAACTTCGCCAGCTTCCCGGAGAAGTACCTGTTGAGCTGATCCATCACCTCCCTGTTCCGTGAACGGTTGTCAACGACCTGGTTGTCGTCGAAGTTCTCGCGCAGCCAACGGAGAAAATCTCTCTTTGTCTGGCGCGGAACGCTAACCTTGCACACACCTTTGTCGGTCGATGCAACGTAAATCAACCCAACTTTGGAGTCGAATGAGGTGCAGTACACCATGATGCGAGAGAATGATTGGTGCAGCGTGAGAGCAGGTACAACTCCCTGAGATGCGAAACGGGGGTAGCCTGAGTATAGAGAATTGGGTCCTGAAAGGCAAGTGAAATCAGAAGAAGGCGCGCACCTCCGCCCTCGCCGTGTGAACCGGCGGGGAGCCCCCCTCCGTCCTTCCGTCGTATGTCGCCGACGCCTGGACAAACTGCGTCACGCGGTAGTCGAACCCCAATCTCCAGATCCACGTCTTGCCGGCCACCCTGCCTCCGGTCAATTCGTACGGATATGAATCAAGTGTTCGCCCGAGCCGTTCTTCTTCGCGGGATCCCTCCACCCTCACCTGACCGGCTCCCTGGAACGCGTACACAAGCCTGACGGATTGTGCGTTCAGGGAGGCGCCCAGGTCGGGCGTCTGGAACCTGTCGGTGGATTTTGCGAGATCGAATTTCATGCCAAGTTCGAGGTTTTGTTCGGGACGGTAGGAAATGTCGAAAGTGACGGAATTGGAGAGGATGTCGTGGATCCTCGTCGACGCTTCCTGCGATGAAACCCTGTCGATTTTGTTCGCGTAGTCGAGCTGATTCGATATTTCCGGGACGAGCTGCCACCGGAGCCGGAGTGACCTTTCCCGTCCGTACGAATGCTCTATGCCTCCCGCGAAGTTGATAAGCCCGTCTTTTTGCGAATATCGCCCCCGCATCGAAAAGAGCGTCTGCCCTTCAAAGAGAAAGACGTCCTGTGTAAAAAGTTGAGAGCCAGCGAGTGTCGTCGAATCCTGGAGAAAATGCTTTAGGTTGAGAAGGTAAATCTCTTTGAGATCATGTTCGCTGCTTTTTTCCTCGATCCTGGCATACGACTCCGTGGAAATCGAGGAAAGCGCGTCACCCCAGAAGCCCTCTCCCCGCCGGATGAACTTCGCCGGCGTAAACCTGATGCGCGCGCTTGTTTTCAGGTCGATGATCGGATACATCGCGTCGGTCGGGACTGTGATCGCGACATAGTCTCCATCAAACCTGGCGGGAACGAATTCGTCCGGATCCGCGATGCCGTTGTGATTGAGGTCCCCCAGGTAGGAATAGTTGCCGGTTCCCGGGGCGACGTGGACGAAAATCCGTTCCAGCTTCGACGTCCGTTCGGTGGCAACTTCGTAATAGAGGTCGGCGTCGATCCCCCTGTTGAGGGGCGCATAGCGCGACTGGCTGCGGACCAGGACCGTCTGTATGTCCGAATTCCCGAGCTGCCGGAATTCGGCTGAAAACTTCTTTTCGCGCAATGTGACGTCAAGTGCCGTCGTGAGGTTTGCGCTTTCAGCCATCCGGGCCGTGTAGGTTTGCGTGAACGACTCCGATTCGCGTACGAGTGACCCCGCGTTGGCGAGATCATCGTTCCTCCAGATGTATTCAAGCGAGAAGGCGAGGGGTCCGAGCCCCTTCAATGCGAGCTTCGGGCCGAACTGATCGAATGCAAGGCTCCCGTCTTTGTAATGACTCCCGTCGGCGGGTGTGATTTCACGCCGCTCTCCCTCGTACGAGAATGCCGGCGTCACTTTCCACAGGGAATACGAGACGGTCCCCCGCTGGCGCAGCCATGCGCTCACATCGTCAAGGGAGAGCTGCGTGGCGCTCACATGCTCTATCCCGTATGTCACAACCGGAACATCCGGCTGCTGGAGCGAGAAATCCCCCGCGGTGCGCGTCGAGCGGAGATCGTCTCCCCGCGTGATCCGCCCGTAGCTCCCCCCGAGGGCGATCCCGGCGGCAGGGAGATACCGGAGGGTCGCCTCACGGATCTCCTCATCTCCCCCCGAGAGGGAATCGACTCCCCATTTTCTTGTGAATTCAATGTCGTTTGTCCGGTCGATCGGCGTGAAGAGATTCCCGACACGCCGCTCGTTCAACTGTATGTCGAACCCGCCTATGTCGGTTCCGCCGATAATGACGTTGCGGGGTTTGAAGGAAAGGCCAAACTTCATGGCGCCGCCCGAGGTTGTGACGCCGGGGAGATCGGAAAACCG
>PMDK01000337.1 GCA_003154425.1 Ignavibacteriota bacterium
TCGGATAAAGCTCCGCGGTGCCGACACCCCCGCCGACGCACGCGACAACACCGTGATCCTCGATCGGTGTAGGGTTGCCGAGAGGTCCGACGACGTCGAGGAGAGTGTCGCCGGCGTTCTTGCTGCAAAGAAGCTTCGTCGTGCCGCCGATCGCCTGCACAATGAGCGTGATCGTCCCCAGGGCCGGGTTCCCGTCGGCGATCGTCAGAGGTATCCGTTCCCCCCCCTCTTCGACCCGCACCATGACGAAATTCCCCGCCTTCCTCTTCCGCGCGATAAACGGCGCCTTGATTTCAAGCTTCGTGATGGTCGGAGCAAGAACTTTCCTGTCGACGATCGGGAACATGTGCCCTCTTCAATTGGATGACGGTGACGCCTGTCGGGAGATCATCCAGAGAGGCTCAATTGACGTGCCAGAGGATTATCAGAAAAAACTTCAATTCTGAGCAATCCTAGGGCATTTTTCGGAGGAGAGAGGAGCGGAGACTTCCTGTATTGTCAATTGCAGAAACCGGAATTGCCATTTCTGGCATAGGGCGGGGCGTAGCTCCCGGGCTCGACGAGGGATCACCACGTTATTTCACCTGCGCGAGAATACCCCCGAGTGTTCTGATGGTCTCGTCCACATGCGATGGCTCAATGATAAGAGGGGGGAGGAATCTGAGCACGGTCGTGTCCGTGCAGTTGATGAGAATCCCTTTTTCCCTCATCGCATCGGCGATGCCGTCGCCGCTCCGGTCGAGCTCAGCTCCGGCCATGAGGCCGACAGCGCGGACCTCTTTGATGAGAGCCGGGAATTCCCTCGCAAGTCCCGTGAGTCCGTCCTTCAGTTTCGCTCCGAGCGAGGCGGCTTGCCCCATCAGGTTCTTCTCTTCGATCTCCTCCAGCACCGCCACGCCCGCCGCACAGGCGACGGGGTTCCCGCCGAATGTGGTGCCGTGCATCCCCGGCTCGAGCACCGAAGCGACATCGCCGGTCGCAAGTATGGCGCCCAGCGGGAGCCCCCCCCCGATGGGTTTGGCGAGCGTGACGACTTCGGGGGAGACCGGGTAGTGCTGGAAGGCGAAGAATTTCCCCGTCCTCCCGGCTCCCGACTGGATTTCGTCGGCGATGAGAAGGAACCCCAGCTCGCGGTGCAGCTCTGAAAGCGTCTGCGCGAACTCTGCCGAGACCGGCCTGATCCCCCCCTCACCCTGAATGAATTCGAGAACGACCGCCGCGGTCCTCGGGCCGACGGATTTCCGGAGGGCCGCCGGATCGTTGAACGGCATCACGCGGCATCCGGGGAGGAAGGGACCGAATCCGTCCCGGTACTTCGGACGGTCCATCAGGGAGAGCGCCCCCATGGTCCGCCCGTGAAACGAATTGCTCATCGCCAGGATCTCGCTCTTCCCCCGCGTCGAGCCCCACTTCCGGGCGATCTTAATAGCCCCCTCGATCGCCTCGGTCCCGCTGTTGCTGAAGAATACCCTCGGGTACCCGGAGAGCCTCGTGAGCAGCTCGGCCAGGCGGATCTGCGCCTCCTGGAGGAAGTAGTTCGACAGATGGGTGTAGCACGAGGCCTGGGAGCGTATCGCATCGACGACGCGCGGGTGGGCGTACCCGAGCGCGTTGACGGCGAGGCCGGCAAACATATCCAGGTACCGCCTTCCGTCCTTCGTGAAGAGGTACACCCCTTCCCCCCGCTCCACCTCGAGAGGAAGTCGCTTGTACGTATGAAAGAACGTGGCGGCTTCTCTGTCGTGCATATTCATGGTAGCCCCGGCTGAAAAAAAGTGAAGAAAGTTCTTGCATAATAATACATGAATTTGCATATTTATGCAAGAAGAATTTTCAAAACGCACAGGGAAACGTCGTGGTGAACGCGGCAATTATCGGGGCATCGGGGTACTCGGGGGCCGAGCTCCTGAGGGTGCTGTCATCCCACCCCGGAGTCCGGGTGCGGAAAGTGACGGCGGCCTCCTCAGCCGGGAAGCGGGTCGATGCCCTCTATCCGGCCTTCGCAGGCCAGTGCGACCTGGCCTACGATGAGCTTCTCCCCGCGGGGCTCGACGGCATCGACGTCGCCTTCGTGGCCCTCCCTTCCGGCGAAGCGATGAAGATCATCCCGCTCCTGAAAGAGAGGGTCGGAAAGATCATCGACCTGGGGGGGGATTTCCGTCTCAGGTCCGCAGACCTCTATGAAGAGTTTTACCGGCACCGGCACACCGCTCCGGAGCTTCTCTCCGGCGCCGTGTACGGACTGCCCGAGCTCAACAGGGACTCGATCGCGTCGGCGAAGCTCGTTGCCAATCCCGGATGCTATCCTACCGGCGCGATCCTGGCACTCCTCCCGGCCCTGAAACACGGCATCATTAAACCCGGCGGAATCGTGATCAATTCTCTCTCGGGCGTTTCGGGGGCGGGGCGGAGCGCCTCCGTGGAGATGAGTTTTGCTGAAGTCAATGAAAATGTCCGCGCGTACAAGATCGGCACCCATCAGCATATTCCTGAAATTGAAAGCGTCCTGGCGGAGGCTTCGGGGGGGGCGGTGACGGTGTCTTTTGTCCCGCATCTCATCCCGATCACGAGAGGGATCTACACGACGGCGCACGCCGGTATTGCCCTTGCGCTGAGCACCGCGGAGCTTCTGACGCTGTACGAGGAGTTTTACGCCTCGCACCCGTTCGTCAGGGTCACCCGTCAGGTGCCTCAGATACTCGCCGTGGCCAGGACGAATTACTGCGATGTCGGGATTGCCGTCGAGGCGCGGACAAACCAGCTTATCGTCATGTCCGTCATCGATAACCTCGTCAAGGGGGCGGCGGGCCAGGCGGTGCAGAATATGAACCTCATGTTCGGCCTTCCCGAGACGACAGGACTGAAATGAACAGCATAAAAGAACGCGACCGGAAGAATGTCCATGCGGGCAAGGCGGCGGGAGTCGCCGGGACCGGGGAGCACCGCGCTCACGGCGACGGCGCAATGACCGGTCAGCTCCCTGTGCCTCACGTGAAGGAGCTCCCCGGCGGCGTCACTGCTCCGAAGGGGTTTCGCGCCGCAGGCATCCATTGCGGCGTCAAGCAATCGAAAAAGGACCTCTGTCTCGTTGTGTCGGATGCACCGGCCTCCGCCGCCGTCGTGCTGACGACGAACAGGGTCCAGGCGGCCCCCGTGCTCGTCACGCGGGAGCAGATGCAGCGCTCGCGCATCTTCCGCGCCATCGTGGTGAACAGCGGAAACGCGAATGCGTGCACGGGGGAACGCGGGATGAACGACGCCCGGGCGATGGTCGGCGCGACCGCTTCAGCATTGAACGTGGGCCCCGATCAAGTGCTTGTTTCATCCACCGGCGTGATCGGGCAGTTTCTCCCCATCGGGAGGATCACCGAAGGGATAAAGAAAGCGGCGGCGGTTCTCTCGAGCGAAGGGGGGCGCTCGGCTGCCGAGGCGATCATCACAACCGACACGTTTGTCAAGGAATACGCGCTGGAATTCGACTGCGACGGTGTGCGGGTGACGATGGGGGGGATGGCCAAGGGTTCCGGGATGATTGCGCCGAACATGGCCACCATGCTCGCTTTTGTCACGACCGACGCCTCGGTCTCCCCGGCAGTCCTCGGCTCCGCCCTCTCCCGCGCCGCCGGTCGCTCGTTCAACAGGATTTCCGTCGACGGAGACACAAGCACCAATGACATGGTCGCCGTGCTGGCCAACGGCCGATCGGGTGCGGGGTCGCTTACCGAGGCCGGGGGGCCGCGCTACGAGGCCTTCTATGCGGCGCTCGAACAGATGCTCGTCACACTGTCGAAGCTGATCGTGAAGGACGGTGAGGGGGCGACGAAATTCATTGAGATCAATGTCACCGGGGCCCGGGACGAAGAGGAGGCCGTGAAGGCGGCGCGGGCAATCGCGAACTCCAACCTCGTCAAAACAGCCATACACGGCGAAGATGCGAACTGGGGCCGCATCCTGGCAGCCGTGGGATACTCGGGGATCGAGTTCGATCCGTCAAAGGTCGAGATCTATTTCGGCAGTGTGCCGATCCTCCGGCGGAATTACACGATCGATTTCTCCGAGGAGGAGGCGAAGAAGGTCCTCGGCCGGAAGGAGATCACGATCACCGTCAGCCTGCACGAGGGGGAAGGGAGCGCGTCATTCTGGACGTGCGACCTGTCGAAAGAGTACGTGGCCATCAATGCAAACTACCGGACCTGAGGCATGATCACCTCTCTCGGTGCCAAGACGGAAGTCCTTATCGAAGCGCTGCCGTACATCTCACGGTACGAAGGGAAGACGTTCGTCGTGAAATACGGAGGAGCGGCGATGGTGGACGACGAGTTGAAAGAGACGTTCGCCCAGGATGTTACGCTTCTGAAGAAGATCGGCATCAAAGTGGCGATCGTCCACGGCGGCGGGAAGGAGATCACGGGCATTGCATCGAAGCTCGGTCTCGAGTCGCGGTTCGTGAACGGCCAGCGCTACACGGATGTCCCGATGATGGACGTGGTCCAGATGGTGCTTGCCGGGAAGACGAACAAAGACATCGTCGGGAAGATCAACAGGCACGACGGCGAAGCGGTGGG
>PMDK01000139.1 GCA_003154425.1 Ignavibacteriota bacterium
AAAACTCCCCGTCGGGCGCCTGCATATGCATGACGAACCTGAGGAGCCCGCGCGCCCTCGTGAGGCTCGCCGTATCACCCCTGAGTTCATAGCTCCTCAGGAACAGGACGGCTGCGCGGGCGGCGTCATCGACGCAGGCGATCCCTTCGGGGCCGGATTCCGCCGCGGCCACCCAGCGATAGTCCGGATAGTTTGCATAGATGTGGACGATGCTCACCGTGTCGGCCCCGAGCGCAACCTGTTCCGTCAGATGGTCGAGGTGGGCGAAGTTGANNTTCATGAGCCGGGCACGATCATGTTCTTCAGCGCACGCCCGTCACGGAGGGAGGCGAGGGCATCATGCACACCTTCGATGGGATACGCCCGCACATCCAGGGGCGCAACGCGCACCACGCCTCCCCTCAGGAGTGCTATGGCGCGCGGGAACGTGTAAGGATTGACATATGATCCCACGATCGTCAGCTCCCTGAAATAGACGGCATTCGGCTCCAGGGGGATCGTCTCGCCGATGGGGCAGACGCCGAAGAACAGCACTGTGCCTCCCCTTCGTGCGAGATCGATCGCCGTCCGGGCCGTCGAGGCGGTTCCCGCACAATCGATCACGACGTCGGCTCCGATGCCGCTCGTGTCCATGACCGCCTGCCTCAGCGTATCACCCGCCGGGTCGATGACGAGGGACGCTCCGAGGTCTGCGGCGACCTTCCGTTTGTGCGAGAGCGGTTCACTCAGGATCACGGCTGCCGCTCCTCCGTGACGGACAAGCTGAAGCATGACGAGCCCGATCGTCCCCCCTCCCAGTATCACGACGATATCCCCGGCGCGTATCCCCGCCCTGTCCATGCCGTGCACCGCGCAGGAGACCGGTTCGATGAACATGCTCTCCTCGGCCGTCATGCCGTGCGGAATCGCGTAAAGCTGTGAGGCAGGAACGATACTGTACTCCGCCATCCCCCCGTCGATATCCACGCCGAGCGCGCGGAGCCTTGTGCAGAAGTGGACGAGGCCGCGCCTGCAGTAGGAACAGCGGCCGCATGGAATGTTGGGGTCCACCGCGACATGAGTCCCCTCGGGGATCCCTTTCGGGTTCTTCCCCGGATCCGTGACAAATCCCGCATATTCATGCCCGAGGACGACCGGGGGAGTGGACCGGGAAGTCCCTTCGACAATATGGAGGTCCGTTCCGCACAGACCGCATGATTCGATTTTAATGAGGACTTCATCGGCCCCGAGCGCGCGGAGCGGCTTCGACTTCACGCGGAGGGAGCCGGGTTTTTCGAGTTCTGCGACTTTCATCGAATTAAACGATCTCTATCTGTAATGTCTGACCTCAAGCACCTGATTCCGGAGCGTGCCGGGGAAAGCGAGAGTCGTGATGACCGCACCATCCGACGTTCTTTCGAATTTCATGTTCTCGATCCTCCGGTTGCCGATAAAGGCGCCGGCCGGCGTCCGGCGCCCCGCGATACGCGCCCTCACGATGTGTCCGTCGAACGATGAGAGCTCGGCACGTAGTCCCCCCCCTTTCGACGGACGGCAGGACCGGACGATCGCATTCACATCCGTCAGGCAATCCGTTCCCGGCTCTCCTCTCCGGATGGTCCAGCCGGGGTCCTTCATACAGTCGAGAGGGAAGACACCGCTCGGAGCCTGGAGTCCGCCGGCGGAGAGAATGACGTTGTGCGCCCCCGTGCCGCTTACGCGGACTGATTTCGCCGGACCGAATTCGAGCCTGACGGTGCTCGATTCGAAGACGCCGGCGGCACGTCCGTCCCCGTTGCCGATATTCCATTCCGTCTCCCTGAACCCCATCAACGAGTAGAGTGTCCCCAGGTACATACCCCCCGCCCAGAGGAATGACGGCTTGTCAATTGCGCCGTAGTCAGGTGAAGATGTGTCGGCATAACGGTATTCGTAGAATGCAGGCTGCCCGCGTGGACTGGCCGAGACGCCGTCAAGCGTCATGACTCGCCTGAAGAACCGGAGCGCATCCGCTGTTCTTCCCGCGGCGACGAGTCCCTGCGCATACCACGCGTTCGCATGCGGCCAGACGCCGCCGTTCGCATAGAAGTAGGGATCCCCCGCCTCGTTCGTGGGGAACCGGAAATAGGCCCGGACGGAATCGGTGTGGAAGTCGGGGGGCATGACGTTTCGCACGCCGAGCCGTTCGTCCACCAGGACGCGATGAGCAGTCGCAAGGAGCGCCAAAGCCCTGTCAGCCGGGATCTCGCCGTACACAGTGCTCATCAGCGAACCCATATAGAAGTGGGTGTCCGGGTCGTCCCCGTTTGCATTCATCAGGTATCCGGCTTTGTCGTCCCAGAGTCGCGCGCCGAGCGCCCGTTCCATCCCGTCGGAGAGGAGCTCGTAGCCCGGAAGCCGCGAGAGGTCTCTTCGCAAAAATGAACAGAGGAAAAGATAGTCGCGAAGCGCCCGGATTGTCAGGACCGTGATGTAGGAGCGGGGACCCTCCCTCCTTCCGATATCCCACCAGTCCGGGCGGAATGCATACATCAGGCTGTCGCCGTGGCACTGCGTGAGGATCT
>PMDK01000294.1 GCA_003154425.1 Ignavibacteriota bacterium
GAAGCGCATCTGGTGGGCGTATCCGTTCTATCTGATCTCCGTGATGCCGCTCCTTAGATGCGTGTTCGACCAGGCGTACAGGACATTCGCGAAACACCGGCATCAGGTCTCACACCTCTGCAGGCTCCCGGGTGAGGGTTGAGGAGCCCCGATCAGATCATCTCCGGCGGGGAAGTATAGACCCGCTCTCCGCGCTCCAGGTCCAGCAGCGCGCGTTTGCGCCACAGTCCGCCGCCGTATCCCCCGAGCTTACCGTCTTTGTTGACCACCCGGTGGCATGGGATCAGGATCGCTATCCGGTTCAATCCGTTCGTATGTCCCACCGCCCGCTGGGCCCGCGGTGCCTTGACCTTTTCGGCCAGTGCTTCGTATGAAAGAGTCGACCCGTACGGGATGCTGAGAAGTCCTTTCCAGACACGCTGCTGGAACTCCGATCCTGGGAACGCCAGCGGGACGGTGAACTTCCTGAGCTCTCCCGCGAAGTACAGTTTCAATTCTCCCCGGAGCTGCTTGAGGAGGTCGTTTTCCCCCGGAACGATCGGGCGCTTGAAGAGTCGCCCGAGCGTCGAGATCTGCGCCTCGAGCATCCGCCGGTCCGTGAACTCAAGAAGAACCAGGTCTTTTTCGGTTGCTCCTGCGACGAGCGGACCGAGGGGACTTTCGATCCATGCGACCGTAATGCATTCCATCCCGTCCGCCTTCCCGGGAGGTGTGCCGAACGTCCGGGCAAATGCTTCGCGGAACCCGCTGTGGGATTCGTAACCGTGGCCGAGCGTCACATCGTCGAGCTTGTCCCCCTTCCGTATCCGCTCGAAAGCCTTCCCCAGCCTCCTCCCGCGGCAATACGCCTGGAATGTCATCCCGTAGTTCTTATTGAAGAACCGCCTGGCCCTGGCCGGATCGATGTCCATGCTGCGGAGGGATTGATCCGTGAACCGGCGGGACGGATCACGCTCGATTTCTGTGAGGAGGCGTCCGGCCCAGTCCGGGGGCTCACCGATTGCCGAAAGCGGCTGGCAGCGCTTGCACGGACGGTAACCGGCGAACACCGCCTCCCTGGGGGTGGCAAAATACTCGACATTCTGCGGGAGAGGCTTCCGGGCGCCGCATGACGGGCGGCAAAACACCCCTGTCGTCCTGACTCCGAGAAAAAAGACCCCATCGTACGTGGAGTCGCTCTTTCTGTAGGCCCGCTCCATTTCGGCTGTGGAAGGGAGGTTTCCCATTGTGCGTCCTTTCATGAAACATGCACCCCTGTTTTCCAGTAACAATAGCAGATACGGACCTCGAAATCCACCGGAAAATGGACGTTGATATCGCTATTCCTCCGGCAACCATTCGGCACATCCCCCGGTCTAATTGTATGTCTCGAGACAACTCACAACAGTCGTATCTGGCGATGGATGACATGGAGCTGGTCAGGAAAGCGCAGCAGGGGGATATCCTCGCCTTCGAACAGCTCGTGTTTCGCCACGACAAGAAGGTGCTCTCGATCGCTGCCCGCTACGTGACGAGCGCGGATGATGCGAAGGACATTTACCAGGAGGTGTTCCTCAGGGTCTACCGGGGCTTGAAGAAATTCCGGTTCAAGAGCGAATTCTCCACCTGGGTTCACAGGATCACGGTGAATGTGTGCCTCACGCAGAGGTCGCGCCGCCGTCGGACGATGCAGACGCTCTTTCTTGATGATCGAAATGAAGAAGACTCGGAGGCGCATGGGGAGATCCGGGACCCCGCAATGGGACCGGATCACCAGGCGGTGAACGCGGATATTTCCTCCAGGATCGAGAAGGCTCTCGGCGGCCTCTCGCCGAAACAGAAGCTCGTGTTTACACTCAGGCACTATGAAGGATACAAACTGAACGAAATTGCGGTCATGATGAACTGCGCGGAAGGAACGGTGAAGCGGTATCTCTTCACGGCCACTCGACGGATGCGTGATCAACTGAAGGATGCGATATGACACATGACGGGTACAGGGATCTCCTGTTCCTTTCCGCCTCGGGCGATATGGACGCCGACGGACAGGCTGTTTTGGAAAGGCATCTGCAGACGTGCCTCAGGTGCAGGAAGGAATATGAGGATCTGCGAAGCTTCCATGCGGCTCTCGTTGCACACCGGGTGGGGATCGAGCCGGACGAACGCCTCCTGGCCGAAGCGCGCCAGGAGCTCAGGCTCGCCCTGAGGAGAGAGCGCGCCGGTCATCCCGCCTGGTCCGGGTGGTTCAACCCTGGTGCGATCGCCCCCCTCTACAGGTACGCTCTCGGTGCGGCGTTCACCCTGGCGGTCGGGTTCCTCCTCGGGAGGTCGCTCTTCCTCCCCTCCGCCGCCCAGGAGACCCCCCGGCTCGCTTCCCCCTTTCCGGCAGGAGGGGTCCGTCCCGAGGAGGATGAGACGAGGATCACCAACGTCCACTTTGTCGATCACGGGAGAGGAACAGGCGAGATTGAATTCACGTTTGATGCCGTCACGCCGGTCCGCATGCGCGGGAGCATCGACGATCCGAAGATACAGAAAGTCCTCACGCATGCGATGTTGAACGAGGAGAACCCCGGTATCCGCCTCAAGGCCGTCAATGCCATCAACAGGCAGGGGGTGGAGACGCAGGACGTTGAGACGAAGTCTGCCCTGATCAAGGCGATGGAGATGGACGCGAACGTGGGAGTCAGGAAGGAGGCGCTGAATGCGCTCAGACGGCTCCCGTTCGACGGGGAAATCAAGAAAGCCATGCTCCGCGCGCTCATGTCGGACAGCAACCCCGGACTCCGGGTGGCCGCGATCAACGCCCTCGATTCGGCCCGGACGAGTGCTCTCGGTATGGATAGCGACGTTCTCGATGTCCTGAGGCAAAAAGCAGCGACAGACGACAACAACTACATCCGCGTGAAGGCCCGCGCGGTTATCCTGGAGGCGACCCGGCAATGAAACGCACAGCCATTTTTCTCTTCGCGCTCTCTCTCGCGGCGGCGTTCAACGCCCCCGCAGCACCTGCGGACGGCGGGGATCGCACAAGAACCTTCGCGGTCGGCAAAGGGGGGACCCTCGATGTGACGATCCGTGGGGGGAACATCATCGTCAACACGTGGGAAAAGGACGAGGTGCAGGTCAGGATCAGGGACGTGGATGACGGCGAGGACCCTGGCGTCACAATGTCCCAGAGCGGGACCACGGTCCTGGTCGAGGATGCCGACGGGTCCATGGAGGACTTCACACTCGAGATCAATCTCCCGTCCCGGTTCGACGTCAGGCTCCGTTCTTCGAACGGTGATATCACGATCAACGGGTCCCTCACGGGCAGAATAAAGGGGACGACGGGCGGGGGGAACATTCGGCTCGGGAATCTCGGCGGCACGATCGACATGAGGACCTCCGGCGGGGACATTACGTGCGGCGACATCGGGGGTGATCTCGATCTCGTCACCTCGGGCGGGGACATCCAGATGGGAACGGTCTCGGGGAACGCAACGGTGGCCACCTCCGGGGGGGACATCACGGTCGCGAACGTCGGCAAAAAGATCCGCGCCAGCACCTCCGGCGGGAACATTGCCATCGGCGATGTCGGAGGGGAAGCGATCGTGTCGACTTCGGGGGGGGATATCACCGCCGGGTCCGTCTCCGGCAGCGCTTCGCTGACGACCGCGGGGGGGAATGTCATGTTGCACGGGGCCACGGGGGCAGTGCGGGCCACGAGTGCCGGCGGGGATCTTCAACTCGAGAACGTCACAGGGACGCTGGAAGGGAGCACGGCCGGAGGGAACGTCGTCGCGATGCTGAACCCCGCAAAGAGCGGCAGGAGCCGGCTGAACACCGCGGGGGGGGATATCCGGCTGTTCGTCCCGGAGGGCGCGAAGGCCACTATCAATGCGCGGATCCATATAACGGGGTGGTGGCGCAGCCAGAAGGACACCTACGAGATACGCTCGGATTTCAAGATGGAGAGATATGAAAAGGACGAGCAGGGACACGAAATCCGTGCAACGATACTCTTAAACGGGGGGGGGGAACAGGTCACACTCGATGCGGTCTCGGGTTCCATCGAGATTCGCAAAGGGAAACCATGATATGCTTGCAGCGCTGATGCTCCTCCTGTCAATCACCCGCTCGGACAGATGATGGACATCCGCCCCGACAATATCTTCATGGTCAAGCTGAGTTACTGGTGGAACAAATGACTCACAAAGAGAGGAGCAGCGCTATGAATCGTCTTTTGCTTCTGGTCCTGATGGTCTTCCCGATTATGGTCTCCGCATTCCCGCAGGCGGACTACGAGAAGGAATTTGTCACGGCGAAGGGAAAGAAGCTCGACATCGACCTGAAGACGGGAGGAGGAATTGCGATTGCGGGCTGGGACAAGGAGGCTGTGTCCGTGAGAGGCTTGCGTGAAGGGAGGGACGGGGATGAGGCGGTACTTGAGATGGAGGAGACCTCCTCGGGGGTAGCGCTCAGGTCCCATTACGCAGGGTCGAGGCATAACCGCAGCGGAGGGATAAACCTGGAGATCAAGGTTCCCCGCCGCTATGACGTCCACCTGGAGACGATGGGGGGAGCCGTTTCCATTGAAAACGTCGAAGGGAGGATGGACGGCAGGACGATGGGGGGATCTCTCGACCTGAGCGGACTGAAGGGGAACCTCGACCTTCTGACGATGGGGGGAGCGGTGACGTTGAAGAACTCGGATGTCGACGGGAGCGTCAAGACGATGGGAGGCGAGGTCCTTATGGAAGACGTGACCGGGGACGTCAAACCCTCGTCGATGGGAGGGAATGTCAGGCAGAAGAATATCACGAGGCGCTCGGGCGAAGTCAGGGGGAGCGAAGTGAACATTTCGACGATGGGGGGAGATATCAATGTTGATGATGCCCCGCTTGGCGCGGCGCTCAGCACGATGGGGGGTGCGATCCATGTCCGGTCTGCCGCGAAATTCGTGAAAGCGAAGACGATGGGGGGGAAGGTTCTGCTGGACGCGGTCGACGGCTGGATGGATGCAAGCACGATGGGAGGGGACGTCGAAGCCACCATGACAGGCGATCCATCGCAGGGGAACCGGTCCGTCTCGCTTACCTCCATGGCGGGAGATATCACGCTGAGTGTCCCCGCGGGGCTCTCCATGGATTTCGATATCGAGCTCGCGTACACGAAGGGGCATGAGGGGAAGTACACGATCGCGAGCGATTTTCCACTGAGCCAGGAGGTGTCTCCGGAGTGGGATCGGCACAACGGCTCCCCGCGCAAGATCATACACGGGAGCGGGAGCGTGGCGGGGGGGAAAAACCGGGTGACGATAAGGACGGTGAACGGGAACGTGGCGATCAGGAGAATATGATTTCCGTGCGCGCGGGTCGCCGCCGAGCTGTGGCGTGGACTGGTCAGCCGCGGAATGAATCGGGATCGATCTGGAACTCGTTCATCTTCCTGTAGATCGTCTTTCTGTCCAGTTCCATCAACTTCGCGATCTCCTTGACGTTCCCCTTGTAGAGACGGAGCATCTGGAGGAGGTACGATTCCTCTGCGTGCCGGGTGATCGTCGAAAGATACTCCCTGAACGACGTGTTCATCTGGACTGACCCGTCCGGCGGCGCGGTGGTGCGCACGGCGGGTCCCTCCTGCGTCGGGAGCTCCACCGACGCGATCGTCTCGCCGTTTGTCTTGATGATCGCCCGTTTGATCAGGTTCTCGAGCTCCCTGATGTTTCCCTTCCACGGGCAGTTCATCATCGGCGGAAGGACGCCGGGCGCGATTTTGGTGACGCGGTTCCCGGCGAGCCCCGCGTGTTTCTTCAGGAAGAAGTCGACGAGGTCGGGGAGGTCGTCCATCCGCTCGCGCAGGGGGGGGACGTGAATCGGAAACACGTTCAGCCGGTAGAATAGGTCCTCGCGGAACTGCCCCGCGGCGATCATCGCGGCGAGGTCCCGGTTCGTCGCGGCGACGACCCTGCTGTCCACGGTGATCGTCTCCGTCCCCCCGACGCGCTGGATCTCCCCCTCCTGGAGTACCCGGAGGAGCTTCGTTTGTATGTGGAGCGGGACGTCCCCGATTTCATCAAGGAATACCGTTCCCCCCCTCGCCTCCTCGAATTTCCCCGTGTGTTGTCTGTGTGCACCGGTGAAGGAGCCTTTTTCGTGGCCNNAACAGCTCGCTCTCCAGCAGCGTCTCCGCGAGCGCCGAACAGTTGATCACCACGAAAGGCTTGTCGCGCCGGGAGCTGTTGTAGTGGATCGCCTTGGCCACGAGTTCCTTCCCCGTCCCCGTTTCCCCGAGTATGAGTGCAGGGACGTCGGTTCCCGCGACCTGCTGCACAAGCGTATACACCTCTTTCATCCTGTTGTTCCGCCCGACGATGTTGCCGAACCCGTACACCCCGCGGACTTCGTCGCGCAGGCTCCTCAGCTCCCGGTCCTTCTGCTGCTCCTCCAGGGCCCTCCGGATCTTGATGAGCAGTTCGTCGTTGTCGCATGGCTTCGTCACGTAATCGCGCGCCCCGAGGCGCATCGCCTCGACCGCCGTGCCGATTGAGGCGAATCCGGTGACCATGATGACGGGGATGCCCGGGTGGCTGTTCCTGATGTGCTGGAGCAGCTCGATGCCGTTCATGCCGGGCATGACGAGGTCCGACAGCACGAGGTCGCATTGCTGTTCGGCAAGTCTCCGCCTTGCCTCGTCGCCGTTCGTCGCGAACGTGGAGGCGTAGCCGTGGTCATCCAACAACGCAAGCGTCGCGACCCTGAATGCGAGGTCGTCGTCGACGATCATGATTCTTCCCAGAGCCTGCTTTGTCATAGCTTATTCCCCGTATGGGAGCACCATGGTGAACGCCGAGCCTTTCCCGACCGCGCTCTGGACCTCGATGGAGCCGTTGTGCTGGCTGACAATCCCGTGGCTGACCGACAGCCCGAGCCCGACCCCGCTCACTTTCCCCTTCGTGGTGTAGAAGGCGTCGAAGATCCTGTTCATGTTCTCCCGCGCAATGCCGACCCCCGTGTCCTTCACCGTCAGCCGTATCGTTCCGTCGTGCCTGGCGGCGAGAATGACAAGCTCTCCGCCGTCCGGCATCGCGTCGAGGGCGTTGGAGATGAGGTTGAGCAGGACCTGCTTGAGTTTGTCCCGCGATCCCCTGACGAGGGGAAGCGCCCGTTCGATCTCGGTGCGCAGGACGATCTTCCTATCCTGGGTTTCGCTCTGTGCGAGCGTGACGACTTCACTCAGGATCTCGTTGACGTTGGTCGGCCTCATCTCCTCCTCCACCAGCGAGGTCCGGTACAGGCTCAGCATCTGTGCAGAGAGACGTGAGAGCCTGTTGACCTCCTCGTACGCGACGTCGATAAGATCCCTTCCTTTTGTCCCCTCGGGGAGGCGCCCCAGCGCCGTCTTGAGGCAGCTCTGTATGTTATGTATGGGGTTGTTCACTTCGTGCGCGAGCTGGGCGGTCATTTTGCCGGTCGTGGCAAGACGCTCGCTCCTGACGAGATCCTCCTGCGCGGATCGGAGTTTGCGGAGAGTCTCGTCGAGATCCCTGTTCCTCTCGAGCAGGTCGCGGTTGAGCTTCCCCAGTTCGGTGATCTTCTCCTTGAGCGAGGAACTCATCGCCATGAACCTCCGGGCGAGAATCCCCAGCTCGTCTTTTCCCTGGACGCGTATCGCATAGTCGTAGTTTCCGCGGCTGATCTCCGTCGTCCCCTGAACGAGCTCCGAGATGGGACGCGTCATGCTGCGTGAGATCACCAGCCCGATCACCGTCGTAAGGGCGAGGAAGATGAGCGAGACGATGCCGAATGTACCGAGGATCGACGCCATCGCCTGCCGTACCTCCCTGCTGAGCGGCTTGATGATGAGATACAGCACGGCGCCCGAGTCGCTCTCCGCAGGCCGGTTGAGAAGGAACGATGTCCCGAGGTAGGTGTCCGTCCCGGTCGTGAGCATCATGGGGACTGCCGCGGAGTCGCTTCCCGGGAGCGGGGTGTTCATCCCGACGGCGCTCATGGCGCTGAGGAGGGCTCCCGATTCGGTGGAATCAAGCGTTGAAAGGACCGGGGTCATCGTGCTGACGAGGACGAGGTCGCTGTTCGTGATATGTTTCAGAGCCGCGAGGTCCGCATGTGTGATCTCAAAACCGAGGGTGAGCGTCCCCACGAGCTCCGTCGAAATCACGACGGGGACGGAGACAATCCTGTAGATCCGCCCCGCGATGGGGGAGACGTCGGTGGATGAAACAAGAAGCAGGGCGTTCTGAATCGTCTGCGAGCGCGAGATGTCCCAGCGCTCCCTCCTGCCCCCGAGGAGCTGGACCAGGGGACTGCCGTTCCGGTCTGTCAGCACGACCACCTGGGTCAGTGTTGTCTGGTTCATCTCCTTCAGGAGCTGATAGGCGGTGTTCTCGTCGGCCAGCTCCGCCACGGCACGGAGCCGCGGGGACTCCGCGATAACCGAGCAGGCCCGTATCAGCTCGGCGGACTGGAGCTTCTCCTGGACCAGCACGGTGGAGGATCCTGCGCTGAGCTCGCGCGCGAATGTCTCTTCGAATCTGCTCCTCGTCCAGTAGTTGATGATGAAGAACGTGATCACAAGCAGGCTCAGGACCACTCCCCAGATGGAGATCAGTATCTTGTTCCTGAACGTCATCAGTATGACACCACCAGCTGCAGCACCGTGAGGTTGTCCTTCGGTCCGCTCCCCCCCAGAATTCTGGTTTCGCGCCTGACCGCCTTCAGCAGCACGTCTCTGTCGACGAAGTAACCCAGCCCCCCTTCCCATTCAACCAGGTTGTAGTCCCAGCGTCGCTGGATTCCGCCGACAAGCACGGTGCCGAATCCCAGCCCGCTCGCGCGGAGCGCCGCATACAGGCGAGGCACGATCGTGTACTTTCCCTCGACATAGTACCCCAGCACTTTGAGATTCTGGTCCCCCGTCGTGAGCGGGACGTCGAATATGGAGTACACCGCCTCCCCGTAGAGCACGGCATGGCCGCGGCTGAATTCCAGGTCGACCTCCGCGGCTCGCTCTGTGTACGAGTTGACGTTTTCACTTCCGGGGATCGGGTACGCCGCCTGCATGTATGCCCCCCAGGCGTACGCGCCCCCTATCGTGAGGCCGGTCACCGGCGTGACGGCCAGACGCGCAACCTTGCCGAGGTCGCTGTTGTAGTTGTCGGAGCTGTAGGACGAGGTGCTCACGGTTCCCGTGGTTACCGCGAATGCGTAATCGAGCATCCCGGCCGAACCGAAGACCATGGCACCCGGATGGTACATCCCGAGATCAAGAAGCCGCATGCCGCGGCCCTGTCCCACGTTTGTGACGATGTCCCTCTCCGGGATCACCTGGTTGTCCGGCCCCGGAGAGAAATGGTCCGGGAGGGCCATCCGGTATTCATAGATCGAAGGAAGACCGAACAGGAGATTCTTTCGCGGGAACCGGCGCTCTCCCAGGTTGCCGAAGGGAAGGTCGAATTTCCCTGCCTGGAAATTCAGCCCCAGTGGCGTGACGTCTGTCAGGCGGATCGCAAGATAGTCGAATGTGATCGCGTCGGTGTTCGTGGCGCGAATGTTCGCCAGCGCCGAGACGTGATCGGTGACCCCCCCCTCGATGAACAACCGGGTGTCCCACCCGAACGACGGCCTTCCGCTGTTGACCGCGCGCGGGGATGTTGTTATCGCGCTCTTATAGAATTGAGCCGCCATCTGCCCGCTGAGGATCACCTGAGCGGACGTCGCCGGGGGGAGGGCGGCCATGCAGAAGAGAGCGATGATTCCTGTACGTTTCATTCCCGTCCCTAATAGGTGAAATCGAGCTGCAGGTCTTCCCCCCCCCTCACCTCGACGTTTTTCCGTTCGACAGAGTCCCTGTCGTACCAGAGGACGACCCTGTATTTCCCTGGGGGTACGCGGGAGAGAACGTACACGCCCGAATCGTCCGGTGAAGTGAAGTAGGGATGTTTCAACACGAGTATCGTCGCGCTCATGTGCGAGTGTATGTCGCAATAGACCCGGACCACCCCCGGCCTGTCGAACGTGACTGAGCGTGAATCGTCTTTCGGATAACGCCCGAGATCGAACTCCTTTGCCTGCGAATATGAGAAGACGTTATGGAACAGGTTGTCGCGGTTCGGGAATTCGACTTTCGTTCCGACCATGACGGGAAGGACCTGGGGATGGAACTGAAGGTTTCTCTGGTCGAGCGATGGGATCTTTGCCGGGGCCGGATACGGCCCCTGGCTGAGCTCATCGCTCTCCAGGTAGACGACAGTCCTCTCAGAGAGCCTACCCGCCGAACCGGCAGGCTGGCTCATGAGGACCGAGGCTTCGCTCCGGCCGTGCGTGGAGTACATTCCAAACATCTGGTCGTGCACTGAAGCCGGGCGCGTCTCGTCCTTTCTTGAGATTGTGATTTTCCCGTGTATTTCGGCGAGCGGGGAGCCCGGCCTGTCCTCCGCAGTCTTCCCCTGCTGGGCGCTCATGAGTGCCGGAATCGTCAGGTGAATGAACAGGAGGGATTTGACCGCGGTTCGAAGGATTCGATGGGGCATAAGGGAAATGGGCGGTGACACATACAGATACACAATTTACCTCAGACATTCAACGCGGGACATCCTCCCTTCACAGAGGCAATTTTCAGGCCTGTTCGGTTATTCCCCATTCCATTCCCCCGGACAGGGCTGAGCTCCCCTTATGTGGCGCCGGTGCCCCACCCTGACCATGCCTCGTGGTCTCCCGGTGTGGCGTGGTGTCCACACTCCTTCCGTCCCTTTCCTGAAACCGCCGCCTGGCGGGCTCCTTTGACCCGGCGCACCGGATTTCCTGTCTGGCATGCGGGTTGCAGAAGGAGGGACGTTCGGAACCAAACCCGGACCGGGTCAACAAAAGACAGGACCAACCGCATGACGCAGTCCCAGATGTTCGAGCGCGAGGCACTCCCGCACATGGAGGCCGTTGAGAAGTTCGCTTACCAGCTTTGCCGCGACGTCCACCGCTCCAAGGACCTCGTTCAGGAGACCATGCTGAAGGCGTTCAGGCATTTCGATACGTTCAGGCAGGGGAGCAACTGCAAGGCCTGGTTGTTCCAGATCTGCAAGAACTCCTACATCAATGCGTACCGGCGCCGTCAGCATGAACCGATACCGATGGATTTCGAGGATGAAGCACTCCAGGCGGGGATGGGGAATGAGCTCGAGCATCTCCGCTCGGCACGGGTTCTCCTGGCGGATAATTCAGACACCGAGGCACACTCCCGGACGATGGGGGACGAGGTGATCACCGCGCTTCAGAGTCTCCCCCCGGTGTTTCAGACGGCGGTGATACTGAGTGACATCGAAGGGCATCCGTACGATGAGATTGCGGAGTTCATGCAGGTGCCTGTCGGTACCGTCCGCTCAAGGATCCATCGCGGGAGATGCATGCTCGCCGGGATGCTGGCCGGCTATGCTCGGGACCTGGGCTGCAAAGCCGCGGCGTGAGCGTGCCCCTGCATGCTCTCTTCCCCGTCGAGGTCGAGAAGGGAAAGAACGCCGATATCGTGCTGACCGTACAGATCATGATCGATCTGGAGACACTTCAACTGTAACAATCTGCAGTGTTTTGAAAAAGGGCCCGGAGGAGAATGATCCCCCGGGCCTTCGCGTTTTCGGCCAACTTTGACGAAATCATGACAAATTCGTGACAGATGTATCCCCGCATTTTCTGATCATCTCACGTTCGACAGCACGAACAAGCCTGCTCACGTGCTTTCAGGCACCACACAAATCACACCAGCACACACAAGGAAAGGAGTTGTTGCGCCATGCCGAGACATATCCTGGGTGCTTTCCGCATTTCGATCCTCCTCATTCTCTGTGCGAGCGTGATGTTCGCAGGGGGGACGACCATTACGATAGTGCACGTCAACGACACGCATTCGCATCTCGATGCATTCGGCCCGAAGGATTTCCACCTGAACGGGACAATCGGGGGGATCGCGAAGGCGGCCTCAATATTCGGTTCCATCAGGGCGAGCGAGCAGAATGTGGTCCTGCTCCACGGGGGAGATGCGTTCGTCGGGGATTTCTTTTTCAACTCATATTTCGGCGTGCCCGAGCTGACACTCATGAGCCAGCTCAAGTTCGACGCCATGGCGGTCGGGAATCATGAGTTCGACCTCACGCCCGACGTGCTGTTGGGAGCCCTTGAACAGGCGCAACCTTCATTCAAGCTCCTTTCCGCGAACCTTGAGATGACGGGGTACCCTCAGGGGTCCTTGCTCGCCCAATTCGTGCAGCCTTCGATCATAATCAACCGGGGGGTGAAAATCGGCATATTCGGCCTGACGGTCTGGGACAACCCCACGACAAACTCGTCCCCCATTCAAATAGTGGACCCCACGCCTGCGATTGCCGGACAGATGGTACAGTCCCTCAGGACACAGGGAGCCGCCGTGGTGATCTGTCTCTCACACATGGGGTTCCTGCATGACAAGGAGATCGCCTCAACCGTCCCCGGGATCGACGTGATTGTCGGTGCTCATGACCACTACCTGTTCGACAAACCTGTCCATGTAAAGCAGGGAAACGGGAAAGAAACGCTGATTCTCCAGGCGGGGTCGTTCTATCTGAACGTCGGCGAGCTGCGGCTGAACGTCGACGGGGGGAAAGTGAAATTCCTGGACTACAGGATCATACCGGTCGACAGGAGGGTCCCCGCAGTACCCCAGGTGCAGGCGGTTGTGAACGGGCTCAAGGACGGCATCGTGCAGACATACGGAGATGTCTACCACAAAATCGTGGGCGTTTCACTTTGCGACATGGAGCTGCTCTACGACACGGAGAGCCAGATGCGGGACACGCCGATGGGGAATCTTGTCACCGACGCGCTCCGGCAGAAAGGTGGGACGCAGCTCGGGTTCTCCGCGATCGGCCTGATCAACGAGAAGATATATGCCGGCGCTATCGTGGGGGCTGACGTGTTCAGGTCGTTCCCCTATGGATTCGACCCCGCGACAGGCCTCGGGCTCAAGCTGGTGAAGATTCAGGCCGACGGCGCCTCACTGATCGGCGGTATCGAGGGGGCACTCAGTTTCCTTGGGGTGAACGAGGACTACTTCCCGCAGGTCTCCGGGATGACGTTCAAGTATGACGCGTCGAAGGCCGTCGGCCAGAGGGTGATCCTGAGCTCCATCCGCGTGGGCGGAAAACAGTTTAACCCTTCAGCACTGTACACGATGACTGTCGATGAGGGCCTTGCCGGAATTCTCCCGCAGCTGGGTGTGAACGTCACCGTCCTCGAGGCGATGCCCGACTATGAATACGTCGTCGTGAAGGACTATATACACCATCTGGGAGTGCTGGCATACCGGGCGGAGGGGAGAATCCGCGACGTGAGCGTGAGGTGCCGCAACGAACGCTTCGCGGACGACGAGGTCGCAGTGGCGTCGGAATCCGACCCCGCGCCTGCGGCCGTCAGGAGCTTCGAGCTGGGACAGAATTATCCCAACCCGTTCAACCCGAGCACGGTGATCCGTTACGCCCTCCCCTCGAAGGCGCGGGCGAACCTGACTGTCTTTAGCGCGCTGGGGCAGGTGGTGAAGGAACTCGTGAATGAGACCGAGGAAGCGGGGTACCATGAAGTGCGGTTTGACGGGACCGGGCTCGCCTCGGGCGTATACTTCTATCGTCTCCAGGCGGGAAGTTTCGTGGAAACGAAGAAGCTGACGCTGCTGAAGTGAGCATTTCCCGTTGTCTGTGCCCGGCCCACCTGCGGCGGGATCCTTCTCTCCGGGGGATCCCGCCGGTCTTTTGGGGGGCAATCAGTGCCTACACCGGCAGCGTGACGTTCGGAAGATGCTGCATGGCCTCTTGAACCAGGCTCTCGGGGTAGGCGTAGTCCTCGAGTTTCCCCTGGTGAAATGCATCATACGCGCCCATATCGAAATGGCCGTGCCCGGAGAGATTGAATGCGATGACTTTCTTGGTGCCGTCGGCCTTGCACCGCAGCGCCTCATCGATCGCCGCGCGTATCGCGTGCGCCGACTCCGGCGCCGGGATCACCCCTTCGGCTCGGGAGAATGCCACCGCTGCCTCGAATGTCTCGATCTGGTTGACCGCCCGCGCTTCAATGTCCCCGTGGTCCACAAGTGCGCTGACGCTCGGCGCCATTCCGTGGTAGCGGAGCCCTCCGGCATGGATGCCCGGGGGCATGAACGTGTGACCGAGCGTATGCATCTTGACGACCGGAGCCATTGCCGCGCTGTCGCCGTAGTCAAAGGTGTATTTCCCTCTGGTCAGGCTGGGGCATGAAGCCGGCTCGACGGCGATGAGCCGAGTCCGGTTCCCCTGCGTCAGGTTCCTGTGGAGGAACGGGAAGGCAAACCCTGCGAAATTGGAGCCTCCTCCTGCGCAACCGATCACGATGTCCGGATACTCTCCGGCCATCTCCATCTGTTCGAGCGCTTCCAGGCCGATGACCGTCTGGTGCATGAGCACGTGCCCCAGGACCGATCCGATACCGTATTTCTTTGTCCCCCCCGATGACGCGGCGGCCTCGACAGCCTCGGAGATCGCGATCCCGAGTGAACCCTGCGAGTCGGGGTCATTGGCGAGGACTTTTTGCCCGTAGTGGGTATGCATGCTCGGGCTTGCGTAGACCTTCGAGCCGTAATTCTCCATGACCACCCGGCGGTACGGCTTCTGGTGGTACGAGACCTTGACCATGTAGACTTCGAGGTCGATGTTGAAGAAGTTGCATGCCATCGCGAGGGCCGTTCCCCACTGTCCGGCCCCCGTCTCGGTGGTCATGGCTTTCGTCCCCGCTTCCTTGTTGTAGAATGCCTGCGCCACGGCGGTGTTCGGCTTGTGGGACCCGACCGGGCTTGCCCCTTCGTATTTGTAATAGATATGCGC
>PMDK01000326.1 GCA_003154425.1 Ignavibacteriota bacterium
CAGGGCATGCAGCTTCTCGCGTCCGGCGCGATTCCACCCGCGGAAGCCATCGCCTACATCTGCAGTCTCAAGGGAGTCGAGTCCATTGTCTTTGGCGCCTCAGGCCGGGGGAATATTCTTCAAACCAAGGAATTGATCGAGAAACTCAGCCCCTCCGCCTGAAAGCCCATATTCAGGCGTCCCTCTTCGTGACCCGCGTCATGAATTCCCAGTGCAGGTAGAGTATCTTGCTTTAGGGGTAGCGACCGTCCCGGTTTCAGCTTCCGCCGGAACATTTTCAGCTATCCTCATCAGTTCAAAGGAAATACCTCCAGACACTGGTTACATTCCGATGTGACTGATGTTCGAGAGTAGACGACAATACCATGATCATGACAGGGCGCGGTCAAAACGGGGCTCCCAGGAGCCGGAGACAGTCCTTGCTGAAACGGAACTGGCGCCCGTTCTACGTCCTTGTCAGTATCGCCGTTGATAGCCTGGCCATCGTGACCGCCGGGGTAACCGCCTACGCCATCCGTCAGATGTTCGTGACGGTCCCATTAATGACCGTCTCCAGCGCGGCGGTCATTGTTCTTGCCGCCGGTGTCACAACAGTCGTATCCGCTCTCCTTTGCGGACTTTACCGCTCCGCCTACCGCGTCCCATTCACCGAGCAGTACCGTGAAGCCGGCCAGGCATACGTGTACTCGGCGTTTCTGGTCGTGTTCGGGATGTATGCCGCGCTGGGCAGTGGTTTCCCTCCCCGGTTTACGGCAGCATTTTTATTCCTGATCCCGGTCTACTTCGTTGCGGGAAGAACCGCGATCAATGGGGCCAATCTCTTCCTGCAAAAAAGAGGCTATGGCCGGCACAACAGCATGATTCTCAACCTGAATGGATCTGCAATACATCTCCCCAACCGACTCAGCATGTTTCCCGAGCTCGGTTACAGCGTCCGCGCATTCGCATGTCCGGCCGATGCCCACAGATCCTGCACCCTGCACACCTGTGCTCTGCAACGGGATTTTGCCCAATTGAGGCTGTTCCACAAGGACCCCAAGCAGGACACATTGCCCTGTTACAGTCTGGATGATCTCGAAAAGGGGATCGAGGAAGAGCAGATCGAACGCCTGTTTGTCCCCATGGTCAAACCGGTGACGGGAGGATTTTCGGACGTTGTCCGGGTGTGCCTGGACAAGAAAGTCAAGCTCAAAGTCATTTCGCGTGAGTCGGAGGAGTTGCTGCGCTTTTCGAAGGTAAAAGACATCGCCGGCATCAGCCTGTATTCGCCCCCCAAACACCTGACAAACCAGCTTAAGGCCCGCTTCAAGCGGGTGTTCGATCTGTGCGGGAGCTTCATTCTGCTGGTCCTGTTCTCTCCGTTCTTCGCCCTGGCGACACTGGCAATCCTGATCGAAGACGGCCGTCCGGTCTTCTTCCACCAACGCAGGGCATCCATGAAGGGGGGAAAGACGTTTGATTTCCTGAAGTTCCGAAGCATGATCAAAGACGCCGAGACCTCGCAAAAGGCCATGAACGGCTTTAATCAGACCGAAGGAGGATTGTTCCTGCTGAAGGCGGACCCGAGAGTAACACGGGTGGGGCGCTGGATCCGGAAGTTCAGCATCGATGAGCTCCCTCAGCTTTTCAACGTGCTCAAGGGAGAAATGAGCCTGGTCGGGCCGCGGCCGCTTTCGATGATCGATCTCGAAAATGTCTCGCCGGACAACGATTTCGCCGGGTACTACTATCTGCGTGACAATACCCGACCCGGGATCACGGGACTCTGGCAGATTTGCGGGCGAAGGGACGTCTCGTTCCGGGAGATGGTGCTTCTGGACCTCTACTACATCGAGAACCAATCGATCATCTTTGACCTGGAGATCCTGTTTGCGACGATTCCCGTGGTTCTTTTCGGAAAAGGTGCTTATTAGAGGTCAGAACGTCTCATGAAGAATGACATTGTGCACGGTCCGCCCCCTCAGTTGAGCATTGTCGTCCCTGTGTTTGACGAGGAGGGGAACATACAGCCCCTTCTCGAAGCGATCAGGAAAACCCTTGCCGCGCTCGGAATCACGTACGAAGTGATCCTCGTGGATGACGGGAGCGGCGACGGGACGTGGGCATTGATCAAGCAAGAGTCCTCCCGTGATGACACTATCAAAGGCGTGTCACTCTCAAGGAACTTCGGCCAGCAGAACGCGATATTCACCGGACTGCACTACTGCTCCGGGGGCGCCATCATCACCATGGACGGCGATCTTCAGCACCCGCCGGAGACGATTCCCGAACTCTTCGAGGCCTGGCGACAGGGATTCAAGGTGGTGGAGACATCGCGCATCCAGAGCGAGGATGTGTCTTTTTTCAAACGCCACACTTCCCGGGCATTTTATCGGGTCTTCTCCCTTCTCTCGGGGATGCCGCTGAGCAAGGGGAGTTCAGACTTCCGATTGATCGATGCGAAGGTCGCAGAAGCAATCATCGAGATGAGGGACACAGACCTCTTTCTTCGGGGCATCTCGCACTGGGTCGGGTTTCCCAGAAAGACGATTTCCTACAAGGCATCGATCCGCCATACGGGGAAAACGAAATTCGGCACCCTGAAGATGATACGTTTTGCAGTGTCATCCCTGTTCTCCTTCTCGACCATTCCCCTGCGAATGGGGATCTGGCTCGGTCTTTTCACAAGCGTTCTCGCATTTGCCGAACTCCTGTACATCTTCATCCGCTATCTTCAGGGCGCATCTGTCCCAGGCTGGGCGTCGACCCTCACGGTCATCTCTTTCATGTTTGGTGTTTTGTTCATCATGGTCGGGATCCTCGGGGCATACCTTGGAAGCATCTTCGAAACAGTCAAGAGGAGACCCCGGTTTCTCGTGAACGAGACATCAGGATTGCTTCGTGACCCTTGAGCATATCGGAAAGCCTTCCCGGGACCGGCACCTCATCCGCTACTTCCTGAACGGACAATTCCTTCGGTTCGCACTGGTAGGATTGAGCAATTTTCTTGTCAGCTTCGGCGTTTTTCAGCTGTGCCTTCTGGGGCTTGCACCATCGCAAATGAAGATTCCATCCTCACAGTTCATCAGCTACTCCGCCGGCATTCTGTGGAGCTTCCTGTGGAACCGGCATGTAACCTTTGCGAGCGCCGGGCCCGTGGCCCGGCAGGCCGCCCGTTTTCTCCTTCTCCAGGTTATTTTCCTCGCCGCCAGCACAGTCCTGATAACCGTGGGGGTACAGAGAGCCCGCCTTGCTCCAACGGTCGCGTGGTTCCTCGTAATGACGATCATTACAGTTGCGAATTTCGTGCTCTCCAGGCAATGGGTGTTCAAATGAGCGATCGACTCCCTCGGGCAAAAAGACATTTCGCCGCTTCTCTTGAGCGACCCGGGATGTGCCGTTTTCTCGTCGCCATTTTCATTCTGTCATTGGGGATACGGGTGGTCATGTTTTACGCCTTGTACCCCGCCGAACGTCACGGATCCGCGGGCGCCTACGGGAGCGTGGCTGCCAGTCTTTATCTTGGCGACGGCCTCACAACGAATGACACGGAGGCAGGCAAAATTGAATCGTTGCCGAACAACCATACCGGGAACTATCTGGAATTCCACACAGACGCACCACGGGACGTCTTTACCGAGTTCCTCCCCGGCCCGCCCGTGCTTCTGGCACTGCTCTGGAAAATCATTCCGGTGTACAACTTTGCTCCCTACATACTCCTTCAATGTGTGATCGATGCGGGTCTGATTGCGCTGTTCTTTTTCGTATTCGCACGTTCTGACCGGGTCCTCGCTTTCGCAGTAACAGGCATACTGATCCTCAATGTGGCTGCGATCAAAAGGACGTTGATGGCGGGCTATGACTTCTGGCCTCAATTCGCCGTGCTGGTGACGTTCATAGGCATTTTGAAAATCCTCGAGGAACCTGATCGCCTATGGCGGTATTTCCTCGTCGGCCTTCTTACGTCACTCACGTTCTGGTTCCGCGACCTGACCACTTTCCTCCCTTTCGCCATCGCTCCCCTCGTTTTCGTGTATCTGAGAAAGGTGCACACGATCCCGACGGGCCGGACATTCAAGAGGGTCCTCATCTATCTTCTGCCAGTGCTTGTTTCTTTGTCTCTCCTGTCCCTGTTTCGTTATCAGACCACCGGCAGTTATCGACCAACCCGATCGACGTTCTGGCATTCATTCATGGTGGGGGTGTGCCAATTCTCAAATCCCTACGGGATCGCAGGCACAGATACGAGTGTGTGGAGATACGCGAGGACGGTCAATAAGAGTCTTGAGAAGCTCGATTTGAACGACATGTACAAACTTCCGGACTCTCCCTACGAGGAGACTGTCAGAAGGGAATCATTCGATTTCATCAGGGGACATCCGTGGCTGTTCGCCCGGAATATCGTCTACAGGATCGGAATCATGATTTCACCATTGGTGTACAGGGACGGGGACTTCATTCCCCAGTCCTGGGGGAGAATACTGGCGCCGCTGGGGATCCTGTTGTTCTTGTTATGGTTCATCGGGCTCTTCACCCTCTACCGGTCACACTCACGCCTGTTCTGGCTGTCGTTGACCATCTACCTCTATTTCTTCGCGGCATTCGGATGGTTTTACGTCGTGGGCCGGGTGATCCTGCCGTTCCTATTCATCAACTGCATCGTCTATCTCTACGGCGTGGAGCGGATAGTGAGATACGCCGCGGCCAAATTTGGTCACCTTCATGACGTACCCGGCGAGAGATAGTGCCTGTAGCGGGTGACGATCCAGTAACAGGTCGCGGCTGCCAGCACCAGGACAACGGCGATCCTCCCGATGAGAGGCGTCACCGCCGGGAGGAAGACGGATGCCGCCATGCTGAGTCCGAGCACCGCCAGCAGGACGAGTGCCGTTTTCCCTTTGATACGACGGGGCAGAACCTTCTGGAAAGCAAGCCAGTGGTAGGGCATGTTGATGAGGGCCCCCCCGACGGTGGCTGCCGCCAGTCCCGTCGCGCCGTGCTTGCTTCCCCAGTACACCAGCGGAAGAGAGAGGCACGTGTAGCCTGTTGACAACAGCGCAAGGAGGTTCTGCCTGTCCCCCGCCGCCAGCGTCGTCCCTATCAGCCAGTATATTGCAGCGAAGATACTCGCCCACACCTGAAAGGCCATGGCATCCGCGGCCGGGGCGTATGCAGCGCCGAACAGCAGCATGACTATTTCATTGCGCATGAAAGTCACGCACAGCGCCCCGCCCGTCCCCATGATCGTAATACCGTACAGGCTTTCCCTCACAATCCTCGAGAAGCGCTCCGGATCCCGCACGCTGTCCTTCGAGAGTCCGGGATAGAGAGCCACAAGCGCCGTCACGATGAACATCTGCATCGGGTTGACCAGCTTGTAGCCGAGGTTATAGTATCCAACCTCCGTCTGGCTCGAGAGCTCCGCCAGAAAGAGGATCGGCAGATTGGACGTGACCGCTGTCAGCAGTGCGAGCCAGTAGAAGGGGAGGCTCTGTCGCGTCACGGAGAGACATTCTCCCCGCCAGGTTCCGACCCCCGCGCTCCCATGCATGAACAGATAGTGTCGCGCAACAACGGCAAACGCAAGAGCCTTGGCGGCCTGCAACGTCATATAGAGCAGACTGACGGAAAGGACCGTTAACCAGGCACCAGGCATCCCCCAGACCGCGACGGCCCAGAGCGCGGCACCGATCAGGTTGATCGACGCCGAATGACCCATCCGTTCATGGCCGAACGCCACAGACTCTATGAGTTCCCAGGCGGACCCGGCGATTATCACACCGAGACACACGGCTGTCAGGTCGTGTGAAAGGGCCAGGGAAGAGGATTTTGCATAGAGGAAGACCCCGAGACACACGAAGGGAAGGAGGATCGTGCGCAGGAGAATCGAGGCGAGAAACAGCGTGCGACTCCTCTCGGGGAACCGCGCACATTCCCGGATAACGACATTGCGGAGACCGAGGCCGAGGACGACAACCCCCAGCGCCGAGATCGTCAGGATCACATTATATGATCCGTATCCATCCGGCGAAAGAGCCCTTGCCACGCGGATCGTGGCAAGCATCCCCAGGATCTGTCCAAAGATATTCGACAGAACCAGGTACGACCAATTGCGCAGAAACCTTGACCGGGTCGGCTTATCCGCGCGCCTTTCATCCTTACTGTCGCTCAACCGGAGCTTCCTTCTTCTTCCTCTTCTTCGCTTTCGTGATCTTTAAGAGCCTCCCCTTCCTCTGACTCCTCCGACAGATACGGGACCATCAGGGCTGCCCCGACCGCAGCGGCAAGGATGCCCGCAGACTCAGGGTAAAGCCAATGCTGGTAGACAAGCCGTTGAACTATGACTGCCGGAAGCCCAACGCACACGAGGACCGCAAGGAGATCATCCCGCCGGATCCCCTCCTTCAGGCCGTCAATGCCCGCGAGGAAACAGACGATCAGAGCGCCAAAAAAAACGAGCAGTCCCACTATCCCCACAGACAGGAGCGTTGCGGGCAAGCCGAGGTCTATGACAAAGCCGGAGAAGGTCTCATAGTCCGTCCCCACTCCGAAGAGCCAGTGCCCCCGATCGAGGAGTTTCCATGTCCACTGGCTCTGGTCCACTCGGTTCCCCCACGTCCCCGAGCCCGTACTGAAAAACTCCATCCCTTCCGCGATTCTCCCGAGGATCGTGTCACCGAGTGTCTCGAGGCCGAACAGCGGAGCCAGCAGCAGAGCTATCGCGCCCCCGACGGGAACGAGCGCAATCCGGAGAGCAGATTTTCCGTCCAGAATGCCGGCCCGGAAAAAGAGGGCGATCTCGAGAAGGAACCCGGCAAGCAGGGAGAGCCACAGCGAGCGTGCAAAATTGATGAAGATCGCCAGGGCAAGCAGGCTGAAGAGGCCGACAACCCACCACCGCCAACGGAGGAGGAGCGCAGCCATCAGCAGGAGAAGGACGAACGCCACCCAGTTGGAAATCGGGAGATTGACCCGGACCAGTCCTCCGACCATGCCGCGGTTCCCGAGCCATGAGCCGATGTCGTACATCGGGGAGTCGGTAAGCAGCGAGAGCCCGTGGATGCTCTGCGCGAGCGTGAGGGCGGTTCCGAGAATCGCGATGACAACTCCAAACGCCATACACAGACGCAATCTCCGAATATCCGTCAGCACCGCAACGGTGGGGAAAAAAAGAAGGTACGGCTCCACGAAACGGAGGTGAACGAACCGGTCCCGCAGGTTCGCCGCGAACGAATTGAAGGACGCAATGGCAAGCAATATGAGCAGAGCGATCCAGGCGAGCTCGACCCGCCTGAACCACGGTGACGGGTGTCCCCTCCTCTGGCGAAGATATTCCGGGATGGAAAAGAGCAGCAGAGCGGCAAGGAGCAGGTCGTTACCGTTCAAAATACCCACAGGGGTGGGGAGCGTGATGACCTGGTCGAGCCGGTACAACCCGAATGTGAACCCGCACACTGCGAAGTAGAGTATGAGCATCGGTCCCCTGACGCATCACAACGCTGTTTCAACGGAAGAAGATACCCGGTACAATGCCCCTGATAGATGCCCGGTCAAGCTCAAAACGGCGGCCCCCCCTCGGGTCTCTGCAGAACAGGATCAGGGCTGACACCCATACGCCCCGGCATCGGGGGCACCGGAGACGGGGCGGCCGTCGACGTCCACGTGCGGGTCGGGGAACATCGAAGGGGGCGGCTTCAGTGGTATTCCACGCCTGACCGCCGGCGAGGACGCCTGCAGGTGCAAGTCCCGCCCCGTGAGATTGACGAACATCGGGTCGGCGAATAGGTCCGTAACATTCGGCGCCTTCCCCCCCGCGAAGTTCCTCCCCTGCACGTTCCAGCACACGTTGTGACTCAGCCCGGGCAGCCCGGGATGGTCCCCTGCCATCAACACCGAAAAATTGCTGAGGACAATCACGTTGTTTGTCAGCGTCAGGATATCCCGCGTCATCGTCGTCACCGTCCCCCACTTCAGTGCATCATCGAATTTGAAATCCGCCTTCGCATCGTAGATCGTGTTGTTCTCAAACCTCATCCCCCGCACATCGGTCCCGAATTTCCCGTCCAGATGCAGCTCGAGAAACGCCGCCCCGCTGTGCGTGTTGATGTACACATTGTACGCTTCCACGAACCCGAACACGTGACGGCGGTTTCCGTCGGACCCGATCTCCGTCATGCCATCGCAGTCTATGACGATGTTGTGGTGATAGTAGCACGAGTCCACGTTCTCGTCGTTCGCCCCCGCATAGATACCCAGGCCCCCGCCGTCTTCTCCGTAGTCATAGCTTGGACCATAGCACGAATCAATCCGATTCCACGACACTTCATTGAAGCTGTTCCAGCAGGTGATCCCATCCGCTCCGTAATCATCATCTCCGCCGGGCGTATTGACCACCATGTGAGGGTGATGAACGTAGTTGCGCGTCACGAGGTTGTTCCGGCCGTACACCTCGATCGACATCCCCGCATGGCTCACCTCGCAGTTCCGGACGATATTGTGATCTGCCCCGTGCATGATGTTTACGCCGGCAAACCCCGTCGTGTCCGTCCGGAATCCGTCCAGGATGACGTAGCTCGCGGCGATTCTGATGGCGTCCCCCCGGGGACCTCCTGCGGGGTTCTTGATGAGCGGTTTCTCTCCCGACCCAAATGCGTCAAACATGAGCGGCCGCCCCGCCCTTCCCGAGCGGGCGATGCTCAGACAGCCGTTCCACGAAGAGCCGCACCTGAAGCTGACGGCATCCCCCGGGACGAACCGGAAGCCGTTCACCCTCTCCAGGCTTCGCCAGGGCGCCCTCACGGTGCCGGGGTTTCTGTCGGCTCCCCCCCTGCTGTCAACGTAGTAGTGTGTTGCGAGGAGGCTACACCTGAAGAGAAGGAGAACGGCGAAGGTCTGGACGACGTGAAGGACTGCTCGGCTGCATGGAATCACCATGGAACCCCGATACTGTGGCTCCTGCCGGCGCAGAGCGACCGGGAACATCGCTCCCGTTGTGAGCGAAATTACGCATTGGCCGAGAACAATGCAAGGCAAATGCTCTCAGGCGGCCAGGCAAAGACCGAGGGGGATCACCTGAGAAGGATCATCCGCCTTGTCGAGAGAGTCCCTCCGGATTGAAGGGTGCAGAAGTAGATCCCGCTTGCAAGGCCCCGGGCGTTCCACTGAACTGTGTGTTTCCCCGCAGTCTGGAAACCCGATATCAGCGTAAGCACTTCAACGCCGATCGTATTGTACACCTTGAGGCTTGCGTCGCCGGCGACGCGCAGCTCGAAGTCGATCTGCGTCGCCGGATTGAAGGGGTTAGGATAATTTTGCTGGAGATCGCAGGCATCGGTCGAGCTCGAGATTACCACCGGCGCGGTCATGAATGAGGAATCACTCCCTGCGATAGTTCCCGCACTGCTGGTCGCCACCAATCTGTAATGATAGAGTGTCCCATTACTCAGGTTTGTTAGTGATGCACTCACGCCCACAGGCACAGAGCCGGAGCCCGCATCTGCGACCGGCGTCGATGCGCCGTACGCAGCGGTCGGCCCGTATTCAAAGTGGTAACTTGTGCTGTACCCGTTGGGATTGACAGATCCGGTGATCTGTGCGAGCGTCGTCGTGATTGCACCTGCGGACAGTGTAGCGACAATCGGCGGGGTGGGAGCCGGCTGCGTGACGGGCGTTGAAAACGTCACATCGCTCGAGTTGGAGGTGCCTACGGGGTTTACAGCCACCAGGCGGAAATGGTATTTCGTCCCCGGGTTCAGGCCGCTCACAGCTGAGTTGACATTGACGATCGCCGATCCGGAACCCGCCGTTCCGGCCGGTGTGGAGGTGCCGTAGGCCGCACTCGGCCCGAACTCGAAGTGGTACGTCGTGCCGGAGCCGTTGGGATTGACGGTGCCATTGAGCTGAGCGCCGGTCGTGCTGAGGTTGGCGGCTGCCGTCGAGGCCACGATCGGCGGGGCCGGGGCAGGCGTGGATGCCGCTGTCGTGAATGTCATGTCGGTCCCTGCTGTCGTACCGCCGACACTGGTCCCGACGAGCCGGTAATGATAGACGGTCGCGGGGGTGAGAGCGCTTAGTGTGGCGCTCACACCGACGGCAACTGAACCGGACCCCGCGTTTGCACCCGGTGTGGAAGTCCCGTAGGCCGCACTCGGCCCGAACTCGAAATGATACGCAGTGCTGTATCCTTTCGGGGTTATCGATCCATTGAGCTGGACTCCCGTCGCTGCAATGTTTGTTGCTGCAGACGTGACAACAGCCGGTGGCGTGGGAGAGGGGGGAGACGTCCCCTGGTACTCATACGCTCCGGCATCCTGAGCACCGACGAAAGAATGCCCGTCAAGATCAAGATTCGGGTCGGAAAATCTTCCTGGAGCCGAAAGACTCACACCGTTATTGACCGCAGGAGACCCGGACTGGAGTCTCAGATTCGCCCACGGAGAAACGAACAGGGGGTCGACTATGCTGTTCGTGGCCGGGAGAGACTTTTCGTTCGATACCTCAGACTGCGGGTTCCAGTAGATATTGTGACTCAGACCGGGGAGTCCGAGATGATCTTTCGCCATCAAAACCGAGAAGTTACCCAGCCGGATGATATTGTTCGTCAGGGTCAGGATGGCGGGCGTCATCGTTGCGGTCCCGCCCCACTTTATTGCATCGTCGTATTGGAACGTCGGATGAATTGCATAAATGGTGTTGTTCTCGAACCTCATCCCCTTCACGTCAGCCCCGAACGTTCCGTCAAGATGAATGTCAAGCGGCGCCACCCCGCTATGGGTATTGATATAGACATTGTAACTTTCGACGAATCCATAGATATGCTGTCCGCCAGAGGAGGAGATCTCAGACATCTGATCGTCATCGATCATCATATTGTGATGGAAATAGCAGGAGTCCGCGTTCTCACCGTTCGCCCCGGCGAAGATCCCTAATCCTCCGCCATCTTCCCCGTAGTCGTAACTCGGTGCGTAGCACGAATCAATCTGATTCCACGACACTTCATTGTAGCTGTTCCAGCAGGTGATCCCATCGGCACCATAGTCATTGTTTCCCCCTACGTCATTGACAACCATGTGAGGGTGGTGGACGTAATTGCGAGTAACGAGGTTGTGCCGGCCGTACACCTCTATCGACATCCCCGCGTGTTTGACTTCGCAGTTTCGCACGATATTGTAATCGGAGCCATGAGAGACATACACGCCCCCGAACCCCGCCGTGTCGGTCTGGATGCCGTCGAGGATGATGTTGCTCCCCGAGATCGTGATCGCGTTCCCGTATTGACCGCCGGAAGGGTTCTTGAACAGCGGCCTGGGTCCGGTCCCATACCACGTGTATATCACTCCCGACTGGTTGGCAACGAACCCCGCACTGGTGGTAAACCCGCACTGAAACGCCACGGTATCTCCGGCGTTGAGGGTTTTGCTCTGCAGCGTCTGAAAGTCCCATGCCTGTGCGTCAGAAAGGCCGGTATTTGATGATTTTCCGGAATTTTGGATGAAGTACTTGTGAGGCTGCGCGGCTCCCGTCAAGTGGGCCGCAATCATGACCGCTAACACCAGCGGGAATCCTCTTAGCCTGAGCATCGCTCATTTGTCCTCTCGTCGCCGCAGCCCATTTTTGCCTGTTACACTCGACACGGGCTGGATCGTTCACATCGTAAACTATCACTAATATAAAAACAACGGCGACTAAAGTCAATAGATTCAATGGTTTTCGGCGATTATTCGTACAAACGGGATTAACGCGGTGGGGAGAATAGCAGATTTTTATCGAAGAGGAGTATCAGAAAGCGGGGGATGGAAGAAAATGGAACATTGACAGTGCGGATCTCGGCGGTTCTCACCTGAGAGCCCTTCTCAGGCACAATTCCTTCCCTTTTCAGTTGCTGCCTTTTGCACTCCATTCAGCCAGTTGCTTCCGCACCCTGGCACATTCGGCGTCTCCGGTTTCCTCGAAGACCTTCAGGGCGGCCTCCGCATGAGTGATTGCCTGCAGACGCTTTCCCATCCTCTCCAGCGCCAGGCTCGTGTTCCACAGAGCGGACCCTTCATTGTGCCGGTCACCGATCTCACGCGCGATCTGTAGCTGCTCGGAGTGGCTCTCGATCGCAAGGCGGGTCTCTCCCAGCCGGAGGCGGGCTTTCCCTATGTTGCCCAGGACCATTGCCTCTCCGCGGCGGTCGCCCAGGTCGCGGACAAGCTTCAGGAGCTCCTGGTAGCACACAAGCGCACGCCGGGCGTCACCGGAGCGCGCCAGGGCATTCCCGAGATTCCCAAGAGCATCTCCTTCCCCGTACCGATCCCCCGTCTCGCGCGCTATTTTCAAATGGGCCTCATGGCATTCGATCGCCCGCCGTGTATCCCCGAGCTCCGCGTAGCACCGTCCGAGCGTATCCAAGGTCGACCCTTCTGTACGGACGTTACGGATCTGGCGTGCGATCTGGAGCGACTGGCTGCCGAGATCCACCGCCCGCCTCGGCTGGCCCATCGCATGGTAGGCGGCGGCAAGATCCCCCAGGCAATCCCCTTCCGAACGCTTATCCGCGGTTTCTCTGACTATCGAGAGTGCCTGATCACACAGCTCAATTGCGCGGCCCGCTTCTCCCATCGCGTGGTAGTCGCCGGCAAGCTCCCTGATGGATTCGCATTCGCCGCGCCGGTCCTTGATTTCGCGCGCCACGGCAAGGGATTTTTCGTGGTACTCGAGAGCGTTCGGCAGTTCTCCCTTCCGGGCATAGGCCA
>PMDK01000119.1 GCA_003154425.1 Ignavibacteriota bacterium
CTTGGCGGGATTCGACCTGCGGTGTCAGCCTTCTCCGGGTAGGACCAGACCGGGAGTTTATCGAGGGCGGGAGACTCGCTTCCGATTTCGTCCATGGCAGACTGTTCGTACTCGGACAGTTTCGCCAGGACCTGTGATCTTTGCCGGACCGACGTGAGCCCGTTGGCTGAGTCGGCACAGAACATTGCTGACCCCCCCATGGCAATGAGCGTTCCCCCCTCCTGCACCCAGCGCCGGATCTTCTCGATCACCGGCCGCCCCATGACACTGGGGAACGAGTATCCGTCCGGCAGCACAAGGACATTGTAGATCGAAAGGTCCACCATGCCAAGCTGGGCGATATCCAGCAGTGCGAGCGGAAGCCCGATTTTCTGATCGAGCAGATGCCACACGGCGCCCATGCTTGTGAAGTCGGTGTTCCCCCCCGCAACGAGCGCCGCCTTTGGCCTGCGGAGAATGCCGAGTTCGCTGCCGCCGAGATCCGGTCCGTTTGCCGCCAGGCCGCTGTTTATGCCGGCGACCTGGATGCCGGTCTCGCGGGCAATGCTGTCGAGCGTCAGTGAAACATCCGGCGGGTTGGCGCGCAGGGGGAGGAATATCGACCCGCGGGGAAATCTCTTTCCCCCGAGGTCGAGATCCTTCTTTGCAGCATACATCGTCAAACCGCGCCCGAATGAAAGTGCCACCGCGCGAAGTGCGCCGTCGCTGCTCCCGTCAAAGATGAAGCCCTGTTGGGGACGGGTCCCGTCCACACGACCCTGGCGCGGCATATCCTTCCATGGCTCCGAGGGGGGCGTGACGGCCGATTCACAGGAGTACGCATCCAGGCCGTATGCGGCCAGGAGCGACCACGCTGTCACTTCGTAGAGTTTTGACTCCCTGCGCTTCAGGAGTTCACGGCGCTCAAACGTGAGAAAACTGTCCGGGAGCTGCATGTCGAACGCCAGGATGGACTGCGCCAGGTAGCCGAGCGGCTGGTTTGTCGGGACAATGAGTGTCCCGGCAGGGAACATCCTGGTGGCTGACACTGCGTCGTAGTAGCTCCTTGCACGGGCGGAGAATTCCTCCTTTGCCACCGACAGTTCGATTCCCTGGCGGGAAAGTGTTTGCGCGAAGTGTGTCAGCCGGTCCGCATTGTTGTCGGGAGCGACGAGATACGCCTTCACATTCCCCCCCCCGTACTCCTGAATCGCACGCTCCCGCTGCGCGTGGTAGTCGCTCAGAATCTGTCTCCGGTGGTTCGCCGCCGTGGTGAGATTGGCCATCGAGCTGACGTAATGGTGTTCTACCGTCTCGGAATATGTCAGAACGGTCCCGTCGTGCCGCGATACGCGTGAACCCGACACGCCGGCCTGCTCGTACAGTATCCCCAGCCCTCCTGTATACGAGGGCCACGAGGACCCGTACCCGGGGTAGAGTTCTTCGTTCCATTCACGCGTGTAGTATGCCCACCCGCGCTGGTCGAACGACCTGGCCTGGTCGGCGGCATAGACTCCCCACCAGTATTTGACCCGGTCGGTGAGATAGGGGTTGAATGGATGNNAATCCTGGCCTTGCTTTCCTGAAGTTCCTCCGAGAACCAATCGCGGTTCATATCAAAAAGGTAATGATTCCCCCTTCCCCATGGCCAGAATCCCCCTCTCTGGAGACTCTGCCCGTCGGCGACCGGCACCGCGGTCGCGAATGCCTCCATTTGCGCAAGGAACCGCTCGCGGCCGTCCGGATTCTCGGAAGGGTCTATGACGATGACCAGCTCCTTCCGCAGGCGCTGCGTGAGCGAGTCGGTTCCCGCCGCCAGGCGATACGCGACGGCAAGAGAAGCATCAACGCCCGAGGTTTCGTCGCCGTGAATCGAATAGGCCAGCCACGTCACCGCAGGTGTGGAATCGATGAGGGGATCAAGCCTGCCCGGCGTGAGCTTCCGCGGATCGCTGATGCGGCGGAGGTTCTCCTTGATCTCATCGAGCCGGGCGATGTTGGCTTCATCCGAGATCACCAGATAGACAAGCGGCCGATCCTCGTAGGTTCTCCCCATGTCGAACAGTTTCACGCGCTTCGAAGCCGTCGCAAGCACGTGCAGGTACTCAAGGACCGCGGCGTGCCTGGCAGGGCGCTCACCCAACGCGAAGTGGAACGTCTGCTCCGGCGCAGGGATAGAGGGATCGTACTCTCCCGGCGCCAGCACCAATCCGCCGTTGCTTCCGAAGAACCGCACCGGCTTGTCCCCGGCTGTGCCATTGCTTGCGATGCACACTATTAATGTGACGAGTACGAGACAGAGACGATACCTGGGCATGAAGTCCTCAACGGGGGTTGTGAGTGTCTGGATCCGGGCGGAGATTGCACCAAATGTATCCCCCTCCGGCCCTAGAATCAAGTTCTCTTTGTTATCAAGAAGTGTGATATTCCCGTTGGCGATCCGGAACTGGTGTTCATCCCTCCGGGCCTCCAGATGATCGCGCCGGTCTCGCGGTCGACGGGGAATGCTTCGGGGACAATTCTCTTCTCATTTGCCGATTTTGGCCAACTTATCAGAATTTTGACCGGAGAAGAGGGGAAAAGGTTTAGTCCGGCCCAAAGAATATTCTTGTTTTAAAAAAGGGGGAATTCAAACCTGAAGAATCGTACATTACGGCAACAGGCTACTTCTTGCAAACACGAACAGGGAGCGACTCAAATGAAAACCAGCAGTTCCCGGATCTGGTGTCTGGTCCCGGTCTGCCTTTCATTGACGGCGGCGGGTTGCGT
>PMDK01000193.1 GCA_003154425.1 Ignavibacteriota bacterium
GTCAACGTGGATCAGTTGCGTGCGATCCTCACGAACTTCCATGACGCGGGGTTGGAACGCGCGGAGGTCGCGATAATGGAGTTCGCCCAGAAGATTGCCCGGACCGCGAACGAAATGACTCAGGCGGATGTTAACGAGTTGCGTGATTTGGGTCTCGAAGACGTCGAAATCCTCGACATCACACTCACGGCAACGATGCGCAGCTTTGCCAGCAAGACATTCAACGCGCTCGGAGCTGGGCCAGACGGTGTTTACAGCGAACTCGAGCACCAGCTGTCTGATCTGCTTCCGGTGTAGGGCCACGCGGGGCGTCACCACGGGACTTTCTTGCAGGCTTGCGCCGAATGTTGCTTTCAGTCATTATCTGCCCCGCACCACAATGAACTCGCATTCAACCCTCTGAAGGGATGACCAACAGCCAGGGCCGGTACGTATCTCCCGGCGCTCAACACCCACCCCTGGAGAGACAACGTGCCGTATTCCTCCTTGTGACCAGAAGGAACCATTTGGGATTGACATGCGTTCATGGTACTATACTCGATCGTTTTCCGTTCTTTCTAGTTTCCTGGACCAGTGAGACTCATACTCACGATACCACTCCTTCTTTGCCTCACGCTCGCCTGTCTCGGCGATTGTGTCGTCGTCCTCTCCTTTGCGCTCAACCGGTCATATATTGCACAGAACCTCTGCGAGAAGAAGGACGTACCCGGGAACACCTGCCAGGGCTGTTGCCTCCTGCGTAAAGAACTGCAGAATGAAGACCGGAAAGAGCAATCTCCCCCCGCCAGGACTCTGAAGGAATTCGACGATTTCCAGCCGGTTCCGGCAGGCCATCCAACGGCGGTTCTCAGTCCCCGGACCGGGCAGTTGTCTTTTGCCTCTCTCAGTTTCTCAATCCCCTTCCCCCCGGGGAGGGACATCGACCATCCTCCCGAAATCTCCTCCCTGTAACGGCGCTGTCCTGCTGTTAAACAAACTCACAGGAAGGAGTGTATCATGACCCGAGTGGCCAGATATTTCATATTTATTGTGATTGGCATCCTCTTCGTTCCCGCTGCGATATTTGCGTGCGCATGCGGCTGCAATGTTTTCACTGTCGGTGCACGCTGGTCGATGCCGACATCCGCAGGGTTCGGTGCGTTTCTGCAATACAACTACATGGACCAGAGCAGGANNGCAGGAACTGGGGTAACTGGCAGAGTGCACCCGCCGGTGCGAATCAGGATCAGGAAATCCGAACGAACTTCTATACTCTCGGCCTTCAGTACATGATTGACAGGGACTGGGGAATTATGGCGGAAGCTCCACTCTGGAATCGTTACTTCAGAACCATTGACGACGATGGTAACCTGGCCTCGGCAACTCACACATCGTTCGGTGATGTCCGGCTGATGGGAATGTACACCGGACTCTCGGAAGATATGTCCACGGGGCTTCAATTTGGGTTGAAACTTCCCACAGGGGCGTTCAACGAGTCTCTCCTTGACCGGGACACACAGATCGGGACCGGCACGACGGATCTCCTTCTGGGAGGATACCAGATGGGGCAGGAGAAGGGATGGGGATGGTACGCGCAGGTCATGTGGCAACATGCGTTCAATGAGCGAGACGGGTACCGCCCGGGGGACAGCTTCGACGTCAACATCGGAGCCCATTATGATGGACTCCTCAACAGTCTCAGGATCGTCCCCGTTCTCCAAATTGCGGGTTCGTTCCGTGGAATCGACGCCGGAGATAAGTCAGACCCGGATAATACCGGGTATGAAAGGCTGTATATCTCCCCGGGCCTTCAAGTGATCGCCACAACCCATTTCACACTGTACGGCGACCTGAGAATACCCCTCATAACACATGTCCGGGGGCTTCAGCTTGTCGCTCCCGCTCTGGTGAATATGACGGTGGGTTACAGCTTCTGATTTCTATCCCTGCAGGGCAATTCCTGTGAATCGAGTGTATTGAGGGCTCGGAGGACACCATGAACCGCACGCTCATCCGATTGCTCTCTGGCGAATCGGTCAGGTCGTTCCGGAGGCGTCTTGGTCTGGGACAATCGATGGCATATGTTTCAAGTCGTGGTGTTCCTTGAGGCCGAATGGTGGATTTCCAGTGGAATTCGGAGCAAGAGGAAGTTCGAGATGTCGTCTGTCCCGCGGAGCCAAGGGAACCAGGTGCGCGAAAGTGCCGCACCTGGTTTCCTTTTTTGTTGAATTTCGTATCTTTTGGATAGTGTTGATTCTCATCATTCGCCCGGAACTTTGTTTGCACCTGGGTACATTGGGGACGAACGCTCAAGAAAAGGGGCAGCCGCCCGGCGGCTGACCGCAACGCGCTATTGTCGTTATCGGCCCCGTCGACAACAACGAACACTTGTCCGCAAGAGTCCATTTCTCGGCACCACTGACAGAGGAGTCGCAATATGACCGAGACATCGAAGTGCCTCCTGTGCTGGAGCCCGCGAGTGCTCAGCACGCTCGTCGTTGGGGCCGCATCCACGTTGTTGATCCCGCTGGTTACATCCACCGCATCTGCAACAGAGTTTCATGTTTCCGCGCGGGGAAGCGACAGGAATGATGGATCGTTGCAGCGGCCCTTCAAGACGATCTCTGCTGCAGCTGGCGTCGCCCAGCCAGGCGACGTCGTCACCGTGCACGAAGGTGTCTATCGAGAGCGCATCAGCCCGCCGCGCGGGGGGGAGTCTGACGACAAGCGCATAGTCTATCAGGCTGCGCCGGCGGAGAAGGTCGAGATCAAGGGATCCGAAGTAATCAAGGAGTGGGTGAAGGTGCTGGACGATGTCTGGATGGTGACTCTCCCCAATTCGTTCTTCCGTGGCTTCAATCCGTACAGCGACACGATTCACGGCGACTGGTTCGACCCTCTGGGGAGAATGCATCATACCGGTGCCGTATATCTCAACGGTGACTGGCTGAATGAAGCTGCCACGAAGGAGGACGTCGTACGTCCCTCTGGTACTGCCTCCCTCTGGTTCGCCCGGGTGGACAAGGAGAATACCACTATTTGGGCCCGCTTCACCGGGGTCAATCCCAATAAGGAGCTGGTGGAGATCAACGTCCGACAGACGGTGTTCTATCCGGAGAAGACCGGCATCAACTATATCACCGTGCGTGGCTTCACGATGCGGCAGGCGGCCACGAACTGGGCGCCGCCGACNNGCGACGAGTGGGACAACACGTCGGCGAATTCCGCCGAGGGATACGTGAAGACGATCGAACGTGCTCTGGCAAACGGCTGGAATAAGAAGACCGTCGGACACCACATCGTTCGCCACAACATCATTTCAGATTGCGAGCAGACGGGGATCGTCGGGAGCCTTGGCGCCGCCTTCAGCCGGATCGAGGGGAATCACATCTACAACATCTGGACGAAGCGGCTGTTCAACGGAGCTGAAATAGCGGGGATAAAAATCCACGCAGCGATCGACGTTCTCATCAAGAACAACCGGATCCACGATGCCTGCCGCGGATTGTGGCTGGACTGGATGGCTCAAGGCACCCGTGTATCGGGGAACCTTTTTTATCGCCAGACAACCGAGGATATCTTCGTTGAAGTTGACCATGGTCCTTTCCTGATCGACAACAACCTCCTACTCTCCGGGGGCAGCCTCAGTGACGCCTCCGAGGGGGGCGCGTACGTCCACAACCTGATCGCCGGAACGATCAACAGCTGGCCGGATCTGGGTCGTGAGACGCCCTACCATCCGCCGCACACCACCGAGGTTGCAGGCTTGGTCAACGTCAAAGGAGGCGACGACCGGTTCTTCAACAACATCTTCGCACCAGTACCCGCTCACGAATCGGAATCGGGCGGCAAGTACGGGCTCGGGATATATGATGGACGCGAGTTTCCTCTTCAAACGGGAGGGAATGTGTACTACAATGGCGCCCATCCGTACGTCAGGGAGGCAGATCCGTTGGTCGTGCGGAGTCTCGATCCGGGGATCGCCATCGTCGAAAAGGGGAACGGCGTTTACCTTTCCGTAAATCCGGGAGAGGGTCCTCACAGGCACTCCACCTCGATAGTTTCCACCGACCGACTGGGGAAAGCAAGAATCTCCGGCTTGGCCTACGAGAATCCGGATGGGTCACCATTGAAGATCGACGGCGACTATTTCGGCAAGCCGCGAAATCCGATAAATCCCGCCGCGGGGCCTTTTGCGAATCCCCTATCGGGCATTCAGGAAATCAAGGTATGGTAGCCTGAAGTCGTGCCGGGTGGGGGAGGGATCCTTGCGACCGGGAACGCTCTCGAGAAAGCTCGTACGATTTGACTACCGGCATAGTCGATGCATGGTTTTGGCCGGGGTTTCCGTGGCCGGCGCCGATAGAGAGCCGGGAACGGAAATCTGTGCTGGGATCAAACGAGGCTTCGAAACAGAAGTGCCACATCGGTATGATGTGGCACTTCCGGATGCTATTCATGGAAGATGGATCTGCGACGCTTATTTGAGATCGAAGCGGTCGAGGTTCATCACTTTGTTCCAGGCNNCGCAACTGCGAGTTTGAGCCGAACACCAGATCGACGCGGGTGCCTGTCCACCTGGGTGCGCCGGACTTGCGGTCGCGCCCTTCAAACGTCTCCGCGGCATCGGAGGTCGGTTTCCACACGGTGCTCATGTCGAGCAGGTTCACAAAGAAGTCGTTGGAGAGTGTACCGACCCGTTTCGTAAACACACCGTGTTTCGACCCACCAGCGTTTGCGCCCAGCACACGCAGGCCACCGACGAGCACGGTCATCTCCGGCGCGCTCAAGGTCAGGAGCTGTGCCCTGTCCACCAGCATTGCCTCCGCCGACACGGTAAAGGTCGTCTTCTGGTAATTGCGAAAACCGTCGGCCTGGGGCTCCAGCGCGGCGAACGAATCCACGTCGGTCTGCTCTTGCGAAGTGTCGGTGCGACCAGGTGTGAAGGGAACGTCGAGAGCGTATCCGGCGGCCTTGGCTGCCGCTTCAACAGCAGCGGAGCCGGCCAGCACGATGAGGTCTGCCATGGAGACTTTCTTGCCGCCTGTCTGTGCGCCGTTGAAGTCCTTCTGAATCCGTCCGAGCACGCCCAGCACCCTGGCCAGTTGCGCTGGTTGGTTGGCCTCCCAATCCTTTTGCGGTGCCAGTCGAATGCGCGCGCCGTTTGCCCCCCCGCGCTTGTCCGAGCCTCGGAAGGTAGAGGCTGAACTCCAGGCGGTGAAGACAAGCTCCGACACAGACAATCCTGATGCCAAAACCTTGGCTTTGAGAACGGCGATGTCCTTGGCATCGATCAAGGGGTGATCGACAGCGGGGNNTGAACCAGGCGCGGGCGAAGGCGTCGGCGAAAGCCCGCGGGTCCTTCTGGAATCGGCGCGAGATAGGTTCGTAAATCGGGTCGAAGCGCAGCGACAGGTCGGCCGTGGTCATGATTGGCCGATGCTTCTTCGAAGGGTCGTGTGCGTCAGGGATCATGTGCTCTTTTTTGACATCCTTGGCCAGCCATTGCGAGGCGCCAGCCGGGCTTTTTGCAAGCTCCCACTCGTAGCCAAACAGCATGTCGAAGTAACCGTTGTCCCACGTTGTCGGGTTCGGCTTCCATGCGCCTTCGATACCACTGCTGGTGGTGTGCACTCCCTTGCCGGTGCCGAACCGGTTGATCCAGCCCAGACCCTGCTCTTCGATGGGGGCAGCTTCAGGTTCCGGACCTACCAGCGCCGGATCGCCCGCGCCGTGCGTCTTGCCAAAGGTGTGTCCGCCGGCGACGAGCGCGACGGTCT
>PMDK01000204.1 GCA_003154425.1 Ignavibacteriota bacterium
CCCCGTTTATCGTGACGCTCGCCACCATGACGATCTGGCGGGGAGCGGCATTCGTCTGGACGGACGGCCGCCCGGTCTGGGAGCTCCCGGCGGCATTTGCATTCCTTGGCACCGGGCGGCTGCTCGCCGTGCCGGTGCCGACGATCATCATGGTTCTGACATTCATCGCGTCGCACATCACGCTGACTCGGACCCGGTTCGGCCGATATGTCTATGCCGTCGGCGGGAACATCGAGGCGGCCCGACTCGCCGGGATACGGACCAGGCGGGTTCTCATCAACGTGTACGTCCTTTCGGCGACGCTCGCGGCGCTGAGCGGGATCCTGCTGGCCTCCCGGATGAATTCCGGGCAGCCGAATGCAGGCGTCTCCTATGAACTCGATGTCATAGCCGCGGTTGTCGTCGGCGGGACGAGCCTTTCGGGCGGAGCAGGGTCCATCGTCGGCACGTTCATCGGCGCAATGCTCATCGCCGTCCTCAGGAACGGACTGAACCTGCTGAACGTCAACTCGTACGTCCAGCAGGTCATCGTCGGAGTCGTCATACTCCTCGCCGTGATGCTCGACCAGATCAGGAGGCGGAGGAGGTGACGCTCCTCCCGCACCGGCCGCTTGCACGTACCACCACGAGGAAACACCCCATGAAAACTCTGACCGTTGTGATGCTCGCCGTCCTCCTTCCCCTTGCGCTGTTCGGTCAGTCAAGCGTCGACAAACTGGTCGCCCGGCTCGAGTCCGTGAGCAAAGGTACTGTCGAGAACTGGCGGTACAGCACGAACTTCTCGGAGAACCCTGTCGGGCCCGGCTTCGACGATTCGAAGTGGGCCTCGCTCGCGATCGGCCAGCATCTGACCATCGATTCGTGCTGGATCAGGGGGGAGGTCACGCTCCCGGAGAGAATGCTCGGCCAGGCGACGACAGGAACGGTCCGTTTTCTCGTCTCGGTCGACGACTTCGGGTACCTGTTCGTGAACGGAGAAAAAAGAGGGTACTTTCCGTGGGACGGCGAGTTCGAGCTCACGAATCATGCACGGGGGGGACAGAAGTTTCTCCTCGTTATAAAAGCGATCAACACCGGCGGCCCTCTCCGCCTCCTCCGTGCACAGATCGTCCCGGGGAGGGACAATCCGCTCGCCCGGACGCTCGATGACTTTTCGCTCGGACTGAGAGTGGCGCAGAAGCTCCTGAGCGCCGACACCTATCAAACGAACGCCCGGGTGAAGGTGGACCCGCGCGTGGAGAAATCGCACATGGACCCCCAGGAGAAATCGCGGCTCAACGCCCTTCTCCAGGCAACCGCCTCGGCCGTGGACACCGACGCCCTCATCAGCGGCTCCGTCGAGCGGTTCCGCACGTCGCTCTCCGCGGCACGGACGAAACTGGCCCCGGTCGCGGAATTCGTCCACCGGTTCACACTCTACCTCGATGCGAACGCCCACATCGACGCCGCGTGGCTGTGGCGCTCGAAGGAAACGATCATGGTCTGCAGGAATACCTTCTCCTCCGTCATGAACATGATGGCCGCGCGACCCGATTTCACCTACACGCAGAGCTCCGCGGCCTACTACGACTGGATCGAGCGTCTGTATCCCGATCTCTTCACGCAGATACAGCACCGTGTGAAGGACGGACGATGGGAGGTCATCGGCGGGATGTGGGTGGAGCCGGACTGCAATCTCCCCTCGGGCGAATCCTGGGCGCGCCAACTGTTGTACGCCAAGAAGTATTTCAGGAACAAGCTTGGCGCGGACGTGAAGATCGGATGGAATCCGGATTCATTCGGCTATAACCTGAACATGCCTTCGTTCTACCGGAATGCGGGGATCGACGCTTTCATCACGCAGAAGATCGGGTGGAACGAGACCAATGTGTTCCCGTACCGGACGTTCTGGTGGGAATCGCCGGACGGCTCAAGGATACTGAGCTATTTTCCATTCGACTACGTGAACACGATCGACGATCCCTACCAGCTCGTCGACTGGATGAGGCAGTTCGAAGCCAACACCGGCTTCACCAAGATGCTGATACTCTTCGGTGTGGGTGACCACGGCGGCGGGCCTTCCCTGGAGATGCTCGACAGGATCGACAGGCTGAAGACACTGGAGATCTTTCCGAAGATCGAATACGGCACGGCCGGGAAATACATCGACTGGCTCCGGAGCAACGACCCCGGCGACCTCCCCGTCTGGAAGAACGAGCTCTACCTCGAATACCACCAGGGGACATTCACGACACAGGCGGCGATAAAACAGTTCAACCGGTCCAACGAAGTCCTCCTGACCAATGCAGAGAAGCTCTCCTCGTTCGCTTCGCTCTCCGGCCGTCCCTACAATGCGGGCGCCCTGGAGGAGGCCTGGAGGCACGTGATGTTCAACCAGTTCCACGACATACTTCCGGGATCAGGAATCCGCGAGGTGTACATCGACGCCTCGGCGAGCGACCGGGAGGCGCAATCGGTGGGGCGCCATGAACTTTTCAATTCACTCGACCATATCGCGTCGCGTGTCAACACCGCGGCGCTCAATCACGGCGCGCCGTTCGTGGTCTTCAATACGCTCTCCTGGGAACGGACAGACCTCGCCGCAGTCGATCTCCGCAGCGGGGATGAAGACTCGTATGCTGTCTTCGACGCACTCGGGAAGGAGATTCCTTCCCAGACGGTCAGGACGTCCCGCTATGAACGCCAGGTGCTCTTCGTCGCCGGAGGCGTCCCCGCCTTCGGCTACTCGACGTTCGAACTCAGGAAGCAATCCGCCCCGCACCCGCAGGGGCCTGTCGCCTCCCCCTTCGCACCGGAGAACGCCCTCTTCCGCGTCACGATCGACAGCCTCTCCGGATGGGTGAAGAGCATTATCGACAGGCGCAGCGGCAGGGAACTGCTGGCCGGAAGCGGCAACAGGATCCAGCTCCTCGAGGACATCCCTGCGCAGTGGGACGCATGGAATATCGGGCTGACAGGGAAGGAGTTCCCGACGACGTTTCGCGGGGCCGCGGTCATTGAACAGGGACCGGTCCGGACCATTGTGCGCCTCGAGCGCGACTACCTGAAACCCGGCGTCAAAAAAGACTTCCCGACGGAGGACTTCCCCTCATCGTTCTTCACGCAGGACATCATACTCTACAACGGCCTCGACCGGATCGACTTCACGACCGACGCCGACTGGTGGGAAGACCACACGATGGTCAAGCTCGCGTTCCCCCTCGCGTTTTCCGACACCGTGGCAACGTATGAGGCTCCCTACGGGACGATCCGGCGGTCGACACAGATGAGGAACAGCATAGAACAGGCGCAGGTGGAGGTGCCGGCTGCTCGCTGGGCCGACGTCTCGACAGACGACTACGGCGTGTCGCTTATCAACAGCGACAAGTACGGTTATGACATCAAGGGAAACACGATGAGGCTGTCGCTTCTCCGCTCGCCGAAATGGCCGGATCCGACCGCCGACAGGGGAAAACACGTCATACGCTACTCGCTCTATCCTCATCCGGGGCGGTGGCAGTCGGCCGCGACCCATCAGAGGGGGTACGAGTTCAACACGCCTCTCCTTACGGTGATGACAGCTGCGCACAAAGGGAAGCTCCCCGGCGGAGGGTCGTTCGTGTCGATCACCCCGTCGAACCTGGTCCTGACGTCCATCAAGAGGGGAGAAGATGGGGATGCGTGGGTGCTCCAGTGGTACGACGTCAAAGGGGAACCGTCGAGCGCAGTTGTTTCACTCCCCTTCCATCCGTCCAGGGCTCTGAAATCAAATTTCGTCGAGGAGGACGGAGCACCCCTCGACGTGAAGGGGAATGCGATCACCGTTCCGACGATCGCGCACGGGATCGTGACCGTGAAAGTGTACCCGTAGCACGCCGTTCCCGGAAGGCGGGGAACCTCCCCCCCCCGGGGGGGGGCGCACTGTCAGATGATGGACCATGCACAGACTTTTTCCTTCAGAGACACTCGCACGGGCCCGAGAGCTCTTCCCTCACCTGAAACAGGGGAAGATCTATCTCAACCATGCGGGAACGAGTCCCCTTTCCACCAGGGTTGTGGAAGCCATGACCGCGTACCTGCACAGACGGTCAGAGGGGGACCTGGACACCTACCAGAACGATCTGGGCATGGTTGCAGAGTGCCGCACCGCCGTCTCAAGGCTGATACGGGCTGAATCCGCCGACAGGATCGCTTTTCACTGCAACACGTCCGACGCGATCAACGTGGTTGCGGCCGGGATTCCATGGAAAACAGGGGACAGGATCCTCCTCGGAGACATCGAGTTCCCCGCGAATATCTACCCGTACGTCAATCTCAAGCCGCTCGGAGTGGAGCTTGATTTCATCTCTGCGCCCGACGGGAGGCTGACCACAGAGATGATCGCCTCAAAAATCGGCCAGCACACGCGCCTGCTCGCGCTCAGCGCAGTCCAGTTTCTTTCCGGACACCGGGGAGATCTCCGCTCGATCGGCAGCCTGTGCCGGAACAACAGGACGATATTCGCGGTCGACGGGATACAGGCCGTCGGCGCCGTGAGAATCGACGTGCAGAAGATGTCCATCGACGCGCTCTCGGCCGGCGCCCAGAAGTGGCAAATGGGACCGCATGGAACGGGCTTCCTCTATTTAACGGAGGAACTCCAGTCCCGCATCCACCAGAAGAACCTGGGCTGGCTCTCGGTGGAGAACCCATGGGATTTCTATAATTACGCACAGCCGCTCGCCTCATCCGCGCGGCGATACGAAGGGGGGAGTCTCAACATGCCGGGGCTCTGGGGGATGCGGGAGGCCATCAGTACCCTTGTCGAATTCGGACCGGACGGAATCGAATCGCACATACTCGCGATCACATCCGGTCTGATCGAAAGGCTCATGAAGATAGACGGTGTCACACTCTTCACTCCCCTCCCTGAAGACGAACGGGCCGGGATCGTCACCATCTCGCTGGCTCCACCGCTGGATCCCCTGAACGCGTTCGAGAAACTGAGGGACAGGGGGGTGACAATCGCGATCCGGGAAGGGAAGCTCCGTTATTCGCCCCACTTCTACAATTCGATGGAGGACATGGACCGCGCTGCGGATATAACGGAGGAAGTGATACGGGAGGCGCACGGGAGCTAGATGGCCGAGCTGAAACGGGAGCTGTCCCGGTTCGACATGACGATGATTGCGATCGGGTCGACGATCGGGTCGGGAATATTCCTCACCCCCGCCCTCATCGCGCATGCCCTACCGTCCGCTTCATGGATCATCGGCATCTGGCTCCTCGGAGGCGTGATGGCGCTGACGGGGGCCCTCACGTTCGCCGAACTTGCGGGGATGATGCCCGGGGCAGGGGGAGTCTATGTTTACCTGAATGAAGCCTACGGTCCGCTCGCCGGGTTCCTGTACGGCTGGGCCTACTTTCTCGTCTGCAACACCGGGGGGATCGCTGCGCTGAGCCTCGCATTTGCCACGTACCTGGGGCACTTCGTCCCCCTGTCTCCCGCCGGCCTCAGAATAACGGCAATCACGGGCCTTCTGCTTGTCACCGCGCTGAACGTCCGCGGAGTGAANNTCGCCATGGTGGGAGTCCTCTGGTCATACGGCGGGTGGCAGCATGCCTCCTACGCCGCCGGCGAAGCCCGTGACCCCCGCCGGACAATCCCGTTCGCCATGGTGACCGGTGCGATTGTCGTCATCGCCGTCTATGTGCTGACGAACCTCTCCTACATGCTCCTCCTCCCCGTCGGCGCGATCGGGGCATCACCACGGCTCGCATCAGAGGCCATGCAGAGTGTCATGGGACCCGCAGGGGGAGGCCTCATCGCTGCGGTCATATTCATTTCAACATTCGGCACCACGGGAATATACACGCTGACCGCNNCCGCGGTTTCACACCCCCGCATTTGCCATCATGATCCAGAGCGCGTGGGCGATCATCCTCATCCTGTTCTGGGGGACGTTCGAGAGTCTTATCTCGTACGTCGTGTTCACCGACTGGATATTCTTCGCCCTGGCGGCGACCGGCGTCTTCATCCTGAGGAGAAAACGCCCCTCGGCGGAAAGGCCGTACAGGACACTCGGCTATCCGCTCACGCCGCTCGTGTTCATCATCATTTCCATCTGGTTCGTCGGCAACACGCTCCTGAACCGGCCGGAGGAGGCCTGGGCCGGGATCGCGTTTCTCGCACTCGGCGTCCCCGTGTTTCTCTACTGGAACAGAAAGCCCGTGCCTCGGAAGCAGGATCAGAGGAGCCAGTGAAAGAGAAGACGCCAGCCGGTCGCGGAGGAATGTGCGGGAATCACCCGTCCCCCCGCAGCCCGGGGGGGATGAGCGGCTTCCAGGAGGAGCGACTCGACGTTTGCGACCATCGCTGGAAGAGAGAAGAAATTTTCCACCTTCCGGGCACCGGCCTTCCCCATCGAGCTGCGGAGTTGCGGGTTGTCCACCAGTGAGACCATCGCGTCAGCGAGCTTCTCGGGGGAACGTGGAGGAACCAGCAGACCGGTCCTCCGGTCATCGATGATCTCCGGGAGACTGCTCACATGCGAGGCGACGACGGCCTTCCCTGCAGCCATTGCTTCAACGGCTGCGTAACCGAATCCTTCCCAGTTTGACGGCATCACGAGAAAGTCGATCCCGCGAAGAAACTCCGGGATGTCCTCCCGGAAGCCCGCAAGGTAGACGTGCCGGTCCAGATTTTTCCTCCTGAGGAACTCCTGCACCGACGCACGCAGGTTCCCATCCCCCGCCAGCACGAGCTTTGCATTCCTGTGCCGCCCGACAAGGAGGGCCATTGCTTCGAGAAGTGTCAGCAATCCTTTCTGCTCGTCCAGTCTCCCGACAAAACCGATGAGGCTGTCCTCCTCACCGATATGGAATTCTTCGCGGAGGCTGCCGGACGGCGGAAGCCTGAACCTGCGGGGATCGATCCCCTTCCAGACGACGTGGATCCTCTCCGCCGTGAGCCAGGGAGCGCTGATCAGGAGCGTGTTCTTCGTGGCGTAGGAGTTTGCGATGATAACCGCGGCGACCTTGCCGTAGAAAAGCCTGTTGAGGAAGGAGTCCTTGAGGGGAAAATCAACTTCCCTGCTTACAATGACAGGGACGGCGGCGAGCAGGGATGCACAACCGCCGACGCGGAGCTCTTTCTCGGTGTGGACGCACACGACGTCGATTTTTCTTCCAACGATGAGCCTTGCGAGCCGCAGGATCGTGAAGGGATCAAAATCGCCACCGAATCTTACCGGGACAACGTCGGCGGCCGCACCCTGCATGCGGCGGTGGAGAGGTGAGTCGGGCCGGCAGGCGACCGTCACGTTGTGCCCCCGTGCCCTGAGAGATTCCACGATCTGGGTCAGGGAGACTTCCCCGCCCCCCCAGGTTCGGCAGCTGTTCAGAAAAAGCACGTTCATGGAGTTCCCGGCAATTGTGGCGGTCCCCGGCGGTGTACTGTGAACGGCCCGGAGAGAATAACTGTTCCTTTTTTGACCATTTCGAAGGCGAAACGTTTAATTGGTACAATGTCGGTCAATTTGGACGATTCCGCAAGCATACCGGGGGATTTATGGCGGAACAACGCCTCATCCCGGGAACGCTCGGACGGCGGGCTTCGTTATGAACGATACTGAGAGGAGGCACCGACCCGTCCAGAGTTGATACCACGCTGTCATCCATGAGTTCAATCCGGCGAGGTTCGAGTGCACGCTCAGGCCCATCCCAGCCGCCCCTCCGCGGGCCGTCACATCCTCCTTCTTCTCCCCCTGATCGCACTCCTGTCTGTCGACCTGACGGGAGGAGCATCCGCCCAGGAAATGTTCACGATGAGCGGGACCATAAAAAGCGCCGAGAACGGTGAGGCCCTGATCGGGGCCTATGTCGTCGTGAAGGAACTCAAGAACGTCGGCGCCTCGACAAACGCGTACGGCTTCTTTTCACTCACAATCCCCGGCGGGCGTTACACGCTCCTCGTACAGTATCTGGGATTCAGGGTCCTCGCCGATTCCATCGATCTCACCCGGAACCGGACACTCAATTTCGCCCTCACTCCCGAACCGATCGCCGTCGGCGAGGTCGTCGTTTCCGGCGAGCGATCGGACAAGAACGTCACGTCCACGGTCATGAGCTCGAACAAGCTCGAAATGCGGGAGGTCAAATCCATCCCCGTCCTTCTCGGCGAGAAGGACATATTGAAGACGATCCAGCTGCTCCCCGGAGTGCAGTCCGCGGGAGAGGGGAACACCGGATACTACGCCCGGGGCGGAGGGTTGGACCAGAACCTTATCCTGCTCGACGAAGCCCCGATCTACAATCCCTCGCACGCGCTGGGGTATCTCTCGGTGTTCAATTCAGACGCGATCAAGGATGTGACGCTGATAACGGGAGGGATTCCTGCCGAATACGGGGGACGCCTCTCATCGGTCCTCGACATCAGGACCAATGACGGCAACATGAAGGACTACGGCGCATCCGGCGGAGTCGGTCTGCTTGCCGCCAGGCTCACGCTCCAGGGGCCGATCGTGAAGGACGAAGGCTCATTCATGATCTCGGGCCGAAGGACATACGCAGACCTGTTTCTCAAGCTCTCGAGCGACACCACGATCAACAGGACCAGCCTGTATTTCTATGACCTGAACGCAAAGGCAAACTACACGCTGGGGGAGAAAGACCGGATCTACCTGTCGGGATACCTCGGGAAGGACAACCTCGATTACCCCGATGTCATCGGGCTGCGGTGGGGGAACACCACCGCCACGGTCCGGTGGAACCACCTCTTCGGGGACCAGTTCTTCAGCAACACGACTCTGACGTTCAGCGATTACCAGTACACCAACATCGTGGGAGCGAGCACGAGCCAGTACGAGATCACGTCCGGGATCAAGGACATCAACGGCAAGATCGACCTTCAGTATTTCATGAACGCAACGAGCATGTTCAAGTTCGGCGTCAATGCCATCTACCACACGTTCATGCCGGGATCGGTCACCGCGGGACCGACGAGCTCCGCCAACAGCGTCTCGCTCGAGCACCGGTACGCGCTGGAAAACGCCGCCTATGTCGCACACGAATTCGAGCCGCTTGCCGGTTTCAAGATCAACTACGGGCTGCGGGCTTCGATGTTCAGCCTCTTGGGCCCCGGTCACACGCTGACCTACGATGAGTACGGCGACATCATCGACACCGCCGGCTTCGGATCAGGCAAAGTCATCAAAACGTACGCGAGCTTCGAGCCCCGGTTTTCGGCCACCTATCTCATTGATGAAGCAAGCTCCGTCAAGGGGTCCTATACGCGCACCGCGCAGTACCTCCACCTGCTGTCGAACTCGACGACGGCAAACCCGAGCGACCTCTGGGTCCCCAGCAGCAACAATGTCAGACCGCAGTATGCCGATCAGGTCGCCCTCGGATACTACAGGAACTTCCAGGAGAATGAATTCGAATCCTCGATCGAGCTCTATTATAAGAACATGATGAACCTGATCGACTACAAAAACGGCGCCGATCTGCAGATCAATCCCACTGTCGAGTCGCTTCTTGTGCTCGGCAGGGGCTGGAGCTACGGGGCGGAGTTCCTGATCAGGAAACGGTCAGGGCGCCTTAGCGGCTGGGTGGGATACACGTGGTCAAAGACACAGGAGCAATTCCCGCTTATCGACAACGGAAAGGTCTTTCCCGCGCGGCAGGACCGGACGCATGATATCTCGNNTTGTCACAATCTATGACCTGAGCGCCACGTGGAACTTCTCCGCGGTCTGGGTGTATAACACGGGAAATGCGGTGACGTTTCCCGGAGGGAACTACTGGATCGACAACCGGCTGGTCCCCTATTACACCGAGCGGAACGGTTACCGGATGCCCGCATACCACCGTCTGGACCTTTCGGCCACGTGGAAACTCGGCGAACGCTCAAACCTGAATTTCTCCATCTACAACGCCTACAACCGCATGAACGCCTATGCAATCTACTTCAGGCAGAACAGGACCGATCCGACGAAGACGGAAGCGGTGCAGATAACGCTTTTTCCCATCATCCCGTCGGTCACGTACAATTTCAATTACTGAACCACAGCGGAGCGGCACCATGAGCATCAGTTTCTCGCGTCATGCACGCGCGGCGAGCCTTGCCGCCGCGGCCCTGGCTGCAGCGGCTTTCTCCTGCCAGAAGGTCATCTCGGTCGATCTCAACAACGCCAACCCCCAGATGGTGACCGAGGCGACGGTGACGGATCAGCCGGGTCCGTACACGGTGTCGTTGAGCAGGTCAGGGGATTACTTCACCCCGTCCCTCTATTTTCCCCCCGTCTCGCATGCCTTCGTGACAATTGCGGACAATCTGGGTGTCACCGATACGCTGAAGGAGACGGTCAGCGGGACCTATCATACATCGGTCCTTCACGGCGGTCCGGGAAGGA
>PMDK01000196.1 GCA_003154425.1 Ignavibacteriota bacterium
CGGCCATAAGAAAGCAGATGAACATACCTTTTGACTTGTTGATAGGGCGCAAGACCTTTGACATTTGGGCACCATTCTGGCCGCAACATAATGACATTTGGCCTGCCGTCAACACAGCGACCAAGTACGTCGCCTCGAATACCATGACTTCTCACGAATGGCAGCCGTCCGTGTTTCTAAACGGAGATATCGCGGAAAAGATCACCAAAATCAAGCAACAGGAAGGGCCGGATTTGCACGTTTATGGAAGCGCAAATCTCGTTCAGACGCTCATCAAGCATGATTTGGTCGATGCGTTCTGGCTGAAGATATTTCCGATAACGTTGGGTGGTGGAAAGCGGTTGTTCGCCGATGGCACGATCCCGGCGGCATTCAAGGTGACGAAAAGCACAGTCACCTCGAAAGGCGTCATTATCGTGAATTACGAGCGTGCAGGCGCAGTCCCAACCGGAAGTCTATAAACATCCGCGCCCTGTTTGGCGCACGTTCGCCGGGGGCTGGCTCGGCCGTATTCTATTACAGCGACTCTATCAATAGTCTACTCACAGGAAGTATGCGGAACTGAAGAAAAGGTCGGGGGGATGGGGGTCACGCGGACAAGTCGCTGACCGGTAAGCCGTTGGAAACGCTGGGGATACTGAAGTTCTGCGGAGAGGGTGGGATTCGANNTCAACCGCTCCTGCACCTCTCCAATGCAAGAAAGATACGAACACGGGTCGGGAAATGCAATTTGATATTCCCCCGAATCGTACTATATTTCCCGGTCATCACTCCTTCATGACACATACAGAATGTCGCTTGCGATTGCCACGTTCAGGGGCGTTCTCTGGAACCACGGCGGGAAGGTCATTGAGTACTCCCTGATGTACGCGGCGTCGCTTGTGGTGGCGCGCGGACTCGGTGTCGAAGCAAACGGCGTCTATGCCTCAGTCATAAGCCTCTCACAGCTGCTCCTCGTTCTCACTTCGTTCGGTTTCGAGACCGTCATCAACAAGAACTTTCCGCAGATCTCAGGGGGGGAGGCTGATGCGCAGAGATCCTACCTCCTCCGGAGGATCGTCGCCATCCGCTGCGCCGTATTCATGGCCGGCGGGGTTCTCCTCGCGGCCGTTTCGTCCATCGTGCCGGGACTGGCGGGTCCTGCGAGAGGTCTGATCTTTGTGATTATTGCGTTCACGTTCTCCCGCGCCCTTGTCCCACTCCTCGCGATGACGCTGACGGCGGAGATGCGGACGGACGTCACCGCCTGGATCAACGTCGGCTCACGGGCGTTTGAGCTTGCCGTTTTCGGCTGGAAGAGCGCATCGGGACTCACGCTTCCGTTCGTCCTGGTGACGCTTCTCGTCTCAGGATTCATGCAGCTCGGGGCATATCTGATGGTGTCCAGGCGGGCGTTCTTGAGGCCCGTTATCGCAGTTTCAGTTCGTCCACTCCTGGCATTCGGAGGGATCTTCTGGATCTATGCGCTTGTGGACTACGTTCTCGGAAGACATGGGGACGTTTTCATGCTCTCGCACCTCCTCTCGGATCCATCGTACGCTTCCCTGTACGACGTGGCCTATTCCGCCTTGCAGCTTGCGCAGCTCGGCGCCACTGCAGGGCTCGCCGGCGTGACGTTCGCCGCCTTCGCACAGCTTGCGGTTCAGGCCCCTGAATCGATGCCCCCCTTTTATCACTTTCTCGTCCGGACGGTCACGCTCCTGACGGTTCCGCTCTTTGCATTCCTCCTGTTCAATGCCGATCTGTTCATGGGCGCACTGTACGGCGGGGCGTATGCCGGGGCCGCCCGCCTGATCCAGGGGATGGCGGTGTTCCGCATTCTCTCCCGGCTGTGCGGCGGCGGAGAAAATGCGGAATTCATGCTGTCTGTTGGCGGCGTGAAAAGACTCCTGGGGGTCGGACTTCTCTCGGCGACCTGCAACATAGTGCTGAACCTGGTTCTGGTGCCCACCCTGGCGGCGGAAGGGAGCGTGATAGCAAGCGGGAGCGCAAACCTGGCCGCAAATGCGCTCGGATTCCTGCTGCTGGGGGGAAGAGTGCGGCTCCAGGCGGGGTTCTGGGCAAAAGTGACGGTGCTCGGAGCGGCGCTTTCGTTCGCAGTTATGTGGATTGAAACTTCCAGCCTTTTGCTGACTCTCGCTGTGAGATTCTGTCTTTATTTTCTTCTGATAGTTGTTGCTTTCTCCCAACTCCGCATCGTGTCTCCCGGGGACAGAGAGCGGATCAGGGATGCAATTCGAGGTCTGGGCAGAGGCAGTGCCTCCGGGGAGCGAGTTCAGGGATGAATATAGCCCTTGCAGCTCTTTCCTGCGACAATGTGACCGGAATAGGCAGGATCGTCAGATCCCTCGCTGCCGAGTATGTCAAAGCCGGGCATTCGACAACAGTCATCACACAGGCCTTCGGCTCAGTCCCGGCGGGGATCCGGCCCATTCGTATGTGGAGGCCCCCAGTTTCGGGAGCGGCCCGGAAACTCCTTTTTTCTCTTCAGACGCGCTCCATATTCTCTCGTGCCCGATTTGACATCACGAATTCCTTCGGGGTCGGGAGAGGGGCGCAGATTGTGACTGCGCAGAGCTGTCACAGAGGAGGGATGGAAGCGAAGGCCAGATTTGGCCGTGGACGCCTCGTCAGGAACGGGCTCGGGCTGTTCGACGCGGTCTCCCTCCGCGATGAGCGCGTGTTGATGACCGGGCCCCCACCCCTGCGCGTGATCGCGGTTTCGCGACTCGTGAAGAAGGAGCTTATCCATTACTACGGTGTTTCCGAATCAATCATCAAAGTCATACCGGACGGAATCTCTCCAATCCAGGATCGCTCCTTTGCGGAGGACCGGGAGGCGGTCAGGTCCAGGTCCGGTGCCGGTGAACGTGACTTCCTCCTCCTCTTTATCGGGAACGAATTTGACCGGAAAGGTCTGCAGACAATTATCGAGGCGATGGCGATCCTGGAGGACCGGAGACTCCGGTTGCTGGTGGCCGGCGACGACGACGGGATGCCGTACGAAAGGCGGGCAGGGAAATTGGGAATCCGCGGACAGGTCCGCTTCCTGGGGAAAGTCGATGGGGTCGAGGGGCTTTTCAAAGGGGCGGATGCATTTGTCCTTCCAACCTACTATGAGCCGTTTGGCATGGTAGTCATCGAGGCGATGGGGGCCGGCATCCCCGTGATCACGAGCGCGGATGCGGGAGCAGTGGAGGACCTCGAGCACGGGACACACGGCCTTTTCGTCCGGGACCCGCTTTCCGCGGAGGAACTGGCCGTTCAGGTGCGCCGGCTCATGGATGACGTGGAGCTCCGCCGGAGGCTCGGGGCCGCCGGCCGTGAGGCTTCAAAACGCTTCCTGTGGGAAAGGGTCGCAGGAGAGACGCTTGATGTCTATTCGGATGTGATCCGGGGGAGATCGGCAGATCGATGATTATTGCGTACGACGTAAGCTACATTCAGAAGCGCCCGGCCGGGATAGGCCGTTACTCGTACGAGCTTCTTAAGAACCTGCTCGACATAGACAACCGTAACGAGTACATCCTCCATGGCTGGTCGTTCAGGATCGATGCGTCCGGGATAGGCCTGCTCAGCAGGGACAACGTGCGCCTTTCCATCGCGCGCATTCCGGGCCCGATAAAAAGGTTCTATTGGAACCGGCTTCACACTCCGTCGATAGGGAAATTTCTTGGCAGATTCGACGTGTTCCACAGTGCGGAGCCGCTGCTCCCGCCGCTCGGAGGCGTCCCGGCGATAATCACGGTGCACGACCTGGCATATGTGAGACACCCGGAGCTCTTCGAAAAGGAGGTACTCAGGCGCGACCCGTACGTCCGACGATCTGTCGGCGAGTCCGCAGCGATTATCGTTCCTTCTCTTCATACGAAGGGAGAACTGGTGAGCCTCTTCGGGGTCGATGAGCGAAAAGTCCGGCTTGTTCGCCCCCCCCTCCACAGGGGCTGTTCTCCCATCCGGGACCCCGTCATGGACGATGCGGTGGTGCGAAAATACGGATTGAATTCTCCGTTCGCCCTCTTTGTCGGAGTGATCGAGCCGCGAAAGAACGTCGAGGGGATCATCAGGGCATTTGAACGACTGCATGCGGCACATTCCACGGACCTTGATCTTGTGCTCGTGGGGAGGAATGGATGGCTCTTTGAGGGGACTCTCCGCGCGATTGCACATTCACCGGCACGGTTACGCATACACCGGCTGCAGTTCGTGTCCGACAGGGAATTGGTATCGCTCTACCGGTCAGCGAGATTCTTCGTTTATCCTTCGTTCTATGAGGGGTACGGGTCTCCGGTTGCTGAGGCAATGGCGTGCGGCCTCCCGACGATCACTTCAAACAACTCTGCGCTCGAGGAGATAGGGAACGGTTCTGTTATGCTTGTCGACCCGCGCAATATGGAAGAGCTTTCAGCGGCAATGCTCGAGTTGTCTGAAAACGGCACCATGCGAAACCGTCTTTCCGAAAGCGGACTGCTCAGGATCAGCGAAATTCATGGCGGGAGCGCTGCTCATACAATGACGGCGCTTTACGAAGAGGTGTCCCGACGATGAAGCTGCTTGTGGTCGATCATAATGCCGTCGACCCTCTCTCGCAGACGCTGTACCGTGCCATCAGCGGGGAGGGCGACATACAAGTGCGCGTGATCGTTCCTTCTCTCTGGTTTGACAACTACAGAACTCTCCGCGCGGAAGCGGTGGGGGGGGGGGAGATGTTCGAGGTCGTGCCGCTCCCCGTCCTGTTTCACAACCGGACCCACCGGATGCTGTACGGAGGCATCCGCGCCCAATTGCGGGAATTCCATCCGGATCTCCTTTACGTCAACGCCGAGCCGGAGAATTTCCAGACGCTGGAGTGCGCGATGATGGTCGGGAGATACCCCGGCGTGCGATTTGTTTTTTCAACGTGGCGGAATATCGATTATTCGGGGGGCGGATTTCCCTACCGTCTCTCCCTGCTCCATGCCTTTTCCGAACGATTCGTCCTCCGCCGGGCGGACCACGCGGTGGCATTCGTGCCTGAAGCCCGGGCGATCTTTTCCCGTCGCGGCTTTGACCGGCTCACCTGGATACCGCCTGAAGTGGACACATCGGTCTTCACACCCTCCCTCACACGGAAGAGCGACTCAGGAGACGTTTTCACCGTCGGTTACGCCGGCAGGCTCAATCCGCTCAAGGGGATCGACCTCCTCCTTGGCGCGATCGCGGGGCTCCCCTTCGATTTCCGCCTTCTCGTTGTCGGTGGAGGCCCGGAGGAAGCCGCGCTGCACGCGCGCTGTGCGTCGCTCGGCCTTGAAGACCGGGTCGTTTGGCGCCATCCGGTAGCCCGGGAGCGGATGCCGGAGGTGCTGAATGAAATGGACGTCCTGGTCCTGCCGTCCCGGACGGGACAATACTGGAAGGAACAGTTTGGCAGAGTGCTCGTGGAGGCGATGGCATGCGGCGTCCCTGTTGTTGGATCGGACTCGGGCGCGATCCCCTCGGTGATCGGCGACGCAGGCCAGGTTGTGCCTGAAGGGGACATCCCGGCGCTGCGGGATGCATTGATCAGTCTGCGCAATGACCCCCGGTTACGCCAACGGTACATCCAGAGAGGTCTCTACCGCGCCTCTCGAAACTACGCAGTTCCCGTGGTGGCTGACCGGTACCGACGGCTGATGCGATCGGTGGCGGAGGGGTCCACTCGTTCATTGGATATTTAGACGGATATTCTTACATTTTCGAAGGATATCGGTGGGGATCGCACGCCATGCTCAAGTTTCTGGTTTCATGGCTCCGCTGGAGGGCTCGTCGCGCGCGGACGTCAACATTCTTGCCGGCGGGGGTGCGCACGCTCGTTGTTGTCGAACTGACCAGGCTCGGCGACTTTATCACCATCCTCCCGCCCCTCAGGGCGCTCAGGACCAGATTTCCCTCAGCCCGCACGTATGTCGTCACCTCTGAAGCACACGCTCCTCTGCTCGCTCTCTGCGAGCCGGGATTACATGTCATCAGTATCAGAAATCCCAATTCCTTCCCTGGATTCCTCCGCGCGCTGCGGATGGTCCGGGGAACGCATCCGGATCTCGTGTGCAGCATGGGTCCGGCCAACAGGAACGCGGCGCTCGCGCTGGCAAGCGGGGCGCCGTTCATCGTGGGGTACCTCAACGGCACCGACTCGCTGACCCCTTTCCTCGGCGTTACGCCCGTCGAATCAATCGGATTCTCCGGCCTTGCGAACGTGACGTTCACGAGCGAGAACATACAGGACCGTCCCTGGAAGGTTCTCCAATCCATCGGTCTGACCACCCCCCGGGCCCCTGTGATCAGTTTCCCCAGGTGGAAGCCGGACGAGCGGCTCCTGGCGCGCGTCCGCTCGCTGGGTCTCAAAGGCCGGTACGTGATTATTCATCCCTTCTCCGGGTGGGAATTCCGCTCGTGGCCTACGGGTCATTTCCGCGCTCTGGCCGAAAGGATGCTCAGGCAGCTTCCCCATGACGTCGTTTTCCTGTGCCGTGACAACGAAGCAGATCAGCTGAAACCCCTGCAGGATGCATTCAGGGGGAGACACAGGGTGTTGTTTGTCCCTTCATCGGACATCATTGACTCCGCCGCCATGATTCAACGTGCCGATCTCTTCATCGGCAACGATTCCGGGCCCCTGCACCTTGCGGCTCTCCTCGGTGTCCCTGTCCTTGGGCTTTTCGGGCCCGCACTCCCCGAACACACGGCGCCGGACGCCGCACGGGGTGTGTTCCTGTACCGGAAGGTCGCGTGTTCCCCCTGCACCCAGACGCGGTGCATCATGCCCGCGAATTCATGCATGAACCGGATCACCGTCGATGAGGTGTACGACGCTGCGAGCGGGCTTCTCGCACAGGCCCGCACAGACACGGTCGCCTCTCATGGATGAGGTCCGGGTGCTGGGCGTCCGTGTCGACCGGATAGACGCGCCGGGTCTCGAACGATCGATCCTCTCGGATGTTCACTCCGGAGGTCCGAGGCTTTACGCGTATGTGAATGTCCATGCCGTGAACCTCGCACGGAGCGACGGCCGCTTCAGGGACATCATCAACGGGGCTGCCGTGGCGTACTGCGATGGCGAAGGCGTAAGGGTGGGTGCCTGGATGCTCGGCAGTCGGTTGCCGCCGCGGACGGTCCTGACGTACTGGGTGTGGGACCTTTGCGGACTTATGGAAGAGAAGGGGCTGACGGTGTTTTTCCTGGGCGCGCGGGAGCCTGTTGTGGCGAAGGCCATCGCTGTGCTCCGCGGCAGATATCCGAAGCTGAATGTGGCGGGATGGCATCACGGGTTCTTTGAGAAGCACGGAGAGGAGAGCAGGAAAGTCGTCGAAGAAATACGCCAGGCGTCACCTGATCTCCTCTTTGTTGGATTCGGGATGCCTCTCCAGGAGTACTGGATCGAAGAGAATCTCGGTTCTCTCCGCGCCGGCATTGTCCTGCCCGCGGGATCGATGATCGACTACATTGCCGGCGAGAAGAAACTCACTCCCGCCTGGATGGCAAACACCGGGCTCGAGTGGTTCTACCGCCTTGTGCGGGAACCCCGCCGGCTCTGGAAAAGGTACCTCCTTGGAAATCCCCTCTTCATCATCCGTGTCATGGCAGAGCGCATCCGGTTCGGGAGGACATAATGCGCCGGGCCGTCTCCGTTCTGAAAGCCGCCGCCCTCGCGCCGTTGCTCCTCGCTTCAGCGCATGCCGGCGGCGGTGCGGCCTCACGGGGGGAGCCGTTCACCGTCCAGACCGAGCAGGATGGATGGACACTCCGATTCAGCCAGACGCGCATTCCCTCGGGCTCCCTCACGATTGACGGCGCATCCCATGTGCTCTTCACTTCGGCGCCGCCTGCCGTCCCGGCTGACTCCGGCGCTCCGCAACTCCCCCTTGAAACGGTAAGCCTCGGGGTTCCGTTCGGCTCCGCCATCACGTTGGAGCTTCTCGACCCGGTGTACCAGGAGTCTGCAAACCAGCTCGTTGCTCCCGTCCCGAGGTACAGGAAGAACGCGCGGGGGGAGCAGGAAGCACTCTACCTGAAAAACGGCGCGGCCTACGCTGCCGACAGGTTTTACCCCGCACGCACGCTCTGGAGCGATCCCCCGTTTGTGTTTCGACAGCAGCAGATCGTCACGATCCACCTCGCATCTGTGCTCTATAACCCCTCGAGGAAGATCCTGAAACGACTCCTGGGCGGGGGAATCCGGATCAGGACTGTCATGGGGGGGGTCAGTAAAGGGCCCGTGCAGGGGGCGGCCAGGGGAGGGAGTGACGGACATCTTGAAAGCATCTACAAAAGTCTCCTCCTGAACTACGACCAGGCAAAACAGTGGCGGCGCGCGGGTCCGGCAGGGGCCTCCGCCACGGGGGCAGATCCCTCCCGCGACTGGTTCGTTCCAGGCGCACCGTACTACCGCATTCCTGTCGTCTCCGACGGCTGGTACCGGCTTACCAGGTCTGACGTCGCCGGTGCCGGGGGGACGATCGACACGGGCTCTGCCGCGCTCTGGTACCGGGGGAACAGGGTTCCCTTCGTAGTCCGTAGTGATTCATCCCTCGAATTCTATGCCGTCCGGAACCGCGGCGATTCAACCTACTATGACTATTACACCGATACGAGTTCTTACTGGCTCACGTGGGGCGGGACCCCGGGGGCCCGCTTCAGCAGCTCACCGTCCCCTTCCGCTCCCGTGACAGCGACTCTGCGGTCTGCACTCACAACAGTGCACCAGGAACAGAACAACCTTCTGTACCAGGGGACGGATGAATCGGAGCTTACCAACAGCGGGGCCATACCCGGTAAGGGGTGGCTGTGGGAATTCTATTACCCCTCGAACCAGTACACGCACACCTTCACTGTCGACAGCCTCGATCAGACCGCGGCGACGGCGGTCATCCGGGTCAGACTCTTCAGCACGACTCCTCACTACCAGAACCCTGATCACATCGCACGGTTCTGGATGAACGATTCCCTGCTTGGCTCCGTGTCGTTCAACGGGAGGACGGAAGGAAGATTCAATGTTGCGTTCCCGGCCCGGTGGCTTACGGTGGGGACCAACCAACTCAGGATACTGTCCGACCCCCCGGCGACTTCCAACGTCAATCAGTTCTACCTCGATTGGTTCGAGATCGACTACCAGCGACTCCTCCGGACCGACAACGATCAACTTGTCTTTGTCGGGCCCGCGTCAAGCGGGGGAGGGAATGCGAGCATCACCGTGACCGGATTCCGGGATTCTTCTCTCGAGGTCTATGACCTGAAAAACGGAAGGCGCATTCCAGGAGGACTTGTGAGCGGATCGTCCGGTGCGGGGTATTCTGTCGCGTTCCAGGACACATTTACCGTGGCGCGGCAGTATGCCGTCGTTGCGGCCGGGGCGGGGCTTCCGGTGATCCCCCTCGCACGGAGAGTCCTCTCCGACATTCGGTCCAATCCGGCAGGAGCGGACTATGTCATCATCACACACCGGGATTTCATGACCGCGGCCCGGCAACTCGCCTCTTTCCGGCGCGCCACAAACAATCTGCGCGTCACGGTGGTGGATGTGCAGGACATCTATGACCAGTTCAACTACGGGAT
>PMDK01000122.1 GCA_003154425.1 Ignavibacteriota bacterium
AGGAAAATCCCTCCCCCCGGCGGTTTGAGATGCTGACACCCTCCATCTTGAGCGCGATGGAAGGGAAAACACTCAGCGAGATATCGTTTATGGCCACCGTGCGCCCGGTTGCTGTTTCGGCGCGGGGAATGACCATTGACTTCAGCTTATCGCTGGTGAACATTATCTTCAACACTACGACGCCGGCGATGACGAGGACGACGGGGATGGCCAGGATGGTCAGCCAGATTTTTGATTTGCGGCTCATTGACATGGGGGACTCCGGGGGTTTCTGTGTGGCGAAATATAGTCAAGAATGCGGCTTGATACAATGTGCCGGAAGCGTGCCCAAATTTACGGGATTGCCGATGCCAAACACAACCCCGCGCGGATTGGGACGAGCGTTTCTTTGATGAAACGGCACGACTGCAGGTTGCGAATGAGGTCGATTGAGTGTATAGTGCTGTGCGGGGGTGGAAGGAATCATATTACTTTGCTCGAAATGAGGGAAAGAAAGTTTGCCATGATACAACGGATGTTCGTACTGATCGCATTCTGCATAGTCCCAATGATTGCGACATCCGCCCCGGGGGAAGGCGAATCACACTGGATAGCACCACACGAGGGGTTACAAAAGATCGGCGGCACACCCTGCCCCATATTCCGGTCATCATTTACACTTGATGCGGAGCCGGTCAGCGGCTCGGTCAAGATCGTCGGACTGGGGCATTACGAGCTCCTCCTGAACGGACGGCGTCCCGGCCAGTCCCTCATCAATCAGCCCTGGTCGCAATACAACAAGACGATCTACTTTCAGGAGTTTGACATCAGCAAGCTTTTGAGGAAGGGGGAAAATGTATGGGGGGTCCTGCTCGGGAACTCGTTCTGGCGGGTAGAGAAGCCGACCGATACGATGCGGTACGTGAAAACCGACGCCATGCCGGATTTTTCGGAAGGACGCCCCTATCTCATCTGGCTGGAGGCGCACGTCAAGACGAGCGACGGTAATGAGAAAGTGATCTCGAGCGACGGGTCATGGAAATGGCATGACGGCCCGCTGACATCTTCGAACATTTACGGCGGGGAAGACTATGATGCACGGCTCGATCCGGCGGGCTGGAAATTGCTCGGGTTCGACGACAAACCATGGCAGCCCGCGAAGGTCGTCCCGTCACCAGAAGCGTCGATCTTCCCCTTCACGGCTCCACTCATTTCAGCGCACGAAATCTTTAAGCCTGTGAAGATCGTTTCTCCCGGGACGGGGGAGTACACATACATCTTCTCCCAGAACTGCTCCGCGCTTCTCCGGTTTACGGTGGAAGGCGGAGCGGGGCAGACAGTCCGGTTCAAGCCTTCTGAGTACGTGGATTCGACGGGACATGTGAGATTCCCGTATACTTGGGGGACCGGCAAAGAAATATGGCACGATTACACAATCGGCGGTTCAGGCAAGGAGTCACATCAGATACTTTTCTGCTACGTGGGTTGCCAGTATGTCGGCGTTACAGGAGCTGTGCCGGAGGGCTATCCAAACCCTGCAAAGCTCCCCGTGATCAGGTCTCTTGAGCTTGTCCACACCAGAGCCGATTGTCCGATCGTCGGGACATTCTCCTGCTCGAGCGACATGCAAAACCGGGCTCATGCACTGATCGATTGGTCGATCCGCTCGAACATGAGCTATGTGGCGACAGATTGCCCCCACAGGGAGAAGAACGGCTGGCAGGAACAGAACTGGCATATGGCCCGCGCGATAAGCTACGGGTACAACGTCCAGAGCTGGTATAACAAAATCGCACGCGACATACGGGACACGCAGCTCCCCGACGGCCACATTCCGACCAATTGCCCGAACTACCTCGTGGGGATCCCTCCGCACGGATACTGGAACGAAGCCCCGGAATGGGGGATATCGGGCGTATTCGTCCCCTGGCACCTGTCCGAGTGGTACGGCGACAGGAAAATACTGGACTCGAGTTACGAGAGCATGAAGAGATATGTCGATTACCTCTCGCTCTCCGCGAAGGACGGGATCATCAACAGCAACCTGGGAGACTGGTACGACTACGGGCACGGCAAAGGAGACGGCCCTTCGCAGTGGACCCCGACGACACTGACCGCAACNNGAGGATTTCCAGCGCCGGTTCTATGATCCCGTGAGGAAGTCGGTGCTCAACCACGGCTCATGCCAGGCCGCCAACAGCGTGGCGCTGTGCGCCGGGCTCGTCCCGGAGGAGGACCGGAAAGCCGTGCTCCAGGCCGTCGTCGAGGACCTCGAACGGCACAACTGGCAGCAGACGGTGGGAGAGGTGATGCAGGTGTTCCTGATCCGGGCCCTGGCGGAAGGGGGCCGGAGCGACGTGCTGCACAAGATCTACAGCCGGGAGAACCAGGGGAGCTACGGATACATGGTCCGCCAGGGGCTGACGACACTGCCGGAGAGCTGGGACGCGAAGCCAGGAACCGGAAACAGCATGAATCACTTCATGCTCGGGCACCTCGTGGAATGGCATTACGCATACGTCGCCGGCATCCGTCAGCAGCCGGGGAGCATCGGCTGGCGCAAGGTGCTCATCGCGCCGGAGCCCGGCCAGCTCGACAGCGCCCGGGCTCTGTTCAAGAGCCCGGCAGGGGATATTGAAGTGACGTGGGAGAAGCATAAGAAGGATTTCGAAATGCGGGTCACGATCCCGCAGGGGGTCGAAGCAGTGGCGGTGATGCCGAACGGGGAACGGCACGCGCTGAATGCCGGAAGGACGACTCTGAAGGCGGTCCTGCAATAGGGCCCCTTCCCCCTGATCAATGACGCGTTACGCTGAAGTCAAGCGTCTGTGCCGGGGTGTTCCAGCCCGAGACTTCAAATCGCACGCGGGAGGGGAGCGACTCCGGCAGAGTGCTCTGCAGGGCGACGCTCACCGTCCTGGATTCACCCGGGAGGAGCGAAACATAGTTGTCGCTGTAGCTTGTCCTCAGCGTCTCCGATTCTTCGAGCAGGCGGACGCGGACGAAGAATGCGAGCCTGTCCGTCGGATTGGCGAGCGTTAAGTCGCAAGAGCCGTTCGCCGATTTCCCCATCGTTATCCCCGGGCGCGCGGAGGTGACGCCCACGGTGACCGGCGGCATCGAACCCAGCTCGGCAAATATGTCCGTGTAGAGCTTCGGATCGTCCACTTTTCTGATGGCGATGGGATAGAGAGCGTCGGATATGAGGCTCCCATCCGCCCCCTTGAGCCGGACCGACACGAAGAACGACTTTCCCGTCATCCCGGGCGAGATGACGAACTCGATCCGCCCGACCTTTGATGAGCTGTTTGCAGCCGTCCCGGCCGGGCCGGATGTCTCAGCAAGCACCTTCCCCTGCACGGCGATGAGTTTCGCTTCATATGTGCAGTCCTTCACGGGATCTTCCGTGTCGTTCAACAGGTGGATATCCGCTCCGAAAGTCTCCCCCGCCTTCCAGGCATAACGTTCGTAGTCGGCTGAGATGTGAAGGGGGCGCGAGGCCCGCTTCTGGTAGAAGTAGGATGGCTTCGGAGTCCCGTACCAGTCGACCATCGACCAGGAGAGACAGGGCCAGATATCGTTGTACTGCCAGATAAGGACCCCGCTGTTCTGGAACTTGTGCGAGCGGCAGTACTCCATATTGAAGGAGTTCGCCAGGGCCTGGTACAGCTCGCTTTTCATTATCGCGTCGCGTATCGACGTCGATGGACCGAACTCGTCCGCGTAGCGCATGAGCTTCTTCAGGTGTTCGAACCGCGTGTTGTATTCCCCGTGGTACTCGACAAACGTGGTATCCAGCGGCCAGAGCTCAGACGCCGGAGTGAATCTCGCGTAATCCTCCGGGACCGGGAAAGTGTTGACGCCGGCCTCGCTCCGGAACGGCCTGACGATCCTGTACGTCGTGTAGGGCTGCTGGCCGTGCCACACCCCCCAGTGGTGGTCATCCCCCTTGTACGGCGAGGCCCGGTGGAATTCGCGGCCGGGATCGAGCTTCGCCATGAGCGTCTCCAGCGCATCGATGACCGTCTTGCTCCCCGAGTCATCGGGGTCGAACTCGTTTCCGCCGCACCAGAACGTCAGGCCCGGATGATTCCTCAGCCGGAGGACGGCCGATTCCGCCCCCTCCAGGAAATTCGGGAGATCGATCTTTGAAAAGCTCCTGTTACTCAGGAATTCCTGCCACGTGAGTATGCCGTACANNTATCGATCCCGGTCGAGCTGAAGAAGCTGATCGACCGGTATCCAGTTTCCTCCTTTGGCGAACATCTTCCTTCCGTTTACCTGAAACGTCCACGGATAGGACCCCACAACGTTGCCGAGCTGATACGGGCTCCCGACCTCCGACTTCATCGATTTGATGTATTCACTGACGTTTTCATTTTCGACGAGCTTCAGTTCCCGGATTCCGAATGTGGCAATTGCGGCCTCAGAGGCCTGTCCCCCCTCCGACGCTGTCGCATGCAGCTCGTAGAGATACTGTCGCCCCATACCATTGGGCCACCAGAGTCTCGGGTCCCTCACACTGACGTCAAAATGGAGATGCGCGGTTTCGCCCGCGGCGAGACCTACCTCCTGCTGAAACTCTCCCGCCTTCTTCCCGGATTCCTTCTCCTGGATTATGCCGCGAACCGACCCCCGTTTCTGTTTGTCCGAGAGATTGCGCACATCCAGCGCGACGGTGCAGACTGCCTCCGCTGCGGAAGTGATGCGCGAGGTGACGTACGGGTGGTCGATACGGATCGGACCCGACACGCGAAGCCGGACCGGCTTCCAGAGACCTACGGGGACACCATGCGGGCCCCAATCCCAGCCATACATACACTGTGCGATCGAGTAGAGCTGATCGCGCGGCGTGTCCCATGTGAGACCGCGTGCCATGAGATTGTTCCGGGCGTCCGGCGTGGCTTCCAGGCGGACCGCGATCGTGTTCTTCGCGCCGTATTTCAGCGCGCCCGAGACACTGAATGCGCGGGGGTTCAACATCCCTTTCAGCTCACCGACGCGGGTGCCGTTCAACCAGACTTCCCCCTGGAACGATGCTCCTTCGAAAACCAGGTCTATCCATTTCCCTTGCTGCTCCTGGCCGAGCGTGAATGTCCTGAAAAACCACCATTCCTTTTCCTCCACCC
>PMDK01000110.1 GCA_003154425.1 Ignavibacteriota bacterium
TGACCTCGAACCTCGGCTCGCAGCTCATCAGCAAGAAGATCGACTCCGATTTCGCTCCCGGGGGTGAGTGGGACGAGGTGTTTGCGCAACTTCGCAACGAACTTTTCCTGTTGCTGAAAGCGACGATCCGTCCCGAGTTCCTTAACCGGGTGGACGAAATCATCATCTTCCGGCCTCTGGCGCAGGCGGACATACGACGGATTATCACAATCCAGTTGAAGCGGGTGCAGGAGACAGTCGCCGCCAGGGAGATCACACTCGAGGTCACTGACGATGCGAAGGACTGGCTTGCAAAACTCGGGTACGATCCGACGTACGGCGCCCGGCCGCTGAAGCGGGTGATACAGAAACAGATCGTGAACCCGCTTTCCGGGAAGATCCTCGCAGGGGAGTTCGGACCGGGTGACACCATCGAAGTCGGTCTCGACACACGGGGGCTCATCGCATTCACGAAGCACGCGCAGGTTGCTGCTTCCGGCTGATTTGCGCAACGGACGGCATTTTCGTACTTTCTCATAACAGACTAATCCCTCCAGGCATGAAGCGACAACGCCCGGTCTCGCTTGTGGTTCACGGCGGGGCCTGGAACATTCCCGACGATGAGGCAGACGCGCACCGGCGGGGGGTTCTCAACGCCCTGAAGGCGGGGTGGGACCTCCTGCGGGACGGCGGCACGGCGGTCGAGGCCGTCGAGCGCTCGATCAACGTTATGGAAAATGACGAGACGTTCAATGCGGGACGCGGTTCGGTGCTGAACGCTGCCGGGGAGATCGAGCTCGACGCCTCCATCATGGAAGGGAAGGGACTCCGTGCGGGGGGGGTTGCCGCCGTTCAGAACATCGCCAATCCGATCTCCGTGGCGCGCGTGATCATGGAGAAGAGCGACATCGTGCTTCTCGTGGGGTTGGGGGCAACGCGCTTTGCGAAGGAGCACGGGATTGCGACATGCGGTCAGGATGCCCTGATCACCGGGCGGGAGATTTCACGCTGGCGCGAGGCCCAGGCCTCCGGCACAGCGACACCAGTCAGCCGGAAGAAGGCCCCGGGGCGGTCTGCTCCGGGAGGCACGGTGGGAGCCGTCGCCCTGGACGCGGATGGGACGATTGCATCGGGCACATCCACGGGGGGGACCCCGAACAAGCACCAGGGGCGCGTGGGTGATTCGTCGTTGATTGGATGCGGAACCTATGCAGACAATGAGATCGGCGGCGTTTCCTCGACGGGCGGGGGGGAGGCAATCATCAGGGTGGTGATGGCGAAGAGCGTTATCGACATGATGCGGTCGAACGGGGATGATCCGGAACAGGCGGCGAAAGATGCGATTGCACTCCTGAAGAAGAGGACCGGAGGGGAGGGGGGAGTGATTGTCCTGAATGCTTCCGGCGGGGTGGGAACCGCCTTCAACACGCCGCGGATGGCCCGCGCATTCATCACCTCATCGATCAAGGGCCCCATTGCCGCAGTCTGAGCCGCTCTTCTCCTGTCCACTGCTGTGAAGACCTCCTCCCTTATCGGTCATGTCGTCGAGGTTCTCGATTTCGTTCTGGACGGACGGAGGCCGGCGGACTCGGTTGTCCGGGAGTTCTTCCGTGCGAGGCACTACCTGGGGTCGAGCGACAGGCGGTTCATTGCTGAGCGTACCTTCGACGTGCTCCGTCACCACAGGCTCCTGACGGCTCGTTGCCGGAGGGCCCTCGAGGGCCTGCCCGCTGTACCGGCGTTGCCGTCGCTCCCGACGGTGATGCTCGTTGCCGCGCATGAAGTCACGTGCGCCGCGCGGGATATCAAAGAACTCGAGTCTGATATCGGCCCGCTCTGGGGGGCTTCGGTCCGCGAACCCGGTTGTGCACCGTTCTTCGAGGCACTCGCCCGGGAGGAAGTCCCCGGGGACGACCGTCGCAACGGGATGGGGTTGATCGCGGTACGTCACTCTATGCCGGATTTTGTCGTCGCGGAATGGCTGGAGAGATTCGGAGTTGAAGAGACCGAGGCTCTGTGCGCCGCTTCGAACGGCAATCCCCCGGTTTCAATACGCGCCAATACATTGAAGGGGGGAGTCGAGGAATGCCGCGCGGCACTCGGGAGAGAAGGCATCGCAGCAGGCCCGGGCAGACTCTCTCCGGTGGGGCTGGTATTCCCGAAGCGGATCAATGCGCAGGGACTCCACTCCTTCCGGCAGGGTCTCTTCGAAATGCAGGATGAGGGGAGCCAGATTCTGTCGATGCTGCTCGAGGTGCGTCCGGGCATGACGGTCCTCGATGCATGTGCGGGGGCAGGGGGAAAGAGCCTCCATATGGCGGCGATGATGGGTAACAGGGGAAGGATCATCGCGCTCGATCTGGACGCGAAGAAACTGGAGAATCTCGTCATGCGGAGCAGGCGCGCAGGCGTCACGATTGCGACGACGTCTGTCGTCACGGAAGATGCCGATTCCTCCCCCGTCGGCCCCGCCGATGCGGTGCTCGTCGACGCCCCCTGTTCGGGTGTCGGAACGTTCCGGCGCAACCCGGGGGCGAAGCTCCTCTGCACGGAGGAGTACTCTCTCGCACTCGCCCGGCGGCAGAGCGCTCTTCTCGATCGCTACGCGCCTTCCGTCAGAAGCGGGGGACGCCTTGTGTACTCCACGTGCACACTCGTGCGCCGGGAGAACCAGGACGTGGTCGGGGAGTTTCTCTCCTCGCACCCGGATTTTTCTCTTCTCTGTGCGGCCGACATACTCCCCCGTCAGGGCGTCCGGTGTCCCGGGCAGGGGATCTACCTCGAACTGCTCCCGCACCGGACTGGGACGGACGGCTATTTCGCCGCGGTAATGACCCGATCATGATGGCAGGCACAACACCGGAGAGGACATCCATGACATGGTTCCGCTTCTTCTGCATCTTCGTTGCCGCCTTCGCCGCCGGCTGCAGCAAACCGACCGCCGAGGAGTATTTCGCCCGGGCGCAGGCCCAGGCGCAGACGGCAGCCGCGATGGCTGATACGCTTCGCTCGCCGGAGGCGGCGCGGGAGGCGTTTCAGCCCGCACTCGCCCTCTTCGAGAGCGTGATCCGCGAGTACCCGCGCCATCAGCTCGCGGAGGCGGCACTCTTTGAAATTGCAAATATCAGAAACAGCAACCTGCACATGCCGCAGGAGGCGATCGACGGATACAGGCTCTATTGCCGGGAATATCCCGGGGGGAAGCAGACGCCGCTGGCGATGTTTCTCATCGGGTATCTCTACAACAACGAGCTGCATAACACCGACAGCGCCGCGGCGGCGTACAGGCGGTTCCTTGAAAAGTATCCCGACAGTGAGATGGCGACGTCGGCCCGGTTCGAGCTCAACACGCTCGGGAGGAGCCCGGAAGAGTCCCTCCCGGTCCCTCCTCCTGAGCCGGCGGCGAAGCGCGGGAAGAAAAACACGCTGCAGGCGCCGGCCTGATGAGCGCGTCAGCCCTTCAATTTCTGGACCCCCGTGTCGTCACGCGGCTCGCGAATATGGAGCTGCGCGCCAGGCTCGTCGTCGAGGGGTTCATCACGGGACTTCACCGGAGCCCGTACCACGGATTCAGCGTCGAGTTTGCGGAGCACCGGCAATACATGCCGGGGGATTCGATCAGGTTTGTCGACTGGAAAATCTACGGGAAGACTGACCGCTATTACATCAAGGAGTACGAGGAGGAGACCAATCTCCGTTCCACGATCGTCCTCGATACAAGCCTGTCGATGGGGTATGCCTCCGGGAACCGGGTCTCCAAACTGGACTACGGAGCGTCGCTCGCGGCGGCCCTCGCGTATCTGATGATCAGGCAGCAGGATGCAGTGGGGCTCGTGTGCTTCGACGAGGAGCTCCGGAGCTACCTGCCGCCGCATACGACGCGCGCATACCTGCGCCGGGTCCTCATCAGCCTCCAGAAGGCCCGCCCTTCCGGGAGGACGGGAGCGGCACGATCGCTGCACCAGGCGGCCGACAGGATGAAGCGCCGCGGTCTTGTGATCATCATCAGCGATCTCCTGGACGACCCCGCGGGCGTCATCGGGGCGCTGAAACACCTCCGGCACAAGAAGAACGAGGTCATCGTGATGCACGTCCTGGACCCGATGGAACGCTCGTTTGCGTTCGGAAGCGACGCCGTGTTCCGCGACGTGGAGACCGCGGAGCGCGTCACGACGCTTCCCTGGCAGATACAGGCCTCCTATCGCGCCGCGATGGCGCAGTTTATTGACACGTACAAACGGGAATGCAGCGAACACGCCATCGACTATGTCATGATGGATACCGAGACGCCGTTCGATGTCGGACTGACTGAATATCTGGCACGGCGGGAGCGCCTCGGCTGAAAGTCCTGCCGCCCTCTGGCGGGGCTGAAAGTCACGGCGCCACTCCTGGGCGTGACGAGTGTACGAATTCCCCCCCGGTTTGAAAATCCCCCCGATTTGTGGTATACTAAATCTTATCCTTTTCCATCTTTGCCAGAGGCATGCCGGACCGGGAATCCATCGTCATACGCGGGGCGCGGGAGCATAACCTCAAGAATATCGATGTCGATATTCCCCGGGGGAAACTGGTGGTGATGACCGGCCTCTCCGGTTCGGGGAAATCGAGCCTTGCGTTTGACACGATCTATGCCGAGGGACAGCGTCGCTTCGTCGAGAGCCTTTCGGCGTACGCACGCCAGTTTCTCGACATAATGGAGAGGCCGGACGTTGACTACATCGAAGGGCTGAGTCCGGCGATCTCGATCGAACAGAAGACCGTCAGTCCCAACCCGAGGTCGACTGTCGGCACGGTGACGGAGATCTACGNNTCCTGTTCGCCCGCGCCGGGACGCAATACTGCACAAACTGCGGAAGGAGGGTGCAGAAGCAGTCGACGGACCAGATTATCGACAGCATCCTGAATCTTCCCGGGGGGACGAAAGCGCAGCTCCTCGCCCCGGTCGTCCGCGCACGTAAAGGGCACTATCGTGAACTGTTCGGGGAGATCCTGCGGGACGGCTTCCTCCGGGTCCGCGTCGACGGGACCGTGCGTGAGATCTCCCAGGGGATGATGCTCGACCGCTACAAGGTGCACACGATCGAGATCGTTGTCGATCGCGTCACCGTGAAGAAGGAGGCGCGGGCCCGCATCGCCGATTCGGTCGAAGTGGCCCTGAAGTTCGGCGCGGGCGTCCTGATCGTCACGACGGACAATACAATTGCGCCGCTGGTGAGGCCGAAACGTGCGGGCCGTCCCCTTCGGCGGGATCGGGCGCCGGCCGGGACGGGGGAAATCCTCTTCAGCCGCCATCTCTCGTGCGCATTCTGCAATATCAGCTATGAAGAGCCCGCGCCGAATTCCTTCTCATTCAATTCCCCCTACGGCTCCTGCCAGACCTGCAACGGCCTGGGGGAGATCAAGGAATTCGACATCGACCTGATAATCCCCGATTGGGAGCGTTCGATCAACCAGGAGGGGCTCGCTCCCTTCGGCAAGCCCCGGCAGACATGGGCCTACAGCCAGTTCCGGGCGGTAGGGAAGACCTACGGGTTCGACTTTGACACTCCGCTGAAGAAACTCTCCAAAAAGGCGCGCGAGGTCCTCCTGGACGGCGGCGGCGACGAGAAATTCGAGATGGAGTACCGGTACGCCAGCGGGCGTACTGTCGTGTACCGGCACCGGTTCACAGGCATTCTGGACATCCTCAGGCACTATTACGACGACTCCTCCTCCAACAACATCAGGGAGTGGGTGGAATCCTACATGGATGTCAAGCCGTGCGCGGTGTGCGGAGGGGGGAGGCTCCGGAAGGAGAGCCTGGCCGTCCGCATAGAGGAGGCCCCCGGAGGGAAACTCTGGAACATCCACGATGTCGTCTCCCTGCCGATCA
>PMDK01000347.1 GCA_003154425.1 Ignavibacteriota bacterium
ATCGAGTAGAGCTGATCGCGCGGCGCGTCCCAGGTGAGACCGCGTGCCATCAGATTGTTCCGGGCGTCCGGCGTGGCTTCCAGGCGGACCGCGAGCGTGTTCTTTGCGCCGTATTTCAGCGCGCCCGAAACACTGAATGCGCGGGGGTTCAACATCCCTTTCAGCTCACCGACGCGGGTGCCGTTCAACCAGACTTCCCCCTGAAACGATGCTCCTTCGAATACCAGGTCGATCCATTTCCCTTTCTGTTCCTGGCCGAGCGTGAATGTCCTGAAGAACCACCATTCCTTTTCCTCCACCCAGAGCGATTTTTCGTTGTCATAGCCGTAGTACGGGTCCGGTATCTCCCCTGCCGCAAGGAGGGCTTTGCGAACGGTCCCCGGGACTGTAATCGGCAGACAGTCTTTCGGCTGCTTCCCCGGAAGATTGACCTCCTTCGTTACGCCGATCCCCTCTGCATAGTCTTTCATGAGCCAGGTTCCATCCAGGTCGATCGTGCTTCCGGCCGTGATTGCGGGGGTACCGGCGGGCTTATGCCGGTCAGTAAGTGTCCCCTTCGGGGTGCCTCCCTTCTCCCGGCAGAGGGATTGATCCGGTCCGGCCGCGAAGAAAGCAATCAGGATGAGCGAAAGCGGGATGAGAAGTTTCGGATACCGGGTCGCTGTCATTGTCGGCTTCTGTCAGTGAAGGTTGGTGGAGGCAAGCTCGGGATTGACGGGAAAGTCAGGCGGAGGAAATCAAGGATGAGGAGCCAGCTGGACCAGTCTCCAGACCTTGAATGGGAGTATCGAACCGATGGATTCCCCGGTGGTGCGGTTGGCGCGCGTCTCGATACCTACCCCGATCAGGCCGCCGGGGGCTGCGCTGACGGCATAAGGGCCGCGCCCGTGCTCCCGAAAGGGGACTCTGAGCTGACAGAGGANNTCTTCCCCATCCCGCCCCGGGGAGAGTTCCCTCAGGATGCGGAACCTCGTCCATGGAGGCAGGGAGCGAACTCCCCGCGACCGGATAGCGGACCCCGAATGTCCTGGCCTCTCCCCCGTTCGGGTCAAACCAGATGAATATGCCCTGATTCAGAATGCGCTCCTGGAGGCCCGGGTCGGTCGTCATAAACGCGACATGCAGAAATCTGTCGTCGTTCCGGACTGCGAGGGATGCGTCCCGCTCACCGAGCGGGAAGAGCGCCCCGCGCCATGCGTTTGGATCGATCGTCTCCCCGGGATCCGCCCATTTGCTCTGCATTGCCAGGGACATGCAACCCGAAATCAACAGGCAGAAGCAAACTAACGGGAGGGGCGTATTGTGCTTTCTTTCACCAATCATGCGGGGGTACGCGCGGCAACCGGGACCGGGGGGGCGGCCATGTGAGACACGATAAAGGAAATTTCGGTGAAGCCGGGGAGTCCCATGGCACACTTTCGTTAATATCCTGATTATAGAAACGTACGGCAGCCGCGGTTTATAATCAAGGCCGGGATGGCGGTTTTGTTTTTGTCAGGGCGAAACAGTATCACCATGCAGGGGGATTCGCACGCTCGGGGAGGCGGTGGAGGAGTCGAAGAAGACATATCCGGCGAGGGTGAAATACTGAGGGCATCGAGCTGGTAGCGGACCTGCACGAGCTTGAGGAGTGATGAGACTGAGCCGGGCATATCCCTGAGACGACGGATCTCCTGTTTGCTCAACTTCCCGGGATCAACACACCTCCCCGCGTCTTCCCCCCTCGTCCCGTACAGAACCCGGTACCGCATGAACTGCTCGTATGCCCCCACAATGCCGGGACCGACACCTGCAATCGACCGGTCATCGGCGGCCAACCGCCAGGTGCGGTCGAGCGTCCCCGCAAGTGATGGATAATGCGTGCCGAATGTGTCCGTGACCCGGCGATGCGTCGCTACTCTTCAAGCGTCGTGAGATCCCCTTCATCCATGCCGAGCGCCCGGGCCTTCAACACCCTGCGCATGATCTTCCCCGAGCGGGTCTTCGGCAACGACTGGACAAACTCGATGGTCTCCGGCTTTGCTATCGGGCCCACTTCGTGGGCGATATGAGCCTTGAGCTCATCCACCAGCGTGTCAGTCTTTGCCGCGTCCGCCTTCAGGATGACGTAGGCGTGGATGGCAACCCCTTTTATCTCGTGGGGGAGGCCGATCACGGCCGCCTCGGCGACCGAGGGATGGCTTACAAATGCGGACTCGAGCTCGGCGGTACCCAGGCGGTATCCGCTCACTTTTATGACGTCATCGACGCGGCCGATGATCCAGAAGTATCCGTCTTCGTCCTTCCTGGCGGAATCTCCGGCTGTGTACATGCCGGGGTAGCGGCTCCAGTACGTCTTCACGTAACGGTCGGGATCCTTGTAGACAGTGCGGAGCATCGCAGGCCACGGCTTCTTCAGCACGAGGAACCCCTCCTCCCCCGGCTTGACCGGCGTCCCGTGCTCATCGAGGACATCGGCTTCCACACCGGGATAGGGACGGGTGGCGGACCCGGGTTTCAGAGTCATTGCCGGCATCGGCGTTATCATGAACATGCCTGTCTCCGTCTGCCACCACGTGTCCATGA
>PMDK01000271.1:0-2272 GCA_003154425.1 Ignavibacteriota bacterium
CGATGATGCTCGAGGCACAGGAGACCGCGGCGGCGGCGATGCATGAGGCGGTGCGGCTCGGCGGCGTGGTATCGGGAGAACACGGGATCGGGCTGACAAAGCTCCCCTTCGTTGACGACGAGATTCTCGACTCCTATGGAGCATACAAGAGGGAGCATGACCCGGACGGGCTGTTCAACCCGGGGAAGCTCGAACGGAGGTTCCCCCTTCATCTTATCTACACGCCTTCGTTCAGCCTGCTGGAGCTCGAAGCGTACATCCTCGAAGCGACCGACCTGGAGCGGCTCTCCGGGCAGATCGCCTCGTGCGTCCGGTGCGGCAAGTGCAAAGCGGTCTGCTGCACGCAGATCCCCCGGGAGGGGATGATGTACAATCCGCGTAACAAGATACTCGCCGTCGGCCAGATCACGGAGGCGGTCCTGTACTATGCGCAGACAATGGAGATGCGCTCGTTCAAGCATTTCCGAAAGCTGAAGGAGATCTCGGACCACTGCACCGCCTGCCACAAGTGCCGCGTGCCGTGCCCTGTCAGGATCGATTTCGGGAAGGTCACGCTCGGCATGCGCGAGCTTGTGGCCCGGCGAACGAGGGCGCGTCGCCCCCCGGCGGTCCGTTTTACCCTCTCGTACCTGTGGCGGAACGGGTATGCCGCGAATGCCGCCTTTCGAACTCTTGTGCTGCGCCCCGGTTTCGCGCTCCAGCGACTCGGCCACTGGCTGTACAGAAGGAGCGGCGGAGCAATTTCCCGCGTCGCCCCGCAGTTCAGCGCGCTTCTGGATGGAAGAATGAGCGCCCGGGGGGGCGCGTCGGTGCGGGAACGCCTCGGATTGCGCGGACGGGACTGCTTTTTCAGTCTGACAAACCAGTCGCTCCCCGTCAAAANNCTTTATCCGGAGATCAGCCTGGCCGCGCTGGCCCTGCTCCACCAGTCGGGTGTCCGCACGTTCCTGCCGCCGACATTTACCTGCTGCGGGTACCCGTTTCTCGCCAACGCGGAGAACGAGCGGGCCTCGCTGAAGAGCTTTGAGAACCGGGTCGTTTTCCATCGGATGGCGGACAGCCTCGGCTCCTCAGAGATCGACGCGGTCCTCGTCTCCTGCGGGACGTGCCGCGAAATGCTCGAACAGTACGACCTGGGAAAGGTCTTCCGTCATGCGCCACTCCTGGACATCAATGAATTCCTGGTCCAGAGAGACCTCGTCCATATTGACCGGCCCGTGAAGGGGCGTCTCCTTTACCACGAACCCTGCCACACACCCCTGAAGTCACTCGGTTTCGACGCCACCGTCAGGGCCCTCCTCGGCACCGCGCCTGTCCTCATACCGGAATGCTGCGGCGAGGCAGGCACGCTCAGCCTTTCGCGGCCGGACATCTCCTGCATTCTCCGGAAGAGGAAAGCGGGATCACTCGGGGGGGTATCAACGGACGGGGAACATGAAATCCTGACGACGTGCCCGAGCTGCGTCGCCGGGCTCTCCAAGCAGTGGAACGGCCGGCAGGTGACGGGCAAATCGCTCATCGTCCGGGTCGCCGAAGAGGAGCTCGGGAGCGGCTGGGAACGGGAGGCAATGCGGATGTTGAAAAAAGGGGCTGTGGCAAAGATCCCGTTTTGAAAGCGGGAACGGGCGACAGAAATCGCCGCCCGTTCGTGGATGGGTTTGAATCCCGGATCGCTTCCCGCGGGATTACTGCGGAGGCATAGGAGGTTGCATCGTAATCGCCGGGGTCTTCGATTTGAAGACCGCATANNTCGGGGGGGATCCTGTCCCCGATCCCCATGTCTTCGAGCCGCTGCATCCCGCCTCCCAGCGCCATGCCGAACAGGAGGTGGAACACCGCGCTCAGTATAACTGTGACGACAGCGCCGGCGAGTCCCGCGAGAGCCCCGAGGGCCAGACCGTCACCGTTGGTGAGGGGGGGACTCGACGCGTTCAGCTCCTTCTTGTAAAAGAAGACGGCCATGAACCCGCCCAGCATGATCCCGGCGCAACAGANNCAGTTGACGATACTCAGAATCGGTATGCCGGAGATCACTCCCATGATCACGCCGCCATAGAGAGCAGGCATCAGTTTCCCCGGTTTTTCAGGCATCGATGAATCCTTTCTCTGGTTGGATCGAATGTGGATTGGGTCTTGTCAACAACTGGCTGATCCCTTCAACGGCGCCCGGAATGATGAGGAAGGGGAGGAGTGTGCCGAACCACGCTCCCGTCACGGCACGCAGGGCGTTCGATGATTCATGAAGGCCGGTCACCTCGAGCACGACATCGAG
>PMDK01000271.1:2311-2707 GCA_003154425.1 Ignavibacteriota bacterium
GGTCCGCCGAAGAGATGAAATGACCGGGCGTCAGTCTGATGACAGAGCGGGCTGAAGAACGCGTAGAGGATGCCGCCAAACGGCACGAACCCGGCGGAGGACGTTGCGGCCGGCGCAAGAAGGATGAGAGTGCACCAGGCAGCCGCTCCCGAAAGTATCACTGCATAGGTGATCCGTGCGAATCGCATGGCAGAACATACCCGAAAATTCTCCGAGAGTCAAGCAGAAGATTGCCCCGCCTGCGGTGGCGCCCCCGGCGCCACGCAATGACATGCCTTGATTTTCAGAACGAGGTCGGGTATATTTTCCAATGACCACACCCCCTCATCCCCGCCGATTCACGATCGGTCTGATACAGATGTCGGTGAGCGACAACTCCGACGAGAACCTCCGTCA
>PMDK01000260.1 GCA_003154425.1 Ignavibacteriota bacterium
TACCCTGGACGAATTCCAGCGTGTATGTCGGGCTCGTCCCAATACTGTTTGGCGCCATCGCCCTTCTGTTCCGCCGGACCCGGCTGGTCGTGTTTTTCGGACTGGCGGCGCTGGCGATCATTTTGCTCTCTTTCGGGAGCAATCTCTCGTTGCTGTACCAGCCGCTCTTCCTGTACCTCCCGTTCTTCAACAAGTTCCGGTCTCCGGAACAGATCCTCCACCTCCTTCCGTTCACCACCGGCGTGCTGGCGGCGGCGGGGTTCACGACCCTTGTGGCCTCGCGGGAGCGTGATTCCGGCATCGACGCGGGAAAGCTTGCCCGGATACTCTTGATTTCGGGGGGAGTTGTCCTGGGCGCACTTGTCATCGCGCTGCTGTTCCAGTCCACGCTGCTCGAGAGTCTCCCCGCGACGATGTTTCTCAAGGCGGGACAGACGGAGCAGATCCAGCAGCAGTACGGCGCCCGGGCGCCCCGTGCAATGGCGCAAATCCGCCAGATGCGCTTCGATATTCTCTGGAAAGACTATGTCAAGTTCTCACTGCTGTCAGTCGCGCTCTGCGCTCTTGTTGTCGCATGGCTGAAGGGACGGATCCGTGAATGGACGTTTGCGGCGGCAGTCATCGTCCTTGTGACGTTGGACCTGTCGCTTGTGTCCTCAAAGTACATCGACCCGAAACCGAGGCAGAACCTGGAGCAGGCGTTCCGGCCGGATGCCACGATAACATATCTGCAAAGTCAGCCGGGGCTTTTCCGTCTCTTCGCCGGAATCGACCCGGGAGACCCCCTCTATATGGACAATTCGTTTGCCTTTCACGGGCTCCAGTCGATAACAGGATACAGCCCGGCAAAGTTGAAGATCTATCAAACCCTCCTTGACTCGTGCATGTACAGGAGGCCCGATCCCTCGTTCCCGATCAACATGAATATCGTCGACATGCTCAATGTCGAATTCCTGGTTCTCCATGCCCGGCTGCCGGAGCCGAAGTTCCAGCTTGTCAATACGGACCAGGCGCAGCGCACGCTGACGTACAGGAATCCCGGAGCTCTTCCGCGTGCTTTTTTTGTCTCAGAAGCGTATGTCGCCTCCGGCGACGCCGACGTTTTTCGCGTTCTCAATTCTCCTCTGTTCGATCCCGCCCGCACGGCGGTACTCTACAAACAACTCCCGCAGGAGATTGCACCCGTGGACAGCACCCGCCCGCCGCGCGTGCTTTCGTACAGATCACGCGAGATCCGGATCAGCACCAATGCCCCCGCTCCAGCACTCCTGGTGCTGAGTGAGGTGTACTATCCTGCAGGATGGAAAGCGCTCGTCGACGGCAAGGAGACGGAGATCTACAGGACCAACTACGTGCTCCGTTCGATTCTTGTCCCCGGGGGAGCGCACGAGGTGGTCTTCAGCTTTGATCCTCCTCTCTACAGGGCTGGCTGGATGATCACCAACGTTGCGTGGGGACTCGCTGTTCTCTGTGTGGCGGCCGGGCTCNNGGGAAGAATCCGGTTCGGTGACGACCCCCGTTTCCGTTTCAATGCCCACAGGTTGTGATGTCAGGCACATCAAGCCTGCTGAAACCTCGGCCGGCGCGCCCTGCGCCGGTCCCCGCTTGACATTGACGCCATTTATCGGGTTTATTGATGCATGTTCTGACCTATAGGAACATGATTTTGCCTTTGGTCCAGACCATGCGGATCTGAGATTCCACAATCTCCTCTCTGCATCACCCGTGACTCCCCCCCGCGGCAAAATCCCGTTCTTAGTGAAACTCCGATCTGTCACACCGCCCCCGGAGAATGGTTCAACAGGAAGCGGATCCCAAGGAAGGAAACCATATGAAATTCACGTTGACAGTCGCGATGCTGCTCTGCGGCGCCATCGTTCAGTTTGCCGAATCGCAGGACACGTTCTGGATGCCGACCCATGGCCCCGGCGTATCGTCTGACGTCCGGTCTCTCGCGGTAAACTCGTCCGGCGTTGTCTTTGCAGGGACATGGAACGATGGCACAATCTGGAAGACCCTGGACGAGGGAGGAACGTGGGCACAATGCGGCGCTCTCCCCGATCCCAACCCTGTCCTCGCCATTACGTGCAACTCCCGCGATCATCTTTTTGCCAGCGTGTACGGAAAGGGTATGTACCGGTCAACTGACAACGGCACCACCTGGGCCAAAAAGGATTCGGGCCTGACAGCATTGAGTGTGCGCACCAGCTTCGTGGACAAGATCGGTGCCGTCTGGGTGGCAACAGAATCAGGTTTGTTCCGTTCCAGCGACAACGGTGACTCCTGGTCGCTCATCAAGCCGGGCTATTTTTACAATGTGTACCTCGACAGCAGCGCGGCCATTGCAATGGACGATGGTGTGTCGCTGTACAGATCCACGGACCGGGGGACTTCATGGATTTCGCGTTCCATTTCGAACCTGGGGTTCGACGGCGTTCATCCCGACGGCTCCTATATCGCAAGTACCGTGACGTCCCAGATATTCCGCTCGACCGATTTTGGTGCAACCTGGAAAGATCTGCATACCGGGGTCTCGTGGAGCGGGGATGCCTGGTCGGTCACATTCAACCCGCGCGGGGATATCTTCTACGCACGATCAGGGTCCTCCTCCGGCGTCCTTGCGTCACGCGATACCGGAAAAACGTGGAACGTCGTGAACGGCGGCCTCACGACAACATTTGTTCTTCCGCTGCTCTACCACCCCAAGGGCTATCTGTTTGTCGGCACAGCCGGGTCGGGCGTATTCAGGACGCGATACCCGGTAGATCCTTCCGTCACGCCGGTCATCGACGCACAGCCCGTATCACTTGATTTCGGGAAGGTGAGAGTCGGCGCAGCAGACACGCTTTCCCTGCAGATCTTCAATCGGGGGTCGCGTGACTCGTTGCGTCTTGGTTCATTCACCTCGACAAACGGACGTTTCACGTTTGCGATGGACACCGCGGTGGTCCCTCCCTACGGGTACCGGACCGCCAGTGTCGTGTACGCGCCGACCGCTTTCGCCGCGGACACCGGAACCATCCGGATATCCACAAACGATCCGCGAACTCCTCTGTTCTTCCTTCCCGTGTCGGGCCAGGGATACGAGCTGACGCATGCGCCGGGCATTATGAACCTCACACTCGTTCCCCATTACAGCAACCAGGCACGCATTGTCTGGAACCGGAGCATCAATGATTCGGCGGGTGCCGCCGATCCCGCCACACAGTACAGTATCTGGAGGCGACCCGGCGGGACAGGTGAGCAGGGGCAAACGGGCCGCCCGAATGGTGTCGCTCCCATCCTGCAGGCCGCATCGGGATTAGTGTGGGATTTCATCACGACGACCCCCGCAATCGGACTCGACAACTATGCGGCGGTGGTCCCGGTCCCGTACACGTATTCTTCTCCGGCGCCCTGGTATGTTTTCATCGTCGCTGTCCAGACGAAAAGCATGCAGGTGTACATGTCCCCGCCCGACAGCATACAGGATCCAGCACCTCTCACCGGCGCCGCGGGGAAAGCGAACAACCGGAATCCCGATGAGCTGGTGCTGAATCAGAACTACCCCAACCCGTTCAACCCTCTGACGACGATCACCTACGGGCTCCCACGCAAGGCGAGGGTTTCTCTTGTCGTGTATAACTCTCTGGGCCAGGCAATTACGACTCTCGTGAACATGGAACAGGAGCCGGGTTACCATCAAGCACGCTTCGATGGTTCGAACGTTGCATCCGGGGTGTATTTTTGCCGGCTGACGGCAGGCGAGTTCGTCAGGATATCCAAATTGCTTCTCCTCCGCTAAGGGGGAGGCGAGCGCGGATCTCGAACGTTCCGCGATTACATTGACGAAGGTTCTTCCGGAACACACAGCGCGGCTCCCTCCCTTCGTGGTTGACAATGTGCAGAGGCTTGGGTATATTTCTCTGCCCTGACTCGGGGCCTCACGCCACTTCAGAAGGAGAAAAACACCAATGGCGGATATGTCGTTAGATGCACTCGGAATGGTGGAGACCAAGGGTCTCGTGGGGTCGATTGAAGCCGCCGATGCAATGGTGAAGGCCGCCAA
>PMDK01000038.1 GCA_003154425.1 Ignavibacteriota bacterium
AGGCAAATGGCAGAAATTCTTTCCGCATAGATACCCTATCATTGTTCAATAATTGCGTAGTCCAGCAAAGGCACTCACCTCTGACTTACCCTCCGATGTTTCACGGCCCATTCTGCAAGAACACAGGGGGGTTGGAACCCGCTTCTCTCGATGGATCGAACAGCTCCCCCTACCCATGGAATTTGAACCGCCTTCGCTCCGCGTCGATCACAGTAAGCGATCCCGTCCGGTTGAAGGTGTGCGTTGCTATCAAATTTCGATCCCACAAAGGCTCCACCGAGCTGAGTTCGGTTTCTTGATATTCGGTTTCGGTCAGAACACGGATCTCGTTGATCTTTAGTCCGTAACCATATCTCACCGAACAATTCTGCGACGGACGATAGAGGACACCGCCGCTGGAGAAGATTCTGCCGGCAGGTCTTGCACGCCGGACGTCAGAGACAATCGGGTTTTGCGGATGAGGAGTCCAGTCCGTACTGAGCAAATCATCAGAATAGAACAAGAACAATTCGTCATCCGACGATGCCCCTTTGTACTCCAACACCGTGGTAAACATCCACCATTTTCCATTATGATGGAAAAGGGTTGTATCGTATGCGGAGATATTCTCAAGGAGATGCATCTGAAACTCCCACTTGAACGGGAAATCAGCACATCTGTAGATATCAACTGTCCTGTTTGACGCAGATTCAGGAATCATGAAGTGATTCCCCTCCCATTCGACGAGGAAGGGATAGGAAAGATGATATGGCGTATCCAGGACTTTGACCGGAAGTTCGTCGTGATGGCCGTGCTCATCCATCGTCATGACCGAGATGTGCCCCCTGTGCTTCTTGTACAGGAATTCCTCAAGAAAGACGTAATATCTCCCACGCGAGAAGATCAGTTGCGGGTCGGCCCAAAACCTGTCTTTTGGAGGAGTCATCTTCGTATACTGCCAAAACGCGCAATGCGGCATGTCGGTGAAGTTGAAGAGGATGAACCACTGATTGAAGAAGAGCAACTCCTCCGCCATGTGGAAAATCCAACGAGAGAGGTGCCTGACCAGGAGTGAGAGAGCCTGGTAGCCGGTTGCAGGGGCAGGTTGATATGTGTCGCGATATCCCGGAAGAGCGTTGTCTCTCTTGACTCGTCCGAAGAACTTCTCCTCGCCGGCTGTAAATAATTCTTCCAGCAATCGGGGAATGAATGCAACCGACTTCCAATATGCCCGGTTGTAATTCCTTTTCACCGAATTTCTATGCGTCAAAGAATACGACGTGTACAGGATAAGGGATCGTTCTGATCGACTTCCTCTCATTGACACCATCGAGCACGTTTCCGGGCTTCTTCGCATCACTTCCCAGAACCCTGCCGGGATACCTGTACCGATCCTGGATTCCTGGGCATCAAAGGACCAGATGCCGTACCTCGCCAACGAGAGACATTCACCGGCGAGCATTCTTCCACCAAGGTCGATTAACACGTCCAGGTCATATGCCCGGACCGATTTCATTTCATCCTCGGGCAAGCGCCTGCCGGGAGATCCGTCCTCCTCTCGTAAGCGGAGGACCGGGATCTCCCGAAGGAGATTCGCGGTATCGGCCCCATCGAGAGCATAATCATGGACTCGAAGCANNCCCGTGAACAACAACTACAATGGACGCGTAGTGTGCCTGGATCAATCGCTCGAACATGACGAAGAGCCACCTCGGCAGCTCAAAGCTCTCAATCAAGAGGCCCACGCGCAACGGTCTCTCAATGCTCGGGCGAGCTTCTGCAATAGACATATGACGGTTCCGGATCTTTTGATAGTTTTGCCGGGGATGGCGAACAACACCGCCATCTGCAGTACTTCCCTCCTTTTTTCGCCGCCCTTTCAAGGTCTCCGCGGTTTATCATTGAATGCCGGTTCGCGCTTCCCCTTGATTTGTCCGAGTGGTCCCCATCTGCCCAAGAATCTCACCAAACCCAGGATAAATCCTGTCCCGTATGAAAGATGTATCGTACCAAATGCAACCGGGAGTAAAGGAATGAGATCCCTGCCATCCCTCCTGGCATTCAGAAAGGAAGCCACAAGATTTGCTGTCAGGTATGCAGAGACAAGGAGCAGAAATGCAAATGTTCCTGCCCCACCCCACCCCAGAGCATATACGCATGAACCTACCAGTCCCACGACAAAGACCGCAGGAACAAATTGTCGTGCGCTCATCTGTCGAGGATGCTTCTGCATGACACGCACTTTCCAGTAGCCATACTGAAAATACTGCCGGCCTAATGACCTGATGGAACTCCTGCTGTAGTACTCCGATTTGACATCTTTAGCCAAAAGGAGTCTTCCGCCAAGTTTCCGCAAACGATAGTTGTATTCGTCGTCCTGGTTTCTTACAAGCTCCTCATCGTAGGGTCCCGCTCTCTCAATGATGGACCGGGTGTAGGCAGGAAACGGGACCGTGTCAACAAACTTGGTCTTTTCGAACATCGTTCGAAATGCCGACCCTCCTACTCCGAACCGCGAGCTCATCGCGGCAGCTATGACCCTTGAAGTCTTCGTCTCTCCTTTCGTCGATACCGATCCACCCACACCGTCGACATGATCTGACTGCAGATGATCAACACACCGGCGGACGTAGTCTTGAGCAATTACACAGTGTCCATCCACGCGGACGATGATCTCGCCTTTTGCCCTTGCCATCGCAATGTTCATCCCCTTGGGGACAATCATTCCGGGATTATCAATCATGTGCAGATTAGCATAGTTCTTCTTGAAGGATTCTACCACCAGACGTGTCGAATCCGTGGAAATGCCATCAACGACAATCACCTCCATCCGCTCCCGGGGATAGTCCTGAGACATCACCGCACCGAGACTCTTCGCGATGAAGTTGCCCTCATTGCGAACAGGCATGATAATGCTGACGAAAGGCACAGGATCGCCCGCGATGGACGACGATCTCCGCAGATGGTCATCGCGATCTTGTTCAGTTCCCATTCTTTTCCATGTCGAATTTTCGGGAGGATTCTCCCTCGGGCCAACCCGGCCCCGACCATTGCTGAGTCACTCGTGCAGGCCGGGAACATGCCGGATACCGTGCCCCCCGGGCAATCCGCACGAGCGTCTTTCATTCAGANNCCGGAGGCGGGACGATCGATCGCCTGCACCCGCCTGATGGTGAGATTCAATCCGGGCTCCAGGTAGCGGTCCAGTATCCCATGGATCAATTCTTCGTCGTGCCGCTCCAGCGGTCGTTCGGTAACGACGTCGAACACGAAATCGGCGAGTCCGGTCTGGTGGATCACAAATTCTTTCAGCACTCCCGAGGATTCGAGTATCCGCCTTGAAACGTAATAAAATGTCATCCCCGCAGCCCGTTTCCCGCTCGGGAGGAGTATCACGTCGTTCACACGTCCCTCGAGGGAACTGAGACGCTTCCTGGCGTCGCCGCGTCCGGTGACCACGGGAGCGAGCGTGCCCATATCTCCGATCTTGTACCGTATGAACGGCATAGCCTTGTTGCGCAAGTCGGTGATCAATATCGCCCCCGAGTTTCCCTCCGGCAGAGGGGCTCCATCGGTGTCGACGATCTCCAGGAACAGGTTCTCTTCAGAGACGATCAGTTCCAGCGCGGGATTCTCGAAGGCGATGAGCCCGACCTCCGAGGCACCATATTCGATGATCACTCTCACCCCCAGAGCACGCATCAAGACGGCTCTGTCTTCGGGTGTGCAGGTCTCGGACGTCACGATACAGAGCTTCAGCGTAGGGCACCATCCCCTCAGGTCGATCCCCTCACGGAGGAGGTACCGGGCGAATATCACCAGCGAGCTCGTATACCCGTACAGGTACTCGAACGCGGTGTGTCTGAATCTGCGGGCAAACCGCCCCAGCGCTTCGTCGGACAGATCGAACACCGGCAACCGCACTCTGTTCATCAGAAGGTCCTTCAGCCGTTCCGTCAGGTACTGCCTCCGATCCAGCGGTATCCCGTAGACGCGGGCCTGCCGTGATGAGAGCGTGATCCCGTGCCAGCTGAATCGATCCCTGACCAGCGCCCAGATAAAGGCATGACAGAACTTGTCCCTTGCGAACGAGAACGGATGTCCCGAGGATCCGGATGTGCTGGACAGGTATAGGTCCGCTGGATTCATCCCATCAGACAGGATCGCAGGCATCTCCTTCTGGTAGTCAGTCTTTGTCATGACCGGAAGATCCTCCCATCGTTGCGGGAGCCCCTCCTTCAATTTCGACCTGTACAGCGGATTGTTCGCGAAATGAAACCTGACGATATTCCAGGCCGCCTCTTCCTGCCGGCGGTCAAGCTCCTCGCGCGTCCGCTGCGAGAGGTTTCCGAGCTCCAGGGAGGCTCCCGCAATATCATATCCCAGGACCCGCATGTATCGTTCAAACAGGGGCATGACCCCCCCGTACTGTCGAGAGAAGCCTGTCGGCAAGCAGGCGCCCGTTCCTCCAGAGATCAAATTTCTCCTCCGCGAACCGGCGCGCAGCCCTGGCATAGCCAGCCCGCAGAGTCTCGTCCGTGAGGTAACTCTCCATGGCTCCGATCAGTGCTTCCGGATCGCCCGGAGAGATGAGAATCCCGCATCTCCCCTGATCGAGGAGCTCAGGGATCCCGGCGACTTTTGTTCCGATCACAGGCAGACCGAGGGCCTCTGCCTCCTTGATCACGGTCGGTACGGCGTCACCGATGTCGGTCGAGGGGTGGACAAGGAATGTCGCGACCTTCATGGCGGCCTGCACACCTGAGAACGGGAGCCATCCCGGGAAGCGGACACGATCTGCGATGCCGAGTTCTCGGGCCAGCGACTTCAACGCGCCCGCTTCATCCCCGTCCCCCACGATTTCCACTTCCACCTCCCGTCCCCGGCGGTGGAGCTCCCCGGCAGCCCGGACCACCTCATTGAACCCTTTCCGCCGGTCAAACCGCCCGACGCAGAGGATGGTGTTCTTCCGTCGGCCGTCGAGTACGAACGGAAGTCCCGAGAAATCAAGCCCGAGATGGTGGATCCGGATCTTCTGCTCGATTCTGGGGTACACGACGGGAAAGCGGTTGCGGATGAATTCCCTGTTGAATTCGCAGACTACAAATATGTTGTCGGCATACAGGAGCTTCTTTTCCATATGCACCTGCGTACGGTAGAGGTCGGTCCCCGCATGGAGCAAGATCGAGAAAGGGATGTTCCTGCCCGTGAGTCGGTGCGAGAGGTATGCGCAGGTCGCCGAGTAGTTTCCCCAATACGACATGATGTGGTCATAGTCCCCCCCGTACCGCCGGCTCCATGCCCAGGCGAGCGCGAGAGCGTACGAGGTTTTCATGAATGGCCCCCCTCCAAACCTGAGGGCGGATGCACTGATGGCGGCAGAGTCCCCCAGGAAACGGGGAAGGGCGCCGAGAGACGCGGGCTTGAGTTCTCTGAGCGCATCGGCGGGAGTCAGTCCCCGTACATGATCCCGGGGGAACGATTTCTCATCGAGAATCTCCGGGACCCACTGCCAGAGGTCATCATCAATTCTGTGCATGGGGAATATGTCGACGGAAATGCCCGCCTCGATGAGGCTACGCACATCGCGGGCGAAAAAAGTGTCCCCTTTGGCCGGGAACTTGTTGGTAAACATCGCAAGGCGCATCGTCAGCGCTCCTCCGCAGAGGGAGCGGTCCGGGCCCCGGCAGGAGGCGGAACAGCCTGAATTCCCGGTACGCTTTTCATATTGAGGAGCGCGGTGGCGCCGGCGGTCAGAAACCAGATCCCCTTGGCGGCAAATTCGGTGGACACCCAGGCAACAGACACGAGACAGGTCACAAAGAGCCCCAGGGGGAAGAGGCCCGCCCGCCTCTTTCGCCAGCCCACCGCTACAAACGACCATGCGAAGACCGCAAGAACAAGAAACCCTAGAAACCCATTTTCAGCGAGCACCTTGACCCACCCCGCGTGCGCCTCGCGATTTCCACCGTATCCCCACCCGCTCAGTGATTCGCGGAATCCCATTTTGGCCCAGGCATCCGTGAACCCCCCCGTGCCGACACCGAAAGGATGATCCAGGATGATGAGGAACCCTCCGTACGCGAGGTCCGACCGGCCGCTGGTCCGGCCGATCATGGACTGATCGGGATCAAACAGCTTGTTAATCCTGTGTAACGCGGCATCGTTAAGCTCACTGAAATTCACGACAACGAAGAGGGCGAGCAATGTTCCGAAGATCAGGTACCCGATCTGCTCCGCCTTGCTTCTGATGCTGAATATCAGGTACGCCATGCACACCACACCCACCAGAAGCGTCCCCCTGCTCGCGCTCAGGAATACCCAGACAAGGTTAAGCGCCGCGAGTAGCCCAAGCAGAAGCTGTCCCCTCCCCCTCCGCGGTGCAAAACGGAACCCGAGACAGATGGCGAATATCGCCGTCACAGGAAAATACGCCCAGGCATTGGGATTGACGACGGGGAGCTGAGACATTTGCAGATAGAAGGCACGCCCGAGGAACGCCCCGACGAGTCCCGCAACAACGGCCTGCCAGAACCAGGCACCGTCTTCACGGCTGTTCCGTGAGAAGTAGAACAATAAGCCGAAGAATGTCACGACGTTCAGCGCGGTTTCGACACCGTCTTCCATTTTGGGAGTAAAGACCAGGCCGAACAGGAGAACGATCACCCAGAGTTCCATGAGCCTTGACTGCGGATCGTTCAGCCTCATCAGGAACACGATCGAGAGGAACATGACAANNGACATGACAAGGAGCAGCCAGTAGTTGAGTGTATTCCACGGGAGGGGACCGCTTGCGAACAGGAGTGCGCGGGCCAGCGGATCCGCCGTGCACAGGATGCTGATGCCCATCAGTCCGACCGCCGGCCTGTAGAGGCCGAATATGGCGGCCAGGAATCCAATGGCGTTTATCATAGCGAAACCGGTCTTGAACCCCAACACCAGAGCGACGCCCGTGCTTGCAAGCACGCAGAGAACCATGAAGAGTCCCCATTTGTCAACCGTGGTGAGCGTAGCTTTCCGCGATTTGGCGAGGGGGCGGCGAAACGGCGCGGACTCTGTCACTGTTGCGGTGGTCATATGCGTACCCCTTCTTCCAATTCTTCGTTCCCGGAAAGCAGCTCTACCAGGCGGCGGTTGCCAAGCCGGGCAGCAATGGACCGATACGCGGACAGCAGGAGTCCCCCCAGGGCGTCAACGCTGTACAGGAGTACCGTCTTTTCCCTCCCTGCATCGCCAAATTTCCTGCGCAGCCCGGGATCGGATGCCAGCTCGACGATTCTCCGCGCCATCTCCCTGATATCGTCTCCCCCCACGACGTACCCGGTGACACCGTGTTCGACAATCACGCCCGAATCGCCGGAGGGGGTCGTGACCACCGGGAGATGCGCGGCCATAGCTTCAAGCACCACGTTGGGGAACCCCTCGTGCTCAGAACTGAGAGCGACGATATCCGCGTCCCGAAGGAGCCTCGCTACATCATCCCTTCGTCCCAAAAACTTGACAGCGTCAGGCAACAGCCCCAGCTCGCGAGCCAGCGCGTGGAGGTTTCCCGATTCGGGCCCCTCGGCCACAATGACGCCCCCAAGCGCAGGGATCTCCCGTCGCGCCAGCGCGAGCGCCCTAAGGAGCCGGTCGAGTCGCTTTGCAGGAACGAGACGACACACGGCAATCACGACCGGTGCGTCGCTCTCCCTCCGCGGGGCGCGAGTGGAGCCGGATGCTTCATCAAACTCACTGAGGTCGAGTACATTGGGCAGGATCTCGATCTTTCCGGGCGGAAGACCCAGCTGTTCTGCATTGCGGCGTGCCGCAAAGGAGTTTGCGATGATCGCCGGTGGCATCCTCAGCAGCAACGGCCCCCACCTTTTGTTCGCCTTCATCTCCTGGTACACATCGCTCCTGATGCTCCCGATCGCCACCGCGCGGTAGAGCGGAGCGACCAGGCAAACGTACAGATTCGAAAAAAAGTGGCCTGATTGCAGGACATGGGGGCTGAAATCACGCAGCGCCGCGGCCCATGCCACGACACGAGCCCCCGGGTTTCCTATGCGGCCAATCCACCTCGGGGCAAGCCCCAGCGACCGGAGCGATTCCTCGTAGTACTCCCCCTTTGTCAACGAATAGACCCTCACTTCCGCGCCGCTTCGCAAAAGGGCACCGGCCATGTACACGAGCTGCTTCTCGGCGCCACCCTGGCTGAGGCCACCCGCGAGCAAGGCAACCCGTACGCCGTACATGCTCACCTTCACGATCGGAGTTTGCCTTCCACGAGTCTCATATCCCATTGCGCAGCGCAAATCCTGCCTATTTCTTCTGCCCAGACTTCAAGCGTCCGCTTCTCGGTGTACTCCCTGCAACTCCGCCTCAGAGAGGGCCAATCGAAGGGATCAGAAAGAACACGGGACAAACGGTCCGCAAGTGCCCGGACATCCCCCGGGGGAACCAGCCAGCCGCGCACACCGTCACCGCCGATCACCTGGCTGGCAGCGCCGACATCTGAAGCAAGAACCGGGAGCCCGTGCGCGAACGCATCGAGCCATGCCTTGCTAAAACCTTCCGACAGTGAAGGTTGTACGCAAAAATCGAGTTGTTGCAGAGACCGCGAGAGCGCTTCCCGGTCCAGCTGTCCCGCAAACTTGAAATGATCACCGAGACCCGCAACTGCAACCTGCTCCTCCAGCGCCCGGCGTTGCGGGCCATCGCCGATGATCGTGCAGTGCGGCATGGGCAGCATTCCCTCCCGGGCAAGGATCTC
>PMDK01000207.1 GCA_003154425.1 Ignavibacteriota bacterium
TCCTGGAACTGGAATCCCCAGCCCACCTGCTCTCCGGCGAGCTGCAGGATGATGACAACCGTCGCGAGCGCGAGAAAGGATGCGAGTATCCCGGCGGCGAACGAAACACCGAGCCCCCTGACGCGCGCGGGCTTATCTCCCGCCATCCTGACCAGACCGAAGACTTTAAGTGCGATGACCGGGAGGACGCAGGGCATGATATTGAGAAGGAGACCCCCCAGAAAAGCGAAGAACATATAGAGGAGAAGCGGCTGCGTCCCCCCGACGGTGCGTGAGATCTCGAAATTCCGGTCGAGAATCGATCCCGCCGGGGTTCCGGAGGAGGTCCCGACAACCAGGGATTCCGGGGGGACGGGTATTTCGACGACGCCGGCGCGCGGCGCTCCCCCCGCCACGGCAAAGAGGAGGGTACCCCGGACTGTGACCGAATGCTTCACCGGCTCCCCGGCCGCGAGAGACACCGTCATGACGATCAGCTTCGGGCCGCCGGAGACGGTTGTCCGTCCGGGGACGAGGTCCCCCGCTTCTTCAAGATAAAAATCCGGCGAGAGGGGGCCGGCAGTGACGAATCGCGCATCTCCCGCGGCGGAGAGCCTGATCTCGACGCGATTCGTTCCCGCAGACGTCGCAAGGGAAACGTCCTTTTGCGCCATGAACAGCGGGGGGACCTGTTTATCGTAGCGGGCGAAAAGCGCTGTGTTATCCGGAATGGGGACCCCCCCGCCGACAGGGAGCGTTATGCCAAGCGCCGCTTCACCCGGGACACAAATTCTTTCGCACTCCAGCCATGTCACTTTCGCTTTCAGCGTTATCGATGTTCCGGGAGCGATCGAAGCCGGCGCCGTAAAAGGGACGAGAAGCATGTTCTCTTCCGAGTACCCGTAGCTGAGCACGTCGCCGCTGTCGGTGTACTTGTGCGGAAGAGGCCAGCGGAGGGGACCAGCGGTGAACCCGCCCGGGATGTCCCACAGGATCTGCGTGGCGAGACCTGCATCCCCGGGGTTCTTCCAGTATGTGTGCCATCCCGGATCCATTTTCATCAGGACGCCGACCGTGAAGCTTCTCCCGGGGACGATGCCGCCGACATCGGCGACGAGACTCACGTGGGTGTGGTGAGGATGCGGAGCGCCCGGCTGCGCGGGAGCCCCCGGAGCAAACACGATTGTCAGAGCGAGCGCAGCGAGCGTGAGAGGACGCGGCGTGAAACTGAAAAGGTGGCCCGAAAGCCACCTTGCAGAAAGCGACGAAACATTCGCAGTCATTTCTTCCCCTTCGGCCTCACCTGGGCGTCGTGGAGGAATCCCTTCTTCCATCGCTTGCGGATCAACATGACCAGGTAGGCAAATATCGCCAGCGCAACGACGCCGATCAGAATGATATTCAGACCGATGAAGTTGACGCCCTCGGGATTCTGGTTCATGAGTAGATTGGCCATCGTTCCGTATACGGCACATAGAGGATTTTGTTGCTTCTCCAATATAAAAAATGCCCGAGGTACACGCAAGGCTCACTCCGGCCCTCCTCAGCGCCCGATCCAATCGTCATACAAGCGCGCCATTTCTCCGGTCCCCAGGGCGGGTTTCCCGTAGCCCCCTGCGGAAAGTCTCTGCCTGTGCGCTTCGTACAGCGAAACCGCCGCCGCAACGCTGACATTGAGGCTCTGGATCATCCCGACCATGGGGATGTGGAAATTGCCATCGGCCATCTCCGCCGCCTCGAGGGAAACACCCCGGTGTTCATTGCCGAACACGAGCGCCGACGGTCGGGAGAGATCGAGGTCATAGAGCGACGTGGTCGATTCGCCCAGCCGGGTCGCGTACACGCGGAACCCCTCCTCCCTGAGCCTCGCGTAGCAGTCGTTCACGGAGGTGTGTCTGCGGCAATCGAGCCATTTGTTCGCACTGGACGAGCTCTTCTTCCCGATGCGCGGGAATTTCTCGGTGTTGTACAACAGCTCAACGCGGAGGACTCCTACGGCATCGCAGGACCGGAGAATGGCGCTCACGTTGTGAGGATCGTGTATGTTCTCAAGCACGACCGTGAGGTCGGGCTGGCGCAGACTGAGTGCGCGCCTGAGCTTTTCCGCCCGCCTCTCACCTGGAGGCATGCGATACCTCCCCGATTTCTTCCCCTCCCTTTTCCCGGCGCACCTGAAGCATGAGGATCGCTCCCAGAACGAGGCCCGCGCCGACTCCCTGGAGGAGCGTGAATTTCTCCCCCGCCACGAGCGCGGCGGTAGCGATGGCCGTGACAGGCTCCAGCGTGCTGATGATGATGGCACGCGAGGATACCACGTGCCGAAGACCCGCAAAGAAGAGCGTGTAGGGAAGGAGAACGGATATGAGCGCCAGGCCGAGAAGCGCAAGCCAGGTGGCGGCCGACGGGCTTTCTTCCATGACGCGCCACGGAGGATTGACGATGAGCCAGAACATGGAAGCAAACCCGAAGCCATAGAGCATGACGGTCCAGATACTGTACCTTGCCAGCAGGTGCCGCGTGAAGACAGTCATGAACGCGAAGCAGATCGCCCCCAGAATACCGATGGCAAGCGCGCCGGCGGGAAGTCCGCTCGCAGCCTCGAAACCGCCCACCGCGCAATAGCAGCCGGCCAGAGCAAGAAGGGCTGCAACAAACTTCGCCGCCGTCAGCTCTTCTTCGTGCGCGAACGCGGCATATGCCATGATGAAGAGGGGGGCCGTGTACTGAAGGAGAATCCCGATGGCGACGGACGCTTCCCTGATCACGACATAGTAGGTGTAGTTGGCGCCGGCAATCCCCACCACCCCGAGAAGAGCCATCCTCCAGAGATCGTTCACGCGAACACGGAGGAGGTCGCGGCGGAAGAGCGCAAGGACGCACACCATGAGGACCACGGAAAAGGTGACGCGCGTCTGCACGAGGAGAATCGTGTCGACCCGCCGCTCAAGCAGGAGCTTCGCCGCCGTCGCAGCGCACCCCCACAGGAAGGCACCCGAGGCGACAAGCGCGTAGCCCCTCAGCTGCTTCATGCGGCGGGCTGTTCTCCTTCCCCCGGTTTCGGAGGGGGATCCCCGGGGCCCTCGGGAGGCTTCTCCGCCTTGAGGCGGTAGAACTGCCCCTGCTCCGTGTCGCCAATGTATGTGTAAAGATCTCCCAGGCGTTTGAACAGGGGGGACGGGTCCACGACGTGCGGAAGTCCGGACTTCAGGAATTCAATGAGTCCGGCTGCCGGCGGGATGTTGAGATCGGGTTCATGGCAGTCACAGGCCTTGACATACGGCTCGGGTTCCGCGGGGTTGACCCCGGCTGCTTTCCTGTAGTAGTGGACCGCAAGCTCGTGGTTGTCGCTGGTGGAATAGGTCGCTTCGAACATTCCGGCGAGCCAGAGGAAGACTTCGTAGGCGACCTGGGGGAACTCCCCGGCGAGTTTCTCGCCGAAGAGCCTCACCTCGTCGGGAGTAAGAGACGGGTTCCAGAAGAGAAGCCTGTAGGGTTCAAACTCGGTCACCCGCTGGGCCAGTGCCGACTGGAAAACGTCGAAAATCTCGTTAAAATCCGTCGACGAAGAGAAACATTGNNTTGCGGGACCACGTTCACCGGCGGACAGGTCGGGAACCGGTGGCATGGAATATACGGCCGCAGTGACAGTTAACCTAAGAAACCCATGGCTGAAAATCAACAAATTAGGGGGGGGAGCGATGACGGGGAGGGGGTTTTGCGAGAATGGGAATTATTGCTTACTTTATCTACAGTTGCTATTGTACGCCCCCCAATCCCGCTCATTTTCATAGTCCACCTCATTGTCCACCGAAAGGCCGAGGAGAACCCATGGCGCAAACCACTGGCGATGCGAAAAATGCCGGAAAGACCAACACGCTGTCCGTCGTCGACAACAGAACCGGAAAGCAATACGAGTTACCGATCGAGCATGACACGATCAAGGCCATCGATCTCCGTCAGATCAAGGTGAAGGAAGATGACTTCGGTATGATGACGTACGATCCCGCGTTCATGAATACCGCCTCATGCAAGAGCTCGATCACGTTCATTGACGGCGACAAGGGGATACTCCAGTACAGGGGATATCCGATCGAACAGCTTGCTGAGAAGTGCAGTTATCTCGAAGTGGCCTATCTCCTCGTCAACGGCGAACTGCCGACGAAAGCGCAGAACGCCGACTGGTCGAAACAGATCACAGAACACACGTTCGTCCATGAGAACCTGAAGAAGTTCATGGACGGCTTCCACCACGACGCCCACCCGATGGGGATGTTCGTCAGTGCCCTGGCCGCCCTGTCGACATTCTACCCGAGCGCAAAGAAGATCG
>PMDK01000203.1:0-5512 GCA_003154425.1 Ignavibacteriota bacterium
TCCCCGGACGGATTGTCAATGAAACCCTTAAACCTCCCGGCCCCCCGGCGAATCTAAGAGTCACACCGCACTTACTAAAGAGGAACGCGCACGATGAAGAGGAACCGACGCAGATCCCCCTCCCACCGGGGGTCCCGATACAGGACGCACACGCTGGCGGGGCTGGCCGTTTTCGCGGCCTTGCTTGCTTCCGGATGCGGCAGCACCGCTCAGATGCCCAGCTCATGGAGAACCAGGGGAGTGACAATCGACAGCGCGGCACGGGAATGGAAGTCGCCGTTCACCCCGGTCAAAGATACGCACCTGTTCATCGGGATGCAGAACGACTCCGCATTCTTCTATCTCCGGATCCTCGCACCGGAGGAGGAGTTCCGGAGGCGCATCGCCGGCCCGGGAATGACCGTCTGGCTTGAGCGGGACGGCGGAAAGAAACTGGGCATCCTCTACCCTATGGGGACGGGGATGCATGACATGGAAATACTCGGAGCCGACAAGAATGACAGGACGCTCTTCTCTCCACTGGAGGCGCCGGGCGTCAGTGTGCGCGTGGGGAGTTCGGACGGTTCTTCAATGTACGAGCTCAAAGTGCCGCTCCAGGCTTCGAAGGACAGGCCATACGCGGTGGGCGCATCTCCCGGTTCGACATTCAGAATCGAAATACAGACCGAGAAGGAGGTCGTCGGGGGGCGCGCAGGAGGAGGAGGGATGGGAGAAGGAATGGGAGAAGGGGGCGGAAGATCTCCGGGTGGAGGAGGGGGAGGATTTGGAGGAGGGGGGAGACGCGGAGGAGGAAGAGGGGGAAGGCCAGGCGGGCAGGGAGCGGGCAGCTCTTTTGACCCCGTTGATTTCAAGGCAGATGTTCATCTTGCGGGGCCTTCTCCTGACACCGGAAAAGACTAGCACACAGGCGGAATCAACGGTCGCGCCGCTGGCCGGATCGATAAGGAGGAGGGGGCCGGGAGCACCTCCGGAGTGACAGGAATGAGACTGAGTGGCAGTAGAAATCGTGCAGAACGGTTCATGTTGATCTCGGCTCCCTCCAGGGGACCAGGAATTCAAGTATCATCTGCAGAGATCTCCCCTCCTTCTCGCGCAGGCGCATTGAATTGAGAACGACGGAGAGGCTGCTCACGACCATGGCCCCGGCGGCGATCAACGGATTGAGAAGTCCGGTTACCGCGAGGACCAGGCCGATCGCGTTGTAGAGGAAGGCCCAGATCAGGTTCTGTTTCACGGTCCTGACCGTCCGCCTGGCAATCGCGATTGTCTCCGGGACAAGTGACAGATCGTCGCGCAGGAGCGTCACCCCCGCGGACTCCACCGCTAACTGCGTGCCGGACCCCATTGCCATCCCGACATCAGCCTGGGCGAGGGCGGGAGCGTCATTTACTCCGTCTCCGACCATGACGACTTTTCCCCCCGCCTTCTGGATCTGAGAGATGAGGTCAACTTTCGCCGCGGGGAGCGCATCGGCCACGCATTCCCGGATACCCGCCTGCGCAGCGACTGCAAGCACGGTCCCGCGTGCGTCGCCGGACAGCAAAACGACCCTCATTCCTTTCGCGTTGAGCGCACCGACTGCGGCGGCTCCCCCCTCTTTCAGGAGATCGCCAAAGAGACACAACCCTGCCACCTCTTCCCCCCCCAGCCCAAAATAGGTAATTGTCTCCCCTTCCGCACGTTTCCGTTCAGCCCACTCCCTGTCGCCTTCAGCGATTCTGAAACCTTCGCCCAGCACAAACGCCTCCGTGCCGATCGCGACGCACATTCCCTCAATGATTCCCGCGATTCCTTTCCCTTCCTCGATCCGGATCTCCGCCCCGTCCAGAAGGCCTATCCCCCGTTCCGAGCAGGCGGCCACGATCGATTCGGCCAGGGGGTGACTCGAGGACCGTTCGAGCGATCCCAGGAACCGGAGAGCGGCCCGCTCGTCGCCGTCCGGCGCCCGGCACTCCCTGAATGCAAACCTCCCCTCCGTCAGAGTCCCCGTCTTGTCAAACACGACGACGGTAGCCGCCGCCGCGCGCTGGAGGGCTTCCGCGTCACGTATCAGTATCCCCTTTTTCGCGGCACTGCCGATCCCCGCCGCGATGGCGAGAGGAGTCGCCATCCCGAGGACGCAGGGACAGGCGATCACAAGGACGGTGATGGCCCGGAGCAATGCCTCTTCGCCGTCCTGCGCAGTCAGGAAGACGAAGAAACCGGTCAGAGCCGCAAGGAGGAGGACGGCGGGAATGAAAACGCGCGCAATCCTGTCGACAGTACGCTCGAGCGGGGATTTGACAGAGAGAGCACTCTCGACCATCCGCATTATGCCCGAAAGGAGCGTCCCCTCGCCGACAGACGTCGCCCGGACAATCAGATGGCCGTTGAGATTCATCGATGAAGCGATGACACGTTCCCCCGTCACTCTCCGCACCGGGCGCGACTCGCCCGTCAGGAGCGATTCATCCACCGACGCTTCGCCTCTGACAACGACGCCGTCGGCCGGGATCTTCTCGCCGGATTTGACGATGAATTCGTCCCCGACCCGGAGCCTCCCGGTCGACACAAGGCGTTCCCCCTCCGGCGCCAGGATACGCACTTTGTTCGGCAGCATCCGGTTGAGACGGTGGATTCCCTCCGACGCCCTGTGCTTTGCGGAGATCTCAAGAAACTTTCCCACAAGAAGCAGCGCGACAAGGCTGGCNNGAGCCCGGCCCACGCTTTCCTGTGAATAGGGAGGCCGCACCAGAACACCGACGGGAGCGTCAGACCGAGGAGTACAACGGGGACGAGCGATTGCATCTCCCGCGCGACTTCCTGGAAGTAACCGATATACAGGACGTAGCTGAAGAACATGATGTTCATCATCAGGAAGAGCGCTACTCCCATTCTCACAAGGAGTGAGCGTCGCTCTTCCGCGCGGACGTCGGACTCGGCCTCCGGAGAAGAGACGCGGTACCCGAGCTTTTCGATGGCCGCGGCAATGGAGGAGGGAGCGACCTGTTCGGGGCTGTAGGAGATCCTCGCGGTGTCGGAAGCATACAACACATTCGCCCGCACCACACCCCGCCGGGATGCCACCACCTTCTCGATCAGCCAGGAGCAGGACGAGCACCACATCCCTTCGATGTGGTACACGATCTCCGAAGCGTCATGGAGGGAGGGGGGGGGTGCGTCGGGGGCGGGGTCTTCGTCGGGGCGGCCGATAATCCCCAGCCGGAGGCTGGTCTGATAAAGATCGGAGCTGCGGAAATCCCCGTCAAGGAGGCCGCTTTCCGAGAGGAGAAGAAACACCTTCCTGCACCCGCCACAGCAGAAGAGGAGCTCGTTCCCGTTCATCAGGGCGTGGTGGGGATGGCGCGGGAGTCGGAGCCCGCAGAGCGAGCAGGCTCCCTCGGCGCGGGCGGCGGGAGGTTGCCCGGTCATTGGCAGCGTCATCAGTGCCCGGCCGCGACGACCCGCCCGTCCTCGTATTTCACCGGATGGACCGGGTGCTGGAGAGCGATCACCCAGACGACGACAAGCACACAGACGAAGAACGCTATCGTACCGTAGATTGCTCGCTTCATATCCTCCTCACGATTAATGACGTTGCATTCAGAGTCCGGCGAATGATTCAGGCATGAAGAAGACCGCCTCGGTGCTTGCCGCAACAGTGGTGTCCGCGACGTTCATCGCTTTCAGCATGAGCCTGTTCGGCCCCGGGTGAAGGCTGGCGCCTCCGCTGCTGATCGAGAACCTTATCGTACGGACTTCCCGCGATTTCAGGGGAACGGGATTCTCCCCGATCTGAAGCGTGCAGTCCGCAGCGGCGGGCCCCCCGACGCATTGAAGAGTGAACGCACCGTCGCTCAGGCTCCTGTTGGCAACCTTCAGGCTGTAATCGTTGTAGATGCGCCCGTCCTCCCCCTTCCTGAACAGCGTGGAGCGGTCACCGCTGACGCTGAGGGAGACGGGCTGGCGGATGCTGATCAGAAACACGAGCACGACGGTATATGCAAGCGTCAGGGCAAGCATGATCCACCGCTTGGCGTCCACGAATCCGAGCCGCGCGGCCAGGCCCCCCGACTTCTCGTGCGTACCCCAGGAGAACCCGATGAGCGTCGGCGTCTCTTTCCGCGCGAGAATCTGCGTGCAGGCATCGACGCATTCTCCGCACTGGATGCATTCGCTCTGGTAGGGGGATTCACGGATGTCGATCCCCATGGAGCAGACACGGAGGCAGGCTTTGCACTCGATGCATTCCTCGTCCCGTTCCGTGCTGTACTGAACGATCTGCGTCCGGCTGTCGGTCACAAGCATCTGCATCATCCCGTACGGGCACGCCTTTGCACAGAATTTCTCCCTCCAGTACAGTCCGTCGACGAGGACAAGCCCGGCAATGCCTGCGATGGTCCCACCGGTGACGACACCGAGCGTCCCGGCGGCGATGTCCCGGATCATCGAAACGGGGTCAACAAAGAAGGCGACGAGATTGAATCCGATGAAAAGGGAGACCGCTCCGGTCCCTGCCGCCAGAAGCGCGAACGCCCCCCCGCGCCGCCAGAGCGCCCCTCCCGAACGGGGGACCCTGAACATCCGCCGCGTCTTCCCTTCCCACCAGCGGACGAGCTCGCTCACGACCGTCTGCGGACACATCCATCCGCACCACACCCTCCCGTAGAGCATCGCAAACATCACGAAAATCCAGAGGAACAACATGAGCGCCAGAAAGAGAAGATAGAATTCGTCGAGCCAGAGGACGCTGTTGAAGAAATAGAACCGGAGCGTGGGGATGTCGAGCCTGAAAATATTCAGAAACGGCATCACGATGATGGCGGCGGTGCTGCACGCCTCCACGAGACGCCGTTTCCGGTGATACGTCTCCAGAGTCCGGATCACTTCGCGAGCTCGGACTTGATCTTCTCCTGCTGCTCCTGGTAGTTGGATTTCCAGCTCCAGTTCGCATAGAGATAATACACGCAGGTGAGGGCGATGACGACGTAGGCGATCTTCAGGAACCACCCCGGCCCCCGCTCGTTGTTCTGAGGGATTGGATCGTCGGTGTACTCGATTGTCGGCTGGCTCATTGTGCACTCTCCTGTGGTGTCGTCGGCGGAACAGGCTGCTGCGCGGGAGCTGCGGGGGCGCGCTTCGACTGAAGAGCACGCGCCTGCTCGACCCCTTCCTCGCGCCACCTGTAGTTCGTCCCCAGCTTCTGGATATACGCGACAAGCGCGATCGCCTCACCCGTCGGCTGTCCGGCTTTGTCGTACAGCCACGTGTAGGCGGGCATCAGGGAGCCCGGCGACGTGCTTCGCGGGTCACGGAAATGGTTCAGGTGCCAGGTGTTGTCGTACTTCCCTCCGACCCGGGCGAGATCCGGACCGACACGGCGGGTGCCGAGGAGGTGCGGCTGATCGTACACGTATTCACCGGGCTGGGAGGGGGGGGCCTGTATCAGGGTGCGGATGCCGAACCGCTTAAACGTCTCTTCCTCACCCATACCGTACCGCTGTGTCTCTTCCAGCAGGTTCCGCACCTGCTG
>PMDK01000203.1:5560-13056 GCA_003154425.1 Ignavibacteriota bacterium
CCGGTTTCAGTTGCGCGCCGCCGCGGGCGGTCTTCAGGATATTGTAGGCGAACAACAACTGGGCGGCGATCATAATGACTGCTGAAAAGAGCCGCACAAGGTAGTAGGGGTACATCGCTTTCACTGTGTCGAGGAACGAAATCGTATAGTTCATCCACTGGAGTCCCTGCACGAACCCGCCGATCCAGAGGCTGACAGCAAATCCCAGGAACCCTACGAACGAAAGCCAGAAATGCCATTCCCCGAGCCTGTCCGAGTACATCGGGCGCTTGAGAATCCTGGGAAGCGTATAATAAATCCCCGCCATCGCGAAAAANNTTGCTGACGATCTGGTTCACGGTGCGGAGCGAGTGCATCGGTCCCTGGAAACAGGTGAGGAGATAAAAGGTCGTCCCCGCAACGAGGAACTTGACCACATAATTCCCCTGCGTCCATTTCCCGCGGAGAGTGCCGTAAAAGTTCGAGACCGCGGTCCAGACCGGGATCAGGAGGGAGATGCTGAAGAGAATCGCCACGGTCTGCAGCCATGTCGGTATCGGACCAAAGATGATATGATGGGCGCCGTTCCAGATGTACAGGAACGCGATCGTCCAGAACCCGACAATGGAGAGCTTGTGGCTGTAGAGAGGGTTCCCCGTCGATTTCGGGATGTAATAGTAGGCCATTGCCAGCCCCATCGGCGTGAAAATCAGTCCGACGGCGTTGTGCCCGAACCACCAGTTGACGTTAGCGTCGTTGACGCCGGAATACACCGGGAGGTTGCCGACGATCCAGAGAACGGCGGTCCAGATCAGCGTCCCCATGAGGTACCAGAGGCTCACGTACATCTGCTGCCGCTCCTTCGAGCGCCTCGCGATCGTCACGAACATATTGACGGAGAACATGACCCATGCGATCGTCACAAGAATGTCCAGAGTCGTGTCCAGCTCGAGGTATTCCTTCGCCTGTGTATCACCCGAGGCAAGCGTCACTACCGCGCCCAGGATGATGACCACCCAGAGCCCGAGCGTCGCAAGTCCGAGTTTTTCGCTGAAGAGCTTTGTCCCGCACAGCCGCGGAACGACAAAGTAGGCCAGCCCCATGTTCGCGGCAAGAAGCCAGCCGAACAGGACCCCGTTCGTATGGATGGGACGGATGCGCCCGTTGCTTATCGCGGCGATCCCTCCCAGGAATTCAGGGAAGACGAATCTGGTGGCCATGAGGATGCCGATCAGAATTGTCACGAGGAAGAACGTCACGGCGGTGTAGATGAACCACCGGGCGCTCGTGTCCTCATGGACGACGGAAGTGTTGTTCATATGCAGTCCTTTCGATGTCGTGCGGAGTGTGAGGAGTGTCGGTTGCTGTGAAGGTGGAAGCGCTTCTCAATTCTCAATTGGTTCCTGCCGGTTCCCCCGACCGGGCCTTCTTTTCCCGGTCCCCTTCAAACCGCAGGAAGCAGACCGCCTGCCATCTCTGAACGTCGTCGAGCACGCCGATCCAGGGCTGCATCGACGTCCCCGGCACGCCGTTGGTGACGGAGTCGTACACGCGCGCATCCGCCAGGTACTCGATGAACGGTTTCTCTCCCCATGAGGTGATGGCGACGAGATTCCGGGGTGCGGGGATAAGGTTCGGGGCAAGTATCCCGCGCCCGTCCGCTTTCTGCCCGTGACAGCTCGCGCAGTAGCTCAGAAAGATTTTCCGCCCGGCGGCTGCGGACTGCTCGTCCACCGGGAGCGGGTTTTTCATGCCGGGGTCGACCGCCTGACGGGCGATGCCGTTCGGAAGAGCAATGGTGTCGTCCGCGGTCAGGGACCTGATATAGTGGATGACGTTCCAGCGCCGCTCCGCCGAGAGGGCCAGTTCCCAAGCCGGCATCGCCGTCCCCCGGACGCCCCCGCTCAGCGAGGTGTAGATCCGCTCATCGGAGAGGTGCTTCACGAACTGTGCGTTGCGGAGATTCTGCGGTTTGGGGTCGAGGTTGAGGGACTCCGGTCCCCGCCCGTCTGCTCGCCTGCCGTGACAGCCGGAACAGTATTCGAAGAAAACTGCTTCGCCCGCCCTGATCGATTCCGGGGTCACAGGAGGGGAAACCGGAGCGCCACTATCACCGGCGTCGAGCCTGCTTCCTTCGACAGCAAGCGCCAGCGCGAGCACGCCAAGCGCGGCTCCCCGGCGGATACCTCTTTGCAGTCGGGTCATTCGTCTGCTCCCTGTCGCTGTGATCCTGTCATTTGTCTCCCCCCACGGCGGGGTTCATTCAGGCTGCGGGCGCGCAGCACGCGGCTCCCTGCGGCTCCACGATCCCAAGGAAGGGAATGTGCAGGCCGCGCAACAGGAGAACAATTCCCATCAGTATGATCGACACCGCCGCGAGCCGCTCCGCCCCCCTGCGCATCCGGGCAGAGAAGAGCGAGGAGAAGCCGCCGAGCGCACTGAGCGACGGGGTCATGCCGAGAGCGAACACTGCCATCGTGAGCGCCCCGCCGCCGACCGTCCCGGCGGCCGCGGCTTTCGCGAGCATCCCGTACAGCACGCCGCACGGAAGAAGGGGCGTCAGCATACCGAGAGCGAGCGTGCGGACCGGGGAAGCCCCGTTGAGCAGCCGTGCATGCAGCCGGGTCACCGGCCCGCCGCTCCCCCCCCCGAGCGAAATGCGCGCCGGTATTCCCACCCAGCCCAGCATCGCAGCTCCGGCGAGGACCATGACGGCCCCGGCGGCGATCGAGAGATAGTCTCCGGCGTTCCTTACCCATACGAGCCGGAGCCCCGCAGCGCTCAGCAGAGCACCCAGCGCCGCGTACGACAGGACGCGTCCTCCGTTGTAGGTCCCGTGGCGGAGGATATCGGCTGTGACACGGTTCCGCGACGCCGACCCCCCTATCTGAACCTGCATTGAATACGCGAGAACGACCGCTCCGCACATGCCGATGCAGTGAAGGCTCGCCAGGGCGCCGGTCAGGAATATGACGCCGTACTCGATCATTGCCCCTTCACGGGGGCGTACACGACAGCGTTATCCACAGTCAGTTTCTTCAGGCTTGAAAGGTAGAGTGAGAGCGCCTCCAGCTCAGAGTTCGAGTAATCAAAGTCGGGCATGATCGACCCGCCGATCAGCGAGCGGGGGTTGATGTGGTGCTGGATCATGTACGCCTTCGTGCGCTGCAGCCCGTAGACGCTCAGGTCCGGACCGATCTTCCCCCCGACGCCATTGACCGTGTGGCACGCCCGGCAGGCCATATCCCGGAAGACGGACTCCCCCGCCTGTGCAGTGACGGGGACATCCGGAGGTTTCCTCGCCTTCCACTGCCTCAGGCTGTCGTACTGTATCACGGGGCCGCGTACGAGGTTCTCGCCCGTCTGGCTCTTCAGGTACACGGTGAGCGCCACGATATCGTCTTCGTTCAGGCTGAATGTGGGCATGATCGTGAGCGGTGAATTCGCCCTGGGGAAGACGATCGATTCGCGTATGTATTCAATCGGCCACTTCGTCCCCACGCGGGTCAGCTCCGGTCCCAGCTTGCCGTTCGAGACCCCTTCAATCCGGTGGCATCCGTAGCATGCCGAGGCGTGGAAGAGCGCCGCCCCTTTGCGGATCACGGGTGTCTCAGGGAGATAGGGGGACGGATGGCATTTTGCGCACCCAATCTCAATCTGCACCCCCTTTAAGAGAGGCTCAGTCCAGTATTTGCCGGTCCCGTGTCCGTCGACCACCGAGAGTCCCCGGCCGTTCCCCGCGTGACAGGTCGTGCACCCGAACGTCCTGTACGGGTGGTTTCCCGGCATCTTCGGGTGCGTGCGGAACGGCTGGGGCGCATCGGCAAACCGCGCATCGTCGATCCCCATGTGGCAGGTGACACATCTGTCCACCCGCTCCTTCCCGAAACCGGTGATGACGAGTTGCTCGATGCGGGGTGATCGGGCAGCGATGATCTCCTTCATGTGCAGATCGGTGGTTCTCTCGTACACCATCGCCAGATAATCCTTCTGGTAAGAGCGCCACTCGGTTTCAAAATTCTTGTAGACGATAAACCCGTTCCCCAGGAGGAGGAGCACCACCCCGGCTATCAGGGCGATCTTCATTGACAGGCCGATCTGCATGAGGACTCCGATGTTCACCACGATCGATTACTGTGCGGATTCCCAGGGGATCACGAAGCCCCAGTTGGGTCCGCGGAAGAACATACCGACGATGATCAGTACAAGCATGAGGATGAGAAACGTCAGGAACAGTCCGTTCGCGAGCGACCTTTCCTTCGCAAACCAGACGCCGATCCCTGTCCTCTTCCTGTCAACAAACGGGACGAGCGCCAGTCCCAGAACGATGAGCGTGGGGATCATAACCCCCCCGATAACCGCAGAGTAGCTCACGAGTTCCTGGAGTCCCAGAAAATACCAGGGAGCCTTGGCCGGGTTCGGCGGATGGTTCGGGTTGGCAAGCTCTTCAAGGGGCGCGTTGAACAGGAACGCCAGCACCAGGAGAACGGCGACAACCACGACGAAGAGGGTAAGCTCGCGAACCAGGAGATGGGGCCAGGTGAAGACCATATCATCAGGCTGAAGTCCCACCGTGGGCTTCGTCCCTTTCACCAGCTCCATCAGCCCGTAGGTTTTGGAGGGGTCTTCCGGGTAGACGTGCTTTGTATTGACCTCGTTCATCGTCCGCCTCCTTTCGGCGGGATGTCATTGTCATCCGGATGAGAGAGCCCTCCATCCTTGCGGATTCTCCAGAAATGGACGGCCAGGAAAATCGAAAGAAGCCCCGGGAGTATCACGACGTGAAGAACGTAGAACCGGACCAGGGCTTCCTGTCCGACCACATCCCCACCCAGGAGAAACCTCCTGAGCGGCGGACCGAGCACCGGGGCATACCCTGCGATCGACGTCCCGACCGTGATGGCCCAGAACGCAAGCTGGTCCCAGGGGAGCAGGTAGCCGGTGAACGAGAGACCGAGAGTCAGGAGAAGGAGGAGGATCCCGACGAGCCAGTTGAATTCCCGGGGGGGTTTGTATGCGCCCGTGAAGAAGACGCGCGCCATATGGAGGATGACGACGAGCACCATCAGCTCGGCCCCCCACTTGTGCACGTTGCGGAGGACAAACCCGAAATCAACCGCGGACCGGAGGTCGAGCATCCTGTTGTATGCTTCGCTGGCCGACGGGAAATAGTAGAACATCAGCCAGATGCCGGTGAACGTGAGGACGAGGAAGAGGGCCGTCGCGATCACTCCGAGTCCCAGCGTGTATCCGAACCGGAGAGAATGGCGCGACACCTTCACAGGATGGATGTGAAGGAAGAGACTGTTGAACACGGCGTATGATTGCCCTTCGGCGTCCTGCGGGACCCTGCCGTAGCGGAACAGCGACCGGTAGATGTGATTCCCGAATTCAGCAAGCCGGTTTCGGGGCGCGGGCCGCGCATTCTGGGTTGAGTCGTTCATGGAAGTCCCCGGTGGCGTAGGAAGCGTCATGCTTTGAAGAATGTGCCGGGCGGAACCTTGACCGATTTATCGATCTCCAGTTCGCCGTTCGGTGCAATACTGACCTGATACCAGTCCAGCGGCCGGGGGGCAGGACCGCCGGTCACGAACCCGTCGTTGTCGTACTGGCTCCCGTGACAGGGGCATTCGAACCCCGCGTCGGAGGTGCCGACCGTGCACCCCAGGTGCGTGCACGTAATGGAGATGGCGGCAAATCCCTTCTTGTCCCGGACGATCACAACGCGCTGGTCCTCGAGGACTTCCTTGATCCCCTCCTTGTATTCGCCCGGTCTGCCGGCACGGATGACGGTGGGCGGCCCGTAGTCAACTGCGGGCTTGAGGTAGAGGAGATTTCCCACGGCAGCGATCAATGCGGAAACCCCCACTCCTCCCAGCCCGAGCGCGGTCAGGAATGTCCTCCTGTCCATCCCGGGCTGCTGCATCCGGACGTTCGTCTTTTTCACACCTGTGCTCCTGTCGTAGTGGCGTCAGTCTTCGTCACGAAGCATGCGGTATTTGGGTTCCTCGATGTCTTTAAACTGGTTTGTCTTCGCGGCCCAGACGAATCCGAGCGCGAACAGCACGCCGAGCACGATGCTGAGGAAAATGAGGAAGTACACGGAGATGACCATGAGGGATTCCTTCCCGGTTTTAACGCAGTGTAAACTGCTGATGATGGTCAAAATGCTCCATTGTAACGGCGCCGGTGGGGCATCGCTTCGCGCAGTATCCGCAGCGGATACAGAGCTCTTCATCCTTAAGCATTGCGGAGCCGGCGGCCCGCACCGCGGCGGGCCCCTCTTCTGCCGCGAGCCGGGAGACGTCCACTCCGTAGCGGCGGAGGAGGACCTCGTCAAGACGGGGGTCCGCCGCAATCTGCGTGAGAGGCACGAGCGCAAGGCAGTACGTTGGGCAGACGTCGACGCAACCGTTGCAGAGAATGCATTCTTCCCCGTTGAATATCGTGTTGATGTGACATTTGAGGCAGCGCTCTCCCTGCTCGCGGGCGACCGCTTCCTCGAAATTCTGTTCGATGATCGTCGTCCCGGCAATGCGGTCAGGGGGCTCGATCACGGGCGGATTTACCCGGTCGAACTGAAGGTATCCTTCGGCCATCCCGTGAGCCCGCGGCAGCGTGAAGGTTCCCGTCCTCTCTTCGTGGAGCGTTGCTCCCCGGAGGTACTCATCGATGGATACGGCCGCGCGTTGACCGGAAGCCACGGCGTTGATGAACAAACGCGCTCCCTCGGCAACGTCGCCGCTGGCGAAGATGTACGGGATGCTCGTCTGCCTGGTCACGGGGTCGATTTCGACAAGCCCCCGGCTCATCTTCAGGTCCGGCATGTCCTTCAGGAACCCGAAATCGGCACTCTGCCCGATGGAGAGCATGACCGTGTCGGCGGGGATCGTTTCGCCGGGTTCCTCCTCGAACGCGGGATTGAACCGCCCGGCGGCGTCGAACACCGATTTTACGCGGCGCGTCGCAAGGCCTGTGACCTTCCCGTTCTCCGTCACGATCCGCAAGGGGCCGCGCGACGGGTGGAGTGTGACCCCTTCTTCCATCCCCTCCTTGATTTCAAGCTCGTCGGCCGGCATCTCCTCCCGGGATTCAAGGCAGACGAGATGGACTTCTTTCGCGCCTGCACGGAGCGCCATGCGGGAGCTGTCAGTCGCCTCGTAAAAATCCTGGGCTTCCGAGCGGCCCGGACGACGGACGGCCGAACGGGCGACGTCGAAGGCGACGTTCCCTCCACCGATCACCACAACGCGGTCGCCGATCGCCGCCGGCCTGCCGGTGTTGACGGCCTTAAGAAAATCGATCCCGTGTATGACACCGGCCGCACTCGCCCCTTCAATACTGAGATCGCGTCCTTTCTGGAGCCCCGATGCTATCAGAATCGCCTCGAACCCCTCGCCGCGCATTCCGGGGATCGTGATATCCGTACCGACAGTCGTGTTGAGCCTGAGCTCGACTCCGAGTGAAAGTACCGCGTCGATCTCCATCTGCACGAGATCCCTCGGAAGCCGGTACAC
>PMDK01000287.1:0-140 GCA_003154425.1 Ignavibacteriota bacterium
GCGCAGCCGTCAATCCGGCGACGCCTGCCCCGATGACTGCGATCTTCGTGCCGGCACGGGGATTTGCGGGATCACGACGGGCGGAGGAGAATTGGATCGTGGCGCCGGGATCACCCGATTCGACGCCGTACTTCTCGGTG
>PMDK01000287.1:166-8492 GCA_003154425.1 Ignavibacteriota bacterium
AGATCGAGGCAAACGGGTTCGGAGCACGCGCGATCCCGTAGGCGTCGAGGTACCTTCCCTCGGCGATCGCCACGACGTATCCCCGCGCGTCAGTGCGGACCGGGCATCCCCACTGGCACTTGATCTGACGCTGCCAGTATTCGATGTCGGGAATCTCGACGCAAAATTGACGGTTCAGCATGGGATCTTTCAGGCCAGCGCCCGGACGGGTTCCCGGGAGCGGTCGTTGATGACACCTGACGCAAGCTCGGCCAGCGACTTCGTGTTCAATATCCTCCGGAGGGCCTGCTGCGCATCGCACCAGACAAGATGCACCGCACATGTCAGATCGAGGTGGCAGGTCCCGGGCGCAATGAGACACTTGTTCAGGAAGACCTTCCCTTCAACGGCCTCGATCACATCGAGGAGCGTCAGCGTATCCGCAGGCCTGGAGAGCCGGACTCCACCGCCGGCTCCACGCTGTGAGCGGATGAGGCCGTCCTTCGAGAGCTGCGCGACAATTTTGCGCAAGAATCCCTCCGGGATTTCCCACTGTCTGGATATGTCGGATATCTGCACCAGCTCTCCATAGGGGACAGCAGCCAGGTGAATCATTGTTCGAACGGCGTATTCGCCGGTCTTTGACAGCTGCATCATCAGGAGATCCCCGGGATTTTTTCGGCTTCCGGCAACCAAATTTCATGCCAAATGAGAGCTCATTGGTCATGACCACACATGCAAAGAAATGACAGATTTATTTTCACTGAGGAGACACCGGCAGCGGGACAATCATCCGGCTCTTTGCAGGATTCGGAAAACTGAATTACCGATTTCTAGAACTGAGAAGCGGGGGATGATAGCTGGGAATGTGCAACTGGGAGGGGCGGGTCAGATACCGCCGAGGGCACATTCGTTTTTTCCTGATTCAAGATCGTCTGATTCACGCTCTCCGGCACTCCGAAGGCCGACATTGATCCCTTTGATCGTCCGGTAGGCCCCGGGGGGAAATTTCGGGAACGGCCTTTGTGTTCATGGTGTTATCTGGCGGAGTGGAGAAAGGAACGGAATGAGAATGAAAAAGCCTGCCGGCGTACCCCCCATCAGTTTCCCCCTGCTTCTGTGTCTCATCTATGTCAATGCCGCACAGGAATCAAGGAGCCAGGAGGCTGATGGTCCGCTCCCCGGGCGGCTCATAAGCGCACGAGCGACGATGGCAACAGCCTGGGATGTCCCGAGGGATCCCCTCAAGGACTCGACGCTGGGAAGCTCCCCGCACTCCGAGCGGATCAGGCGGGGCTACAGGATTTTCATGCAGACTCCGGTTGAGGCACCGAAGTTCACGTCAAACCGTCTCTCCTGCGGCAACTGTCATCTCAACGGAGGACAGAGGGAGCGCGCACTCCCGCTGGTTGGCGTGGCCGGAGTATTCCCTGAATACAACAAGCGGGAGGGGCGCCCCTTCTCTCTCGAAGACAGGATCGTCGGATGCTTCATGCGGAGCGAGAACGCCACAGGTTCAGCACTCATTCCCCGGGCTTCGTCGACCGGACCGGACACCTCCCTGTATCCCGGTCCCCGGAGCGAAGAAGTCGCGGCTCTGGCCGCATACATTCAATGGCTCTCGGCGGGAATCGACAATGGAGAGAAACTCCCATGGCGCGGGAAGAACACGATCCAGCCTGAGGGCCTGGTCCCGGTCAAGAGGCTCGACCCCGAAAAGGGGGGAAAGCTCTTCAGGGAGAATTGCCGGGCGTGCCACGGCGACGACGGCCAGGGAGTCCAGATCGGAGACAAGAAGGCCGGCCCCCTGTGGGGGCCGGATTCCTGGAACGACGGCGCAGGGGCTGCCCGGATTTACACACTGGCGGGCATCATCCGCTACGCAATGCCCTACCTCAACCCCGGGAGCCTGACCGACGAAGAAGCCCAGCATATCGCCGCGTTCATAAACTCCATGCCCCGCCCTGAATATCCTCTCAAGCAGTTCGACTATCGACAGGAGCGCATCCCCCCGGATGCCGTGTACTATAAGGACCGCACCGGGACGAACCGCCGCTGAGAGGCGCGACTCTCAGCCCGCATAGCAGTAGGTACAGCCGTGTTCCTGAGCCCGGTTGAGCGCCAGGACTCCCGAGGGGACGATCTGTATGCCGGGGAGGATCCCTGACAGCCAGTCTTTCTTCACTTCCGCCGCGTCCATCTTCATCTTGTCCGCCACCATCTTGCTGTACACCGTCAGTGCGATGTCGCAGATGCCGAACAGGACCCCGCTTTTCTGAAGCTCGTCGATCCCCATCCCGGGGAGAGGGAGCGAGCCCTCCTTCGGCTTCCAGAACGGGTTCGCCGTCAGCGGCGTCTGCGTCGCTTCGTCGTCGACCTTGAACACCTCTCCGAATTTGTACTTCTCCCAGAGACGGCTCTCCATCCCCAGCGGGATCCCGTTATGACGGAGCACCATGACTGAGGTCACATCGCTTTCGGACGCGCCGACCGACTTGTTCGTCATCAGAAACACGCGCGCCCACGCGAGAGGAAGTCCCATGTTCGGAGCGGGACAATCGAAGACCTGCTTGTGTTTCCCCTTGATCTTTCCCAGCCACGCTTCAAATTCGGAACCCCCCGGGGCCGGGAGCGCGCGCTCTTTTGCATTTCCGGGTTGAATCGGAAGAGCCAGGGCGGCAGCTCCCACGGAGGCGGAAGCAAGAAGGGTGCCGAGGAAATGCCTGCGTTGGATCGGATCCTGGGGTCGGGACATGGGGGTCCTCCTCTTGTTATGAGATGCAATTGTGAAAGAACAGTGGGCGGGAATTTACTGATCGGCATTTACGAAATCAACCACATATTTGCGCGGTGGCGGTTTTCTTTGAGATTGACGGGGGGAATTCTTACTATTACCGGATGGTCCTCCGGGTTGGTCCACCGGAGCCGACGTCATCGTTCTTTAGAAGGGAGCCGTATGGACTTCTTTTCGTCATTCTGGCCGTGGTATGTCACGGGACCCCTGATCGGGCTCTACGTGCCAGTGTTGTATCTCCTCGTCAACAGGCACTTCGGCGTTTCCTCCACGTTCCGCGACATCTGTGCCGCGTTCATCCGCCCCACAGCCCGGTATTTCCAGTATGACTGGAAGGCCCACCGGTGGCGGCTCGTGTTTGTCGCGGGAATTGCGTTCGGAGGATTCCTGGCGAGCGGGACGCTCAAGACGGCACCGCAGGGGCATGTTTCGGCACAGACGCTCTCCGTGCTTGCTTCGCTGGGCGTCAGGGATTTCTCTTCGCTCGTGCCTGCAGACCTGTTTTCCTGGAGGTCGCTCCTGACGCTGCGGGGGATCATGCTGATCGCGGGCGGGGGGTTCCTTGTAGGTTTCGGAACCCGCTACGCGGAAGGGTGCACCTCCGGGCACTCCATACACGGCATTGCGACATTCCAGCGGGCCTCCCTCATCGCCACGCTCTGTTTCTTCATCGGAGGCCTGATCTCGACATACTTCATTCTTCCGCTCATCCTGCAATTGTAGAGAGGACTCCACCATGACGTATTTCATCGTCGCGCTGCTCGGAATGTTCTTCGGCATAACCCTCACGAACGGCGAGGTGATCTCCTGGTTTCGAATTCAGGAGATGTTCAGGTTCGATTCCTTTCACATGTACGGGGTCATCGGCTCGGCGATCGCCGTGGGGGCGCTTTCAATGGTCCTGCTGAGGAAACTCGGCGTCCGCTCAATGAAAGGGGAGCCGATCGTCATAGAGACAAAGCAGCTTGAGAAGGGGACGGTCTTCGGGGGGATCATTTTCGGGGTCGGCTGGGCGCTGACGGGCGCCTGCCCCGGTCCCCTGTACGCTCTGGCGGGATGCGGCTACCCCGCGTTCTTCGCCGCGCTCCTCTGTGCGATCGGGGGGGCACTTGTGTACGGGATCATCCGCGACAAACTTCCCCACTGAGGCACTCAATGGACAGCCGGACAATCGACCGCCGCCGGGTGATGACTGCCGCGTTGGCGCTCGCGGTCCTCTTCTCGCCTGCGAGAGGAAACGGAGCCGATACGCTTCACTCGTGGAACAGCGGTCCGACGAAATTCGCGGTCCTTCAGTTCGTGAAGGATGTGACAAACGCGGGAGGGCCGGATTTTGTCCCCCCCCCGGGACGGATCGCCGTGTTCAGCCATGACGGCACGCTCTGTCCCGAACAACCGGTCCCCGCGGAGCTTGCCTTCATTCTGGACCGGATCAAGGCTCTCGCCCCCAGGTACCCTCGCTGGAAGACGAAGGAACCATTCAAGTCCGCCCTCTCAAGAAATCTGAGTGCGCTCGCCGCTTCCGGAACACGGGGAATGCTGGAGCTGACGGCAGCCGCGCACAGCGGCATGACGACGGCGGAATTCGAATCGACGGTGATGAACTGGCTCGCGAAGACGAGAAACCCCAGACTGAATCGCCCCTACGACCAGTGCGCCCTTCTCCCTATGCTGGAGCTGCTCGATTTCCTCCGTTCGAACGGTTTCAAGACGTACATCGTCGTCCGGGGAGACGCCGGGTTCCTCAGGGCGTGGGCGGAAAAGGTCTACGGCGTTCCTCCCGAAGAGGTGATCGGGAGCAGCATCAGGACGAAATTCGAACTGCACAAAGGCGCTCCGGTGCTCGTGCGGCGGCCGGAGTTCGACATGATGGAGGACGGAGCCGGCAGGCCGCCGGCGATCTACCGCGTCACAGGCCGCCGGCCAATCGCGGCGTTCGGCAACTCCGACCGCGATCTCGAGATGCTGCAGTGGACCGCCGCCGGGGAGGGAAGGCACCTGGCGCTCCTTGTGCATCACACCAACGGGGGGAATGAATTCGCGTACGACAGGAAGGCGACGTTCGGCCGGCTGGACAAGGCGCTCGACTTCGGGAGGAAAAACGGCTGGACGATTGCGGACATGACGAAGGACTGGCACAGGTTCTTCACGAATACAGGGAAATGAAAAAGGGGGATTGACACAGGAATTGCCGCCAGCACCCACACTCAGCGAGAGAGTCTTACATCGCCTTCACCTTCTCCCTACACCGGTTATGGATGCGTTCGGGGGAGTAATTTTCGCGCGCGCGCTGACAGTCGGTCTGAGACGGGGCCTGTTCGAATCGGTCGCAAGGCGCCCGCTCACGGTGCAGGAACTATCCGGGGAAACGGGTTTGAGCCGGGAGGGGGTGAAGCTTCTCGCCGATGCGTGCGTCGCGGGAGGCTACCTGGAGTACAGAAAGGGGAAGTACAGCGCGGGCGCGGAGGCGAAGAAATGGCTCGTCAAGAGTTCTGAGACGTATCTGGGGGACCTGATATTCTATTTTGACTCGCTCAACAGGCGGCTCGGAGGGCTGGAATATTCTCTGGAACACGGGAAACCGAGGGAGCCGTACTACGCATCATTCACCGACGGGGACTGGGGAACGTACGTCAGGGGGATGGCGAACCTCGCGCACCTCCTTCTCCCGGACGTGATCAAGAAAATCCGGCTCCCGTCAAGCGGGGGGCGCATACTCGACCTCGGCGGCTCGCACGCTCTTTACTCACTGGAATGCTGCCGGAGGTTTCAGGGGTGCACCGCGGTCGTGATGGATTTCGCTCCCGCGCTCCGCTGGGCGGCGTCCATGCATGAAGGGGGACTCGGTGACGGGGTCTCGCTCTTTGCGCAGGATTTCCTGACATCCCCTCTCCCTGCGGGTCAGGACGCCGTGTTCCTGTTCAATATCCTTCACGGACTCGATGAGGAGACAAACCGGAGCCTCATCGAGCGCGCTTCGGCCACACTCAGGCACAGGGGAAGCCTGTACATACTCGACCAGATGACGGGGAACAGACGACGCTCCCTCCTCTCCCAATTCATCCCCCTGATGGTGGGTTTGAACCTGATGAATGAGATAGGCGGGAGCGCACACTCCGTTCAGCAGATCCGCGGGTGGTGCGCGGAGGCAGCCACATTCAGGGTGATGCCGCTCAGGTTTCCCGGCGTGACACTGATCGAAGCGACTGACTGGCGCAACGGCGTCAATTCACCGTGACCGCGACCGAGACCGTTCTGGGTGAGGAAGCTGTGTTGTCTTTTACCGTCACCGCGGTGGAGTAGTAGTCCACGGACATACCCGTGATCTTGAGATCGGCGACTGTGCTGTCGGCGTTGGAGAGCACGGCCGAGGCGGTCGCGTTGGGAGCCGCCGAGATGCTGTACGGCGGCGTCCCGCCGCTGACGCTGACATGCTGGACTCCACCGACTCCCAGCGAGATTGACAGAGGCATGGCGGTGAGCCCCGCCGCCGGGGGGGTGTACGCCTGCTGCGGGTACGTGGGGGGGCCGGAACTGTCTTTGGAACAGGCACTGATTCCCACAAACAGGGCGGCAGGCAGAAAGAAACGGAGCGCAAATCGTCGCATAGGAGAACCCTTTCTTCTTTCTCCCTATACAACTCCGGCACCCGATGAGTTCCCCGGTCAGATTCAGTCGGCCCCCGTGGCGGGAGGGACTTCCTGAGAGACAGACTGCAGGACCTCATGTGTCCCCGCATTCTCCAGCCATGCCACGACCGTGAGGTTGGAGCGGTCGATCTTCTCCGGCACGCTTCTCCAGCCGCTGAAATTCCGCTTCGGGCCCGGCCAGGAGGGCTGACTCTTCGGATCGTGCAGCAAATCCCTCATAGCGGCCTCCACATCCGCCATGTCCAGGGAGAGTTGAATCGTCTCTTCCGGCAGCGCCGGTGACACAGGCGTGCCGGCGGGGCCGCCGAACAACCTCCTGACCACCATCGCATGCCGTGAGATGCCGTTACCCCCCGCATACATCACCGAGCGCTGAACGAGCGCGAGGTGGAGGACGCAGTTGCCGGCCTTTGAACGCCCCCGGATCTGCACCACACGAGCCGCGACTGCTATGCTGTCGTGGCTCCGTTTAACTTCTATGTTCAGGCTCATGCCGGGTTCATCGCCCAGATATTTCCCGATCGAATAACGGTAGAAGTTGAAACGGCTCTTCGCGATGTATTTCGGTCCCCCTCCCACGATCTTCTCGCGACCGTCGATGACGACGGTCGGCGTCCCGCCTCCCCCGTACATCTGATAACGGTCCCACGAGTCATTTGTCGTCAGGGGATCAGGCCCGGGAATGTGGACATGGTATTCGAGTATCGCGACGTCTGTCCGGGGATAGTATTCTCCGAGCGCGTCAAAAGCGATGTCGGAGGCGACGCAGGGAGGGCACTCGGCCCCCGTGAAGAGCTCCACGAGCAGCACCTTTCCCGTCTTCCGACCGGCGGAAGTGTACCGTCCCGGGTCAAATACGGCACCGGACTGCTTCAGGCGCTCGAGACTCTCATCGAGCCCGTCGATCGATCCGTGCAGTTTTCTGTACACCGCTTCCAGCGCGTCACGAATCTCTTTCGGGTTTATTGCGGTGAGGCCGTTCATATAAGCGCTGGCGGCGCTCTCCGGCTGCCCGAGCTTCTGGTACACGCCTCCGAGCACCAGCCAGAAATCGGTCGACCAGGGTGAGACAAGATCTTCGATCGACCGGAGCATTCCGAGCGCATCCCGGTATTTTCCCCGCGCAGCCGTCACCATCGCCAGATTTTGCCTGAACGTCACCGCGTCTTCCACGGAGGAGTTCTTCGCAAGGCTCCGTGTTGCGGCTTCGGCGAACTTCTGCGCGGCGGGGAGGTTCACAGACATGCGGACCAGGAACGCGGCGGCGTTGCTCCTGGCCATAAAGGCCTTCGGGCCACGGAGCGTGTCGAGAGACGAGCGGACGGTCTTCATGACGATCGACTCCTTCAGCGCCTCCCGGCGCTTCGCATCCTTTTCCTCACGTGCCAGCAAGTCGAAGAATCTGACCTGCATCTCCCGGTCACCTCCCAGATAGACCGCCTGCGAGATCGTTGAAAGGGCGATCCGCCGTCTCCCGTTTCGTTCCTGATACATAGCGAGGTGGCCGAGATACTCCGGGTCGTTTTCGTGTCCCCGTATCGCCTCCAGTTGAAGCTTCTCCGCAGCGGCGAAATTCCCCTTCCGGTACAGGACGAAGGCGCGGGTATCCTGAATCGGGCCGAGCGTGCCCACCCCCTCCCCCCTTGCCATCTCTTCAGCCAGCGCGGCATATACGAGAGCCGAGTCCAGACCTATATTCTTCACAGCGAGTGAGTACGCGATCTGGTTGTAGGGTCCGAGCCGCGCTTCGGAGGGAACCGTCTGCAGATAATGAGTGGCTGCGTCAAGCGCCTGGGCTTCGCTCCCCTGGTCCACGTAGAGCCCGAACAGAACGCTATACGCGCCCCCTCTGAAAGAGCTCCGGGGAAACTCCCCGAGAAACTGTACAAGCGACGAGATCCGC
>PMDK01000287.1:8524-14807 GCA_003154425.1 Ignavibacteriota bacterium
CTGGGGGATCCCCCCGCTACTTGTCCCGGCTCCCGCCGAAGAGGCCCAGGTTCAGCGGCGCGGGGCTGATCTCCGGCGCGAGAACCTGAACCGGGATGACGACGTTCGCCGTCGCGGGCGCCAGACAGAGATCGTCCGTGCAGGCCTGATAGGAGATTTCGACGGGGAGCGGGTAAGCCCCGGGTTTCAATCCCGCCGCCACCGTGATCCTCAGCATGATGACCACGGTCCCTTCATACACATCGAGCGGGCTGTCCGAAAACGCAAACCTCCTGGCCGCCCCGCGCGGGTACTGCACTGCCGTGACGCCCAGCCCGGGGGGAGGAAAGAACGCGGCTGAAGTCGCTGTCAGATTTTCGTCGGAGGGGGAGGCAGAGTTGATGTGCCATCCTTTCCCGACACTCACAACGAGTGCCGCGCGGAAATATGATCCCCCGTGAACACCGTCATGTGAGAGCTTCGCGGTGACGGAGACATTTTCCTTCCCCTGGAGGGCCGCTTCCCTCTCCCNNTTCTCCTCGCCCTGGTTTCGCATGGCAGAATGTACCACTCGGATCCCCAAAATGAAAGATCCCTGTCGCTCCTGAGGCAGGGATCTTCCGATGTTCCAGCTTCACCCGCGTTCCTGATGCGGTTATTGCAGGTTCGGGGTACCTTCCAGCTCGTCGGCAAGGCCGTTCGCATCATACAGCTTCCGGAGGCATTCGATGATCCCCGCCGGGTGTATGGCGACCGCCCGGTTCGTCGTTTCGGAGTACATGAACCGGCCGGGGAGGCTCTCGATGTTTCCGTCGAATATCAATCCGACGAACGCCCCCTCACGGTCCACGACCGGTGAACCCGAATTGCCGCCGATGATGTCGCATGTGCAGACAAAATCGAGCGGCGTCGAGAGCTTCAGTTTTGATTCCCCTTCGACGAACCGCGCCGGAAGGGCCCACGCGCCCTTGTTGCCGAAACTGACCGCCCTGTCATACAGACCGTACAGCGTCGTCATCGGCGGCGCCTGCGTGCCGTTCATGGGATATCCTTTGACCGTCCCGTAGGAAAGGCGGAGAGTGAATGTGGCGTCAGGGTTGACCGACTTTCCGTACACGGCGAACCGCGCCTTGCCGATCGCCTCCCCGGCCGAGGCCGTTGGTCCGGCGATGTACTTCTCGTTCCATTTCCGCGTTTCCGTCATGAGGGGGGCGAGCTTCCGTGCAAGGAGGATCATCGGATCGGTCGAAGAAGCGAGGGCGGATTCACCTCCGTCGAACATCTGCCTGCGCACCTGGACATCGGCCATCCTCGTGCCGGCGACCAGTTCTCTGGCTGCGGCTTCGGGCGTACGCCCCTTCAGGACCTCTTTCAGGAACACGTCATCGGCCCCGATGTTCTCGAGTGCCTCCGCCAGCCCGTCGGCCACCTGGACTTCTTCCAGCTCGGGGTAGACCGGCGCAGGGGAGAAGAGACGGAATTTCGTTCCGGGGAGATTCGCCTCCTGATAGGGAGCCTGGCGGTCGCCGTTCGGCTTCTTCAGCTCCTCCGCAGCCTGGACGATCTGGAGCGCCATCATGAAAAGCCTTCCGCGAAGAGTCCGGTACGTCCCCTGCCGCGACATGAGTTTCTGCCGGTCGAGGACGCTGGTTATCGTGTCCCAACCCCACCCGTATGCCTTTTTCCATTCGGGGTTTGCGTTCACCCGATCACGAAGGTCTTTGTCTTCCTGGAATTTCTTCGCCATCAGGTTCTTGTCCAAAAGCCCCTGGTATTCCCCTTCGGAGGCTTTCCGGCCGTTCTCTATTCCGAATATGCTCCCTGCAGCCTGCCGTGCCTGCTCGGCTCCGCGGGAAGAGTATTTCCGCAGGAGCTCGAGTGAACGGACATAGCTCTTAAGCCGCGCCGGATACGCGATGTCACGCTGGTACTCGGTCTGGGCATACGTTTGCAGCCGGTTGGTCGATCCCGGGTGGCCGGAAACGAACACAAGATCTCCATCCTTTGCGCCTGCTGTTTTCCACCTAAGGAACTGGGCCGTGTTGGCAGGCTTCCCCCCCTCATACGCACGGAAGAACGTGATATCGAGATCGTGCCTGGGGAATGTGAAATTGTCCGGATCGCCGCCGANNGCACTTCCGGGGCCATGACAAGGCGAACGTCCGTGTATTTCTTATAAAGGTAGAGCCAGTACTCGCTACCGTTGTAGAATGCAACAATGTCGGCCTTGAGGCCGGACTTCTCCGAGGCTTCTTTCGTGATGCTGGCTGTAACGGAACGGCGGGCCTCGAGCGCCTCGCGGGGAGACATGGACGGATTCACGGCCCCCAGGACGCGGTCCGTCACGTTTTCCATCGACATAAGGACATTCAGCTCAAGGTCGGGGCATCTCAATTCCTCGGCCGTCGTGCGCGCATAGAACCCCTGTGCGACGAGGTCGCGGTCCTTCGTGGAGAGCTTCTGGAGCTGACCCCGGCCGACGTGGTCGTTTGTCAGCAGCAGTCCGTTCGGGCTCACGAACGACCCTGAGCCGCCGTCCCCCACACGGACGCTGGCGAGACGCAGATGGTCCAGCCATTGCTGTGTCGGTTCGAATCCGTAGAGTTCCATGAGCTGTTTCCGCGGAGGATTGTCNNTCCACATCCCCTCCCCTGCGAATAAAGGCAGAGCCCACATGACAAAAGCGACGACAAGGCAAACCGTTGCCAAGGCGCGCCGCGCGTTGGTTTGCATACTTGACTCCTTCGGGAAATGAGATAAGAACAGCGAAAGGTTACAGACAACGGGGGAAATAACAATAGAAGGTAGCAAGATCCGGGGCCAGAAGCAACGGCGCGCATGTGAAAAGAGGAACATTTCGCTTGACTTTCAGGGTGCGGATGATTAACTTTTAACCAGAAAGTACTTTGAGGACTCAGCTATGGATGAACTCGAGAGCGGACTTCGGGACCTCTCCGCCATTCGCTCGATGATGGAGCGGGCATCGAAATTCCTGTCATTGAGCGGACTGTCCGGGGTCAGCGCGGGGCTCGTCGCGCTGGCGGGGGCATGGACCGCCAACCGGGCGATCCAGCAATCGGGCGCGCACATCGTTCTCCCGGGGGAGCATGGGGGAGGCGAGGCATGGCTGGAAGGGTTTCTTATCGCCGACGCGGTGTCTGTTCTCGTCATCGCTCTGGCGTGTTCCACGTTCTTCTCCGTACGGATGGCAAAAAAGAAAGGCCATCCTCTCTGGGGGCCGACCACGACCTACATGCTGGCCGCACTCATGATTCCGCTCGCGGCCGGGGGCGCGTTCTGCGGCCTCCTCCTGTTCCACGCCCTCTACGGCCTCATCCCCGCCGTCATGCTCGTCTTCTACGGACTCGCACTCCTCAATGCAGGGAACTTCACATTCAGCGAGGTCCGTTATCTCGGGATGATCGACATACTTCTCGGTCTAACCGCCGGGTTCCAGCCCGCACTCGGTCTCATCCTCTGGGCCGGGGGTTTCGGCATTCTGCACATCGTCTACGGCATTCTCCTCTACGCGAAGTACGAGAAGTGATCCCGGCGATCGAAAACCTGAACAAGGCGTTCGACAACCGCATCCGGCTCGCCATCATGTCGGTGCTGTCAGTGAGGGAGGAGATCGACTTCAACGACCTGAAGGAGATGCTCGGCGTGACGGACGGCAACCTTGCAACGCATGTCGCGGTCCTGGAGCGGCAGAAATATCTGAAAGTGAAGAAGTCGTTCGCCGGCAGGAAGCCACGAACGACCTACACGATCACAGAGTCCGGCGGCAAAGCGTTCGCCGGCCATGTCGATGCACTCGAGGAAGTCATCCGGGGAAGAAGGAAGTGACTTTTTTTTGCCAATTAACTTTTCATTCCAAAGTACTTTGAAAGGACAACTCCATGCGTGCACAGCTCTGGCTTACGATCATCAGCTTCAATTCGATGGCTGCGTACATTCCGCTCTCCGCGTTGATCCTCTGGCGGAGGCCGGGTTCCTGGCCCTACCTCTTCTCACTCTTCAACGGGCTTCTGATCGCGTTCATCGATCTCGAGGCGGGCGAAGTGCAGGTCCCCGCACTTCTTCTCCTCGCATTCACGTTCTTTGTCGGTTTTGCCTCCCCCCGGGGCGTCTGGCGCTGGGGGATCATCACCGGCATATGGGTGCCGGTTTTTCACATCGTACGGATGAGCCTCGAGAGGAATTCAGGAACGTCGATCCCTGAAGGCTGGGGATCACTTCTGGCGCTCGGATTCGCGTTCGCAGGAGCGTACGGGGGGAGCTTCATCCACAGGATTGCAGCGGGAAAAGAGGACCGGAAACAGTCCACTCTGGCCTGAAGCGCTAGTTCTTCTTTTCCCGCGGGGGGAAGAACTCCGGGATGAGCTTCCCGCGATGGCATGTCCAGCACCCGATCCTCGGCTCTGTGCTGTCGAGATTCTTGATGTTTTTCAGAAGGTGCGAGTTGATCTCGTTAACCATCTGCGCCATGTCCCGCGCAATCTGTTTCTCCGGCCGGTCTTCCTTCTCCCACTGGTCCATGACGTGGCAATGTTTGCACGTCACACCGAGGACGTTGCTCCAGCTCCCCATCACCCCGGGGAGCCTCCCTGCCTCCATGGTCTTGAACAGCTGAATGTTCTTGAACACCTCCGTTGCGGGCTGCTTCTCCCTGCCGGCGATTCTTCCCCGCAACTCGCCCAGCTCGTGCTCGATTACGGCTACTGCCTCTTCGTGTTTTGTCGTGTCCTGCCGGAGCGCGCTCCCGGGCTCACCCGAGGGATCTCCCGGGCCGTGTGAGGCGAACCCTGCCGCACCTACCGTGATAAGAGTCGCCGCAGCCGCAACGATCCATCGGACCATACTCCCTCCTTCAGAATGAGAAATGTGGACATCACGATCGGGCGCGGTATATTTACCGGCCCAGCATGCGAAGGAGGTTTCCCTTCACAGCCGGCCATTCGCCCGCGATAATGCTGTAATAGACTGTATCCCGCACGCGCCCATCCCGCATCACCATATGCCGGCGCATCACCCCTTCTTCAAGAGCCCCGAGACGGAGAATCGCCTTCCTGGAACGCCCGTTGAGGACGTCAGTCTTGAATTCCACCCGGTTAAGACCGAGCGATTCGAACGCATGCGCCAGCAGCAGGTACTTTGCTTCCGTATTGAACGCAGTACGCTGCCACGGGGTTCCTAACCAGGTCCATCCGATCTCCACGCGACGGTGAGCCGGCTCGAAGTTCCCGAACCGGGTGGAACCGACAGCCCTCCCGGCGGATTTATCAATTATCGCGAAGGGGAGGGCTTTCCCCGCCGATTGAAGCACGAGAGCCTCATCGATGTACGCTTCCATGGCGACGGGCCGGGGAAGATCGGAAACGCCGAGCTTCCAGAGGTCATCGACGGCGATGGCCGCCGACAGATCGCCGGCATGCGCACGTGACAGGGGATGCAACTCCACGTGATTTCCATGGAGGATCAGGGGAATCAGCGGAGGGGAGGGCTTGGGTATCATGAGTGGCGTTGCGGCGCCGTTCCCCCCCTTTTTTTCAGAAGCAGGCCTTTTCCCCACGCAAAGATAATGATCGCCAGCCCCCCTGCTGTCGCGAGGATACTGTTGAACCACGCCCCGGCCCACATGACGAGGAGCCCGAACAACCGGAGCGGATCGCCCGGTCGCGTACGGGGGGAGAGGAAATACCGGCCAAGGACCGAGTCCCGGTATCGCCGGAGGTCTGCACGAAGGATCAGGTAGATCGAGATGCAAATAGAAGGGAGGAACCCGACGATGAGTGCGGCGGGAAGCCTGTGATCCCACAGGAGCCACGCCGCGGCCAGACCTGTCCCCCAGTCAGTTACAAGTTTCGCGGGGTGCACCTGATGCAACAGGATGCGCTCCCGGAAATCCAGCCGGGAGGGAGCTTCTTTTTCGCGGCCGGGACTAGGATTTCCCACGGAAAGTACCGACATTTTTCCAACAACAGAGGATACACATGAGCGATCGAACCCGGTTCCTTCTCGACGACACAAAGGTACCCAAAGCGTGGTACAACATCAACGCCGACATGCCGGTGCCGCCGCAGCCCGTGCTCCACCCGGGAACTCTCCAGCCGGTCACGCCGGATTTCCTGGGAGTCCTCTTTCCGATGAGCCTTATCCAGCAGGAGGTGAGCAGGGAGCGTTGGATAGAGATCCCGGAGCCAGTCAGGGATATTTACAGGCTTTGGCGGCCGACGCCGATGTGCCGGGCTGTCCGGCTCGAGAAGGCCCTCGGGACCCCCGCGCATATCTATTACAAATACGA
>PMDK01000211.1 GCA_003154425.1 Ignavibacteriota bacterium
TTAGATGTCAGGCATCGGTCCCGCGCGACGTTCTCCCGCCAGCCCCGCCAGGTCCGGAAGGAAGCAACGGTCGGTTACGGAAAGTGTGACGCAGGGGAGCTTGACCTCATTTTTTTCGTCGTTTTCACGCCCCCGGGAGGGGTTGCATGGGGGGAGAACATTTCGTAGTTTAACAGGGGAGAGTTCAGACCCCGTGTGAAGAGACGGGGACTACCCCCATATAATTCACAACAATCGCGGCGGCGCAGTGCGCCGCCGGCAAATGCTCACAGAACGGTAAACGACGAAGGCGTTCAATGATGTCCAAGATTTGTCTCTCGTCCTGGCCCGGGAGCCTGCCCGCTTCGTTCCGTTCCTGTGAAGCAACCATTCGCTGCACAGAAAGGTTGGTACAAACCGGACGGTATGAAGAAGGAAATCATCATAAACGCTGGCGCCAACGAAACCCGTATAGCAATTACGGAAGATGGTCGCCTGGCAGAGCTGTTCGTCGAGACTGCCAATAAGGAGAAAATGGTCGGTGACATCTACTTTGGCAAAATTGCCAAGGTGATGCCCGGCATCAAGGCTGCATTCATCGATATCGGACTCGGTCAGGACGGCTTCCTCCATTTCTCGGACATCGGCAACAGGTTCGAGGAATACAGCGCCATGATCGGGGACGAGGACGATGAAGGTGAAGAGCAGAAGGAACCTGCGGTCGCTGAACCCTCAGGCGAGGTGCCCGGGGCCGAACACCGCGCACCCCACCCGGTGCCCCCCCCCCAGGACAGGGGACGCAGGGACAACCACCGCTCCCCCCCCCGCAAGGAAATCCAGCTCGAAAAAGGGCAGGAAATAATCGTCCAGATCACGAAGGAACCCGTCGGTAAAAAGGGGGTCCGCGTGACGAGCGAAGTCTCGCTGGCCGGACGGTTCCTCGTGCTCCTTCCCTTCGACGGCAAGATCGGGATCTCGAAAAAGATCAGCAGTTTCAAGGAGAAGCGCCGCCTCCGCAAAATCGTCCAGACAATACTCCCCGAAGGGTTCGGCGTCATCATTCGGACGGTGGCGGAAGGGAAAGACGAGACATCCCTGACGAATGATCTGAAGGACCTCATCACCACCTGGCGCGAAGTCGAGAAAACCGTCAAATCGGAGCAGGCGCCCTGTCTTCTCTACAAGGACATGTCCACGACGTCGAGCGTCATCCGCGACCTGTTCTCGAACGACGTCTCGCGCGTGGTGATCGATTCCCGGAAGCTTCACAAGGAGATCCGCGCCTACATCAAGTACACCTCGGCCCAGCTGCTGGACAAGATCGAGCTCCACAAAGACAGGCGCCCGATATTCGATGTGTACGGCATAGAGAAAGAGATAGAGACCACGCTCAGCCGGAAAGTCTGGCTCAAGAGCGGCGGGTACATCATCATCGAGCCGACGGAGGCCATGATGGTGATCGATGTGAACAGCGGGCGTTATGCCGCCAAGAAGGAACAGGAACAGAATTCCCTCCGGACGGACCTCGAGGCAGCACGTGAGATCTGCCGCCAGCTGAGGCTCCGCGACATCGGCGGGATCATTGTCTGTGATTTCATCGACCTGGACGACGAGCGGAACAAAAGGAAGGTCTACGAAGAGCTGAAAAAAGAGTTCCGCAAGGACCGCGCGAAGGTGACCGTCCTCCCGATGACGGAGTTCGGCCTCGTGCAGATCACGCGCCAGCGGATACGCCAGAATATCCTCCACAGTTTCACCGAGCCGTGTCCTGCCTGCGGAGGGACGGGACTCGTGCAGTCAAGGACCACGTCGCTCAATCAGATCGAACGGTGGATCCGGCGCTTCAGGAGCGAAAGCCGGGAGTCACGGATCATACTCAAGGTCAACCCGCAGCTCGCCGATGCCCTGAGGGTCGGGACGATCAGCCGGCTGCGGAAGCTGATGCTGAAATATCGGATCCTGATCCGCCTCGAGCCTGACCCCTCGGTCCACGTCGGAGAATTCCGGTGCATCTCGAGGAAACAGGAGAAGGACATCACCGACCAGTTCAATTAGCCGGTCCGCCGGGCCGGTTCACGGAGACTGCGCGCAACAACATCGGACGACGAATGCACCTGAAACGGACAGCGTTCTACGACATACACCGGGCGCTCGGCGCCAAGATCGTCGAGTTCGGGGGGTATGAAATGCCGGTGCAGTACACGGGGATCATCGAAGAACACAGGAGGGTCCGCGAATCGGTCGGCGTGTTCGATGTCTCGCATATGGGAGAAGTCGAAGTCCGGGGAAAGGATGCGCTCGCCTTCATCCAGAAGATGACGACAAACGACGCCTCGAAGCTCTCCGGGAACCGGGTGCAGTATTCCGCCATGTGCTACGCCGACGGGGGGATCGTGGACGACCTGCTGGTCTACCGCATGGCGGACCGGTTCATGCTCGTCATCAATGCTGCGAACACGGAGAAAGACATCGCCTGGATGAAGCAGCATGTCGCGGGGGACATGCAGCTGGACGACCGGTCCGACGACTTCTCGCTGCTCGCGGTCCAGGGACCGAAGTCGCTCCTCACGCTCGGCACGCTCACGAAGGCCGACATCAGCTCTCTCCCGTACTACCACTTCCTGCATGGGAACCTCGCCGGGGTTGACATGATCATCTCACGTACGGGGTACACGGGGGAACTGGGATTCGAGCTCTGTTTTCCGGCGGATGTCGCGACCGGGACCGCCGTCTGGGATGCGATCATGGAGGCCGGGGCTCCCTTCGGCATCGGGCCGGTGGGGCTTGGAGCCCGCGACACGCTCCGCCTTGAAATGGGCTTCTGCCTCTACGGGCACGACATCGATGAAACGACAAACCCGATCGAGGCGGGATTAGGCTGGATTACGAAAACCGAGAAGGGGGAGTTCGTCGGCAGGGCCCCCATCATGAAGGCGAAACAGGAGGGAGTGACGCGGAGGCTTGTCGGATTTGTGCTCAACGACAGGGCATTCCCCCGTCAGGGATACCCGATCAATGCCGGGGGATCGCCCACCGGAAGCGTCACCTCCGGCACGTTCTCCCCCGTGCTGGACAGGGGGATCGGCATGGGATATGTCGGGCTCGCTCACTCAAAGCCGGGAACGGCCCTCACGGTCAGCATCCGGAATCGCGAGATCCCTGCGGAAGTAGTCCAGCCCCCTTTCATCGGGAAGTGAACGCGATGCACATCGATCTTTATTTTACCCCCCACCAGACCGACGAGCTGGCGCTGCGGGAAAGAACGGTGGTGGTGATCGACGTCCTGCGCGCAAGCACGACGATCATCACCGCGCTCAGTAACGGGGCGCGGGAGATCATCCCGGTCGCGACCGTGGAATCGGCGGTCAAGATCTCGGGAAACCACTTCGGCGACGTGATTCTTCTTGGGGGGGAGAGGAACGGCAGGATGATCGACGGGTTCAACCTCGGCAATTCCCCCGCAGAATACACCGTTGAGCGCGTGAAGGGGAAGGCGGTCATCTTCAGCACGACCAACGGATCCCAGGCCCTCGTGAAGGCACGCTATGCGCGGGAGCTTTTCGTCTGCGGGTTTGTCAACGTAGGGACCGTCGCGGAGGCACTCTGGCGAACCCCCCGCGATTTCACAATCCTCTGTGCGGGGAGCGACGGGTTGCTTTCGATGGAGGATTCTGTCTGTGCCGGGATGCTTATCTCGCGCGTCGGGGCGGGGGGGGAGACCGACCCGGAGCTTTCCGACGGGGCGCTCGTCGCCCGGACCCTGCACAGGACGTTCGGCCGCGGAATCCTCAAGATGATCAGGTCGTCCGACCATGGGCGCCGCCTGGCGGAGATAGGGTTTGACGGGGACCTGAGATACTGTGCGGGAGTCGACACGCTTCCCGTTCTCCCCCTGCTCGAGGGGAATGTGATCAAGCTCCGGAGCGAGGTGGAGAAGAAAGAGGCTGTGGATCATTCCCAGGAAACGTGAGGAGCCTTTCCGTGCCCAGGGGTAACCAGGTGTCGTCAGGACGGGAAACAAGGGGGGGCAGGTCCCGCCGGACCGCGGTGGCAGCGCTTCTCATGATCGTCGCGGCGTTCCTTGTCATGATCGCCCTCGTGACGTACGACGCAGGAGATGAGTCGCACAACGTCCGTGCGGTGGATCTTCCCGGCGTTGTAACCGGGGATCAGAATATCCGGGCCGTGGCCGACACCGTTCACAACGGGCTCGGTCTCGTCGGCGCCCTCCTTTCCGATTTTCTCATCAATTCCACCGTCGGGTACGCCGTCCTTGTGTTCCCGCTCCTCATCCTGCTCTGGGGATGGACTCTCCTCCGGCGCGGAAACGTCCGGTCCTCACTCGTCATCACCAACTACACGATCATCGGCGCCTTTCTCGTCTCCGTTTCATTCGGGATGGTCAGACTCATCGCGGATCCCGGTGGGCCGGCTAAAGAATGGTACGGCATCGTCGGGTACTCCGTGGCCCTGATGATTGCGCAGCTGATCGGGAAGGCAGGCGGATCGATTGTGCTCATGGCATGCATGCTCATCACGGCGGTGCTCGCAGCGGATCTGGACGTGCATGAAACCGTGGAGCGGCTGCGCGCGGCATTCCTGCGGCTCATGGACGCTCTGGAGCGGAAGAGGGGGGAGCGCCTTGAGAAGGCGGAACGGGACCGTGCGCGCGAAGCGCCCGGTGCGCCCCTTCCCGGCCGGGCGAAAGAGATCACGATTACCAAGCCTCCTGCTGAGGAAAGCGCGGAGGATCCTCTCTCCGAGCCCGCCGTCCGGCGGCCCGATCGTGCGCCTGTCCGCTCCGATGACCTGAAAATCTCGGTCAGCCGTCTCCCGCACGTCGGGATTCAGGAGGAAGCCGCGGGAGCCCTCCGTCAGGAGCCGGGTGCGGGTTCTCCCGAAGAGATTGACTACGTGTTCCCCTCGGTCGAACTTCTCGATGCCCCGAAGCCGGGGAAAGAGGATGTCGATGAGGAAGAACTGACGGCAAACGCGGACCTCCTTCGCGCGACGCTGGCAGAGTTCGATGTCGAGCTGGAAAGCGTCAGCGTTACGCCGGGCCCCGTCGTGACGCTCTATGAGCTGGTCCCCGCCAGCGGGGTGAAGATCAGCAGAATCGTGAGCCTGGAAAACGACATGGCGCTCAAGCTCGCGGCGAAGGGGATCCGCATCATGGCGCCCATCCCGGGAAAGTCGGCCGTCGGTGTGGAGATCCCGAACTCCCACAGGTCGCTTGTAACGATCCGCAGCGTGATCAATTCGGGGATATTCCGTGAGACCGGCGCCCTCCTCCCCCTGGCCATGGGGAAGACCATCTCCGGGGAGGTATTCACCGACGACCTGGCGAAGATGCCCCACCTTCTCATCGCGGGATCCACGGGTTCCGGGAAGAGCGTCGGGATCAACACGATACTGGCGAGCCTGCTCTACAGGCTCCACCCGTCCGACCTGAAGCTTGTCATCATCGATCCGAAGAAGATCGAGCTTGCGCAATACGCCCGTCTCAAACACCATTTCCTGGCAGTCTCGCCCGACATCAATGAACAGATTATCACGACGCCGGGGAATGCGGTCATGGTCCTGCGGGGGGTGGAGATTGAAATGGAGAAGCGCTACGACCGGCTCGCCGCGGCGGGGGTCCGCAATAACGTCGACTACAACGAGAGGCTTGCCTCGGGACGCCTGAAGAGCACGGAGCAGGTGGCGCACGCGAAGATGCCCTATCTCATCGTCGTCATCGATGAGCTTGCCGACCTGATGATCACGG
>PMDK01000132.1 GCA_003154425.1 Ignavibacteriota bacterium
CACGGCATGATCGGCGGCGCGGCATCCATGGATTTCGGCGGGAAGAAGGCGGCCGCCACCGCGGCGGGAATGTTCGACGGGATGCAATACCTTGCCGGTGCGTTCGTGGGGATGGGGGTCGGCTATCTCACAACCCGTTGGGGATGGGGAGCCTGGCACTGGGCGCCGATCCCGTTCGCTCTGGCCGGTGCCTGGCTGATGTCCCGGCTCTGGAACACGCTGCCGAAGGGGAGGAAGGCATGATCGTCATGAAATTCGGCGGCACATCGGTGGAAGACTCGGGCGCGATGCGGAATGTGGCGTCGATCGTGCGGCGGAACATCGTCCGCCGTCCTCTCGTGGTGGCATCGGCGTGTGCGGGGGTGACGAATGCTCTCATCGCCCTGGCGCGGAGCGCGCGCGAGGCCGGTAAGGAGAAAGCCCTCGACAGGCTGGAAGATCTCAGGCTGCGCCACAGGAAGATCGCACACGATCTCTTCGCGGGGGAAGTCCTCTTCACCGTTCAGTCGCAGGTCGATGCACTCCTGGACGAGCTGCGGGACCTTGTCAAAAGCATCGCCATCCTGGGTGAGTTGACCGACAGGTCGCTCGACACGTTCGCGGGGTTCGGAGAGCGGCTTTCGACGCTCCTCCTTTTCCACCACATGAAACAGGAGGGGATGCCGTGCGTGCTTGTCAATGCCCAGGAGGTGATGATCACGAACGCCGAGTACACAAGGGCGGCCCCCATGTTCGCGGAGATCAACCGGCGCGCGCGGGAAATCATCGCTCCCCGCCTGGAGACAGGGCAGGTCGTGGTGACGCAGGGATTCATCGGGGCCACCGCGGAGCGGATCCCGACCACGATCGGCAGGGGGGGGTCCGACTATTCGGCGGCGATATTGGGAGCAGCGCTTGACGCAGAGGAGATCCAGATCTGGACGGATGTGGACGGCGTGATGACCTCCGATCCTTCCGTGATTCCCGAGGCGCGTGTGATTGAAGAGATGACGTTCCGCGAGGCGGCCGAGCTTGCCTATTTCGGGGCGAAAGTTCTCCACCCGGCGACGATTCTCCCGGCGGTCCAGAAGAACATCCCGGTCCGTGTACTCAACTCCAGGAGGCCTGACGTTCCGGGGACGGTGATCGTCGCACGGGGGGGAGAAAACGGCGAGCGGGTCGTCAAGTCGATCGCCTACAAGGAGGGAATCACGCTCATCACGATCACATCGACGCGCATGCTGATGATGCACGGCTTCCTTGCCCGTGTCTTCGAGGTCTTCGCATCGCACGGCACAAGCGTGGACGTCATTGCGACGTCGGAAGTGAGCCTCTCGCTTACCGTCGATTCCCGCTCGAATCTGGATGCGATTTCCGTGGAGCTGAAGAAGATCGCGGAGGTGGAGGAGGAACATGACAAGGCCATATTCTGCGTTGTCGGGGAGGGCCTGAAGAAGACCCGGGGGATCGTTTCGACCGTGTTCTCGGTTCTCGACCGGGAGGATATCCCGGTGAGCATGATTTCCCTCGGGGCATCGGAGATCAATGTCACATTTGTGGTCGACGGCAAAGACATCCAGCGGACCGCGCAGGCGCTCCACCGCGCGTTCTTCCCCGACCGCTGATTCCCCCCGGACTTGCATAAGTCCCCGGATTGTGTAGATTATAATCTTGAGCTCCTGTGGCGGAGGGCGCCGCTTTCCTCTGTTCCGTCATGTTCATTTCCTTGCCCGTTCGGCTGAAGTCTGCGAACGGGCATTCCTTTTTTTTGCCGTCTTGTTGGCCTGTGTACAACCTCCGGAGGACGAATGGAACAACCGCTCAACCACAATGAACTTTACAGGCTGCCCTGGACTCTCCCCGACAACGCCATCAGCTGGCTGGAGCCGACGAGCCAGTGCAATCTCTACTGCGACGGTTGTTACAGGAAGAACGAGCCGAACGGCCACAAGACCCTTGCGCAGGTGCGTGCCGAGCTCGACACGTTCAAACGGCTGCGCAAGACCGACGGGGTCTCGATTGCAGGGGGAGATCCGCTGACACACCCGCAGATCGAGGAGATTGTCGCGATGGTCGCCGCGGACGGGGACAAGCCGATCATCAATACCAACGGACAGCTCCTGACGGTGGAGAAGCTCCGGGCGCTCAAGAAGGCCGGGGTCAGAGGGTTCACGTTCCACATCGACAGCGGACAGAACCGTCCCCACATGAAGGGGAAGACCGAGGTGGAGCTCAACGAGCTGAGGCTGAAATACGCCCTGATGCTCGCAGAGGCCGGCGACATTTCCTGTGCATTCAACGCCACGGTGTACGAGCACACACTGAAGGACGTCCCGGCAATACTCGCCTGGGGACAGGAGCACATCGACATCGTCCACATCCTCGTCTTCATCGCCTACCGCGCCGCGCCGGTGAAAAAGGGGTTCAAATACATGGTGGGGGGGAGCGAAATCGACATGACGCCGATCGCCTATGCGATCGACGAGGACCGGAAGATCTCCATACTCTCAAACGACGTCGTGGACACGATCAGGACGAAGTATCCCGACTTCCAGCCCTGCGCCTACCTCAACGGCACCGAACGGCCCGATCACTTCAAGTGGCTCGTCACACTGCGGATCGGCACGGCCGAAAAGATCTACGGGTATGGGGGTCCCAAGCTCATGGAGCTATCGCAGACCCTCCATCATCTTACGGCGGGGTCGTACCTCGCCTACACGCATCCCCGCGTCCTTGGACGCGCCAAATCCATGCTCGCGCTTTCGCCTCTGGACAAAGGGCTCGCGCGGACGGCGGGGGCGTACCTGCATGACGTGGCGCGCGCTCCCTGGAAGGCGTTTTCAAAACTCCACATGCAGTCCGTGATGATCATACAGCCCGCGGACATGATGCAGAACGGCGCCCTGAGCATGTGCGACGGCTGTCCTGACATCACGGTGTACGACAACAAACTTGTCTGGTCATGCAGGATGGAAGAGCTGATCAATTTCGGAGACTGGATCCGCCCCGTGCCCGAAAAGCAGAATGGTGTGTGAACGGGGGGGGAGGTGTTGGGCCCGCTGACCCGCTATGGCTGGAGTATCTGGTGCTTGAAACCCGTGATGTCTATCCGGTCGGCGAGCCACGCGCCGAGCCCTTCCCCGTACTTGTTCATATAGTACAGTGGGCTCAGCTCCCGCTCCTGGAGGCTCCCCGCCGGGAGAAGCCCTGCAGCCGCTTTTTCTATCTGACGGACCGCCGTCTCATTCCGCCTCTTCTGGGCGGCGGCCGATTTCTCCCTGAGCACGCCGATATTCACGTCGATCTTGGATGAGACATTTTCCAGGGCGCCGAGAAGGGTGGGGTCGACTTCGTTCAGGCCGAATTTCAGCTCGCCGAGCGCCTCGTGCAGGGTCTTCGTGACGTTTGAAAAGAGCGTCTCGAGCTTGATCTCCGATATCTGTTCCACGACTTTTGCAGTCACCTTCCCGATCTCCCCCAGGAATTCCGGAAGATCCAGCCCGTATTTCTCCATTGCGCGCAGGAGGTTTGTCTGTATGAGCGAGACGCTCGCCCGCGGATATATGACCGGCTGCGGGATACCGAGGTCCGCGTACAGGGGCTGCAGCTGTGCGTGATAGGCGATTTCGGAGGGGCCGCCAACGTAGCTGATCGTCGGAAGGAGCATATCCTGACAGAGGGGGCGGAGCACGACATTAGGGCTGAGGAGCTCCGGGGTCTCCCCAGCGATCTGGAGGAGCTGCTCTTTCGTAAAGAACGCCCTGGTTCCCTTGAGACTGAAATCGTTCTCCCGGGGTTCTATCAGGTAGCGCCCACCCTTGTGGAACAGGAAAAGATTGATCGATTTTGGTTTGACCTG
>PMDK01000335.1:0-35429 GCA_003154425.1 Ignavibacteriota bacterium
GGAAGAACAGGAGGACGGGGGAATTCGAGGAGCTCCACCGGGGGGGGGAGTAACACGGGGGAGCGGAACAGACGCCGGGGCTCGAACCTACGCGATGTGGATGACGAAGACCGGCACCTGCTTGAGGGCGAACAGGGCGACGAGAGCAAGTATCCACATGATGATCCCCGTGCGCGTGGATTTCGCGTCGGGGACGCTCAGGAAGCTGTCCGCGATCAGCAGAAAGAAGCTGCTGACGCACCCGTTCTCCATCACGCGGTAGAGGAGACCGGTTGCCGTCGGTTCAAACCGCCCGAGGACAAGGGCAACGAACATCAGCGACGGCACCCAGAGGAAGAGCCGATGTTTCGCGGAAATGAGCATCGTGATCCTCCTCAGTACCGCACCACCTTCAGGCTGGACACGCCGGATTTCAAGCTCAGGAAAATCTTCCTGGACGCAGTGTCAAAGTTCGCCGTCCTGTAGTTCCCATCCCCCCGTTCCACGAACCCTCTGAATGTTTTTGAAGAGAGACCGCTCTCCGAGTTGATCTCGCACCCCGCGGATTCCGGCACCTGAACGCTGATCGAGGAGACGCCCGCATGGATTTGCATCCTGCTGGTTTCCGCGCGGCTGCCCATCCTGACCCGGACATCCGCCGCGCCGGTCTTGATGACGAGGTTCTCCACGACAAAGGGGGAGAGATCGGCATCGAGTCTCGCGGCTCCGATCTCGAAATTCATCGTCCAGGCAGGGCCGGGATTGAGACTCATCGTGACGCTGTTCCTCCCCCCCGCCCTGAAGGGTCTCGGATGATCTGTGAGCCGGAGCGTCAGGTCCTTCGTTTCGGAGCCGGCCCGGCTGTCCATCTCGTATTTCCCGAATTCCGTCGCCGTTTCCGCCCGGAGGAGCGCGGCACACGTGTCCCGGAGCGTGAACGAACCTGCACCGGAGACAAACCTCAGCGACGCCGTGTGGAGCGTGCCGTCGTACGTCTCCATGAATGTCTGGCTGGTCATCTCGCGGGGCTCACGGTCCGAGCCCCATTCCTCCCACACCCCGTAGATGATGAAGGCGAGGAGTATCGCCGCGACGACAGCGATCAGCGCGCGGATCGACCTGGCCCCGGTGAACATTCCGATGCCCCAGAGGACGAGCAGCAGCGGCCAGAATTTCCAGAGCGACCCGAGCTGCATTGTCAGGACGCCGAATTTCGCGAGCAGGATGAGAACCCCCGCAACGATCCAGAGTGTTCCCCAGAAAAATCTCGTAGTATTCATATGCTGTGCCGTGAAAGTTATGTCAGAGGATGAAGAAGCCCTATTTTCTCAAAAGGAGCGTATCCAGGGGCACCCCGCGCTCGTTGTAAACATACAGGCTGAGCGACGCCGGCGCGACGTCGCCGATCGCCCAGTTGTACTCTTTGAGCGATTTCTGCGTGTACCATGCCTTTGCCGGGTCATACAGCGGGGCTCCGGCCGAGCCGATGACCATGTGATGGATGCCGTTCACGAGATTGTGCTGGTAGAAGTGAGAGTGTCCGGTGAGCACCAGGTCGACTCCGGTCTTCTCGAATATCCCGGTCGACATCTCGATCATCGAGGAATCCTCACCGTGCCCGCCGGCGCAATAGGCGGGCTTGTGAACCATGACGAGTTTCCACCGGCGGTCCGTCCCGTGCAGATCGGCGTCCGCGAACGCATACTGGGGACTGCCGGCCGCGAGCGGAATCTCGCTGTTGAGCACAAGCACGTGCAGGTCCCCGCAGTCGAAGGAAAAGAATTCCTCAGAGGCTGACCCGACCGGTCCGTGCGTGAATGCCCGGGTGTTGGTGGTCCATTTTTCGTGGTTCCCCGGAGTATTGACCCAGGGGACGGAGGCTCCAAAGATCATCTGCGGCGGGAGAAAGAACCCCGTCTTCCAGCTTTCGTAGCCCGTCCCCGGACAGAGATCACCTCCGTAGAGAGCGAGGAGGGGCTTCGCGGCGGCGGCCCGCACCAGGACCCTGTACAACACCTCCGGGCCGTTCCTGTCGTCCGCCACCCAGGTGAACCGGAACGGGTGACCCGGAAGGACACCCGCCCTGAAGCGGAATACCCGGGAGAAGTCGTTCCCCTGGCCGGCCCTGTAAGAATACTCCGCACCGGGTGTGAGCCCCTGAAGCGGGATGCGATGGACGTATGTCGCCGGGGAATCCGTCGTCGCTGCGATGCTCTCCGTCGTCGCGGATAAACCAAAGTCTCCCGTCACCCCGTACTGCACGGTGACGGGATCCTTCGAATCACACTCCACGAGCACGCAGACGCTCGTCGGCGTGAGAGCCTGCAGGTAGGGTGTCATGATCATCCCTGCCGGGGAGAGGGTCACATGAAACAGTGCCAGGAGGATGACAGGGATCGATCCCCGCATGAATCCGTCTCTGAGGGATATTCGCATGGTTCCTTTCATTTGAGAAGTTCCATCACTTCCCGGCGATCTCACACTCTCTACAACGAGTCGAATCGCCGGGTTGTTTCGGCGGAGCGCCGGACCGACCCGCCACAGCGGAATATGCGGGTGCCGGGCCTGAAACTCACTATTTCCCAACGCGAAGCCTCCCGCCGCCGCTTGCGGAACGATAATCGGCGTTGTACATCGCCTCCGCCATGACGGGAGCGTACTGGAAATTCCCCTGTGTAACCGCCCGGACGGCATAGTAGAACTGCATCTGTCGGCGACCGCCCCTGATCGCGGTGTACAGGTTGATCCGGTCATCGCGTATGTCCATGTAGTCTGCGCTCGCCGGACTCTTGATAAACGCATAGTTTGTCGCCTCCGTAATGCGGGGGTTCTCGAGCTCGAATCCCCCGGGGAGGAGGTCGGTGATCGCGATGTTGTCCAGGTCGTTGACCGATGACGTCAGCGTGATACGGACGACGATCAGATCATTCTGTTTGATCCCGCCGGGGCTGACGGGGTTTCCGCTCCGGTCGAGGAGTTCCCGGCGCACCTGGAGGTTCTTGTCTTCGATCTTCACCGCACCGTCAGAACGGATCCCTTCTGTCACGAGAGAGTAGTAGATCCTCCCCTCTCCTCTCATGGCGACTGTGACCTTCTTCCCGAAGGGCTCGATGTCGATCCTCTGGTTCCCCCCTTTGTAGGAGAACTCCTTCCCACCGACAGTGACGGTCCCTTCCACCTTTGTGGCCGTCGCCATGCGCGCGGCTTTCCCGAAGGCAAGGAGCGTGAACGCATCATCCTGCGTGCTGTACCACCAGCCGCTGTGGTAGTGCGTCGAGAGGTATTCCATGAGCCGCGGGATATTCGGGTTGTTCAGGTCCGTCTCAAGGAGTATGTTCAGCATGAGGGCGTTCGCGCGAATCGGTGAATCGAAGTTCCAGCCGGATTCGCGGACCGCTTCTTCGGCCGGGAACTGCGGCGGGAGGATCTCGCCATAGACGGCCCGGTCCCCCGCGAGCGCGTACGCGCCGGCAAGGAGATACTTCGTGTCTGTCGTCAGGAGGGCCTTCTCACCCCGGTAGAAGTCCATCACCGCCTTCTCCGGCGTCCCTCCGGCCGCCAGGACATAGAGTGCGTACAATGTGCTCTTGTCGGCGATGCGGCGCACGGTTATCTGGTTGTTCAGGTAGGAAGAGTACTCCTGCGTGAGCTTGCTCCGGGCGATCCCGGCAACGGCAGCCAGGGCCGATTTCAGCGACCCCTCGGGGACCGCAAACCCCGCCTTCCGCGCTTCGAGAAGGAAATGGGTGGCATAGACCGTCGACCAGCGGTTCGAGGAGGCCTCCCCCGGCCAGTACGAGAATGTTCCGTCGTACAGCTGCATCGAGGTCACTTTCGTGATGGCCTCGTTCACGAAATAGATCGGGCTCCCCGTGTTGAGCGTCGAGGGGGCGAGTATCAGCGCGATATCACGGAGGTAGATCTGGGGGAACGCCTTCGAGACCGTCTGTTCGAGGCAACCGTGCGGATAACCGATCAGGTACGCCAGCTCCTTTGCAAAATTCGCCACAGGGTAGGGGCTGAGCGTCAGGTATGCCCTGCGCCCGAAGGGGAGGTACGCGTCCGGGATGTCATGCGACACGGACTTTCCCCCGTCCACGATCCCCGTCACGGCTTCAGACGAAAAAGGGGCGGCGGGACGCACCGGCAGCTCGGTCGTTGATTCGAGCGTCTCGCCGAACGCATCAGTCCTCACCCTGACCGTGGCCTTGCCTATCTGATTTGAAGAGCGGAGCGGAATGTTCGTGAACCGCTCCTGATTGGGACCGACTTCCAGAGAAGCGCCTTTCGACGCCGCGGCGACAGGCCCGTCGGTCTGGACGGTAAACCGGAGAGCGACGGATTTTCCGGTCGTGTTGAACGCCGTGAGCGGCATGATGATGGAATCGCCGGGGCTGAGAAACCGGGGGAGCGCCGGCGTTATCACGACGGGATCCGAGACCTTCATGGGGAGCTGGGCGGAGCCGAACCGGTCTCCCTTGTATGCAAGAGCCATGAGACGGAGCTCGCCGTTGAATTCGGGGACGTCGAGCGTGACCTCGGCCTCACCGCTCCCGTTGGTCTTCAGCATCCCCGACCAGAGAGCGAGCGGCTTGAACCGCTGCACGCCGAGAGGGTTGGCTCTCTTCGCCATCTCCGCCTCGCTCCCTCCGCTGCTGCTCACTCTGGCCGTCTTCGATTCGGGGATGAGGTGCTTGAAGAAATCGAACGTCTCCGTCTCCAGTGTTTTCCGGGCGTAGAAATAGCCGTACGGGTCGGGGGTTTTGTAGTTCTTCACCTGACAGATCCCCTCGTCCACGGCCGCGAGGGTGACGTACACGTTCTTCTCATTCCCGGCGATCACCGTCACTTTCTGCTTCACGCGGGGACGGATCCTGTCCGGCGCCTTGATCGCGACGTCAAGCCGGTTCGATTTCCGCTCGACAAAGAGGGGTGCGAAGCCGTGTCCTGCCAAAAGGGGGATGTCTTCATCCCTGATCCTGCGGAAAAGCACCGCGGAGACGTACGCGTTGGGCAGGAATTTCTCGTCGACAGTCAGATCCATCGACGCGGCGTTGTTCGCCACATCGAGGTACCGGTAACTGAACTCCCTGTTCCGCTCGACAGTCACGAGCATCCTCCCGCTGAACGGCGTCTGGAACAGCACGCGCGCCTTCTCCCCCGGGGCATACACAGGTTTGTCGAAGACGATGTCCACGCGGGCCTCGGGGTTTATTTCAAACGACGTTACATCGGAGGTCCCCCAGCTGTAGGAGTAGAAAGAGAACTGGTTGTAGCCCGTGCCTCCCTCCCGGGACACGCGGATAACGTAGTCACCCGACCGGGAAGTCATGTACGTGTAGTCGTAGGAAGTGTCCCGCAGCCTGATGTGATCGGTCTTCTCGAGGATCTCGATCCGCTCCGAGACGTAGCGGAGCGTGTTCGTCCCTTCATGCTGGCGAAGGACCGAATGCCATTCATGACGGATCAATTCGACCTTTGCGGGAAAGCCCGCGATCGGTTTGTCGTCCGGATCCACCGCCACGATCTGAAGACGCTGCGGCGTATTCGGACTGACATAGTACGCCCCCTGGTTTCGTACACCGATGAAGTAGTCTTTGGGGTAGACNNACCGTCTGCGCCAGCTGGTAGACGGGGCGGCCCGACTCGTCGAAGACGGCAACGCGCCCCTTCCCGCGGAGGAGCCCGCTGGAGGTCAGATCCTCCGGCATCGCAAATTCCACGACAGCCTTCCCCTGATCGTCCGTTTTGCCGCTGAACACCTCCGGATTGGCGGAGTAGTTCTTCGCGGCGTCATCGTAGAAACGGAAGGCGGGGAATCGTTTCGAGACATACGGCAGGGCGTCGAATGAACCTTCGAATTCCCAGTTCCTCCCGGCCGCCGGAGGTCCGAAGAAGTTGAGAGCCAGGAGGTCGTACCGGATCTTGTCCCCGGGGCGCGCGGTCTCCCGGGATGCTGTGAGCGTCAGGCGGAGGCGATCGGGGACAAAGTCCTCCACGCTCACCTTGTAGCTCGCAAGGAACGTGCCGTTCCCGGTGTAGAGCTCCATGCGATAGTCGCCCGTGGCCGCGGTCGGCTGCGTCTGGTAGGAGGTCTCGAACGAGCCCTCTTCACTGAGCGAGTACTGCCCTTCCGATACGACCGTCCCGCGCGGGTTGGAGATCTTCACCTTCACGGGCATGCCGGACGGGATCGCCTCATTCAGGTTGCGCACGATCCCCGAGGCGATGATCTTCTCGCCGGGCCGGTAGATGTTCCGGTCCCCGTACAGGAAGGCGTCATAGACCCCCTGTGCATCCCGCTTTCCTGCGACGTCAAACCGCGAGTTTTCGACCCTGTAGTCCGCCAGATTGATGAAGTTGAAGTCGTTCTCCGCCTCGGCCGTGACGAGCTTCAGGATGAAATCCTTCGCCGTGGTCCTGTAGTCGGTGAATTTCACCTCTCCATCGCTTCCGGACTTCGCAGAGGCGATGACCTGGTTGTTCGTCGAAACGAGGCTCACGAGCGCGCCCGGCACCGGCTTGTTCGTCACAAGGCTCACGACGAAGACCATCACCTCGTCGGGACTCTGTTTCACGATCAGCCCGAGATCGGAAACCGACACGAGCTTGGAGGTGGTCCGCCACGGCTCGGCCGGGTTTGCGATCTCCACGAGATAGAATCCCTTGTACCCGTTGTTCGTGAACCGATTCAGGTCAATGCCGGAGGTCACATCCTGGTTGGCGGCGCCGTACGTCACGAGCGTGTCGACGCTGAGCTGGCGCCCGTAGCTCCCCAGGGAGTAGCGGTACTTCGCCCGCCAGTTCCCCCCCTCTTCGTCGTCCCCCCCGTCCTCACCCTCGTAGTAATCGTACGACCGGCCGTTGTCGAGGAAAAAGACCAGGTTGTTCTGAAACACCTGGCTCACCCGCACGAAGAGCTTCGGCATGTTGACCGTTTTGACCTCCAGAGTCCGCCGCCCCCCCAGGAGCATATAGATGCCCGAGGAGGAGGTGAAGCGGAACGACGGCGCGATGTTGCCTATGACGATGTCCGCCGGGTAGTCGTTCTGCGTCTTTCCGCCGAGGACACTCTCCATTCCCTTCCTGACCAGGAGCCGGAACGCCGTCCCCGGTTCGAACTTTCCTCTGATCGTGAACCCCATCCCGTCGTTCGTCACGGTGAACTCCCGGACCGGATCTATCGTGACATTCGCCTTTGCCACGGCCGCGTCGACTTCCTGGGAAGTCGAGATCTTTATCGAACTTGTCACGCCGTCAAAGGCGACCGCATGTCCGTAGATTTGCAGCTCCCCCAGCGGAGGGAGCTGGCACGTCAACGGCCGTTCCATCCAGATGCGGGTGTTCGTCTCCGGGGAGACCAGTCCCTCGTCGAACGTGATCGAAATGTTGCGCGCTTTCTCACGCTGAGTCACCGCCCCCACTTCGATGGCAATGACCCGGTTCCTGTCCTGGGTGACCACTTTCGCGATCTGCTGCGGGGCGTCATCGACCGTCACCTTGATTTTAGAGGCGACGTCCTGAGGGTTGACCAGGTATGTGAATTCCAGGTTCGCTTTTATGCCGACCTGCCGTTTTTCGCCGATCCTGTCATAGAAGAACTCGGCGGTTTTCAGCGTAAACCGCCCCGTCGAGAATGTAAATTCGTCTCCGCCTTTGAACGACGACGCGTGAGCCATGCCTTTCAGGAGTGCGGTGTTCAGTTTTCCGCTGAACTTCGCGTCTCCGGCAAACGGCTGATCGGGACTGAACACCAGCCGCGTCGTGTCCTGCCAGACGAACTTTCCCGGGATCCCCGGGGTGAATTCAATGAACGGCGTGTTCGTCCAGAGGTTGAGGGAATCAAGGGGGACCACCCCGCGGGAAAATGTGAGCGCGATGACTGCATCGCGGGACAGGACCCCGGAGGGGAGATCCGATGTGAGCCGCAGGACCTGGGAATCCGGCCCCGAGCAGGAAAAGAAGATGATCCCCAGGAGGAGGGTCAGGGCGACGGCGTGCAGTGACTTCATGAGGGTTGCCTTCCGGATAGAAATTAGAGGACGTACTTTACTTTAATATGGACGGAGGTCGCCCTCCCCCTGTCATCGACACAGGTGACAGTGTGCTCCCCCGCAGCGATGGGGACGAAGAGCTTCTCTCCCGCCCCGTTTTTTCCGAGATAGGTATCATTCACATACCAGGCGTGCTGGTGCACATCCACCCCCGACGTTGCCTGAAGGACGAGTCTCTGCTTCGTCGCGACGAAGTAATACGTCATGTCGTCCGACGGGCTGACGATTGACGGGCCGTCGCCGCTGAACAGCCTCGAGCATCGCGGATTGTGCGGAGGGGCGGCGGCATATGCCGTCCCGGACTTGCGCCAGAAGTCAATAAGCTCCGCCGGATACTCTGGGACCGTGACGGTCCGGAACGGATTGCCGGCAACGCAGGACGGGCAGTAGGAGAGGCGTTCGTCCGGGGACACGAGAATTTCGCGGCATATATCGCATACGCGCCGGGAGGTATGAGAGTCCGAGCTCACGTCATCAATCAGGTTTTCACACCGCGGCCCGGGAAGGAAACCGCTCCGCGCACAGACGAGACGGCCGCGAACGTCCTTCGGCTGCGGGAGTATCGTCTTCTGGCTCTCCCCGGATATGGAATTGAGTATATCGATCAACAGCGGCGCAGCCGACTTTCCCCCTACCAGCTCCGGGTTCCCCTTCTGGTCGACGTTTCCGATCCAGACACCGACGGTGTACCCGGCAGAATACCCGACCGACCAGGCGTCCCGCCTTCCGTAGCTCGTCCCCGTCTTGAAGGCAACGGCAGGAAGGTTGAGGGCAAACTCGAAGTTGTTCGGAAGATCGGGGCGGTCGAGGCCGCGAAGGATCTCCGTCACCATCCAGGCGGAGGCGGGGGAAAAAATCTGTTTCCCGTCGCCAGCGGTACCATCATGCGTGAAGCGAAGAGGCGCGAATTTTCCGCCGGCCGGAAAGGCGGCGTACGCGGCGACAAGTTCTTCGAGCGTCACGCCGCATCCGCCGAGTATCATGCTGAGACCGAGCCTGGCCCGCTGTCCACGCAGGGAGGCGAATCCGGCGGAGGAGGTGAAATCCAGAAACTGATGCAGTCCGGCCTTCTTCAGCATACGCACCATGGGGACGTTCAAGGACCGGCGGAGCGCGTCGTCCGCGTACACGTAACCGGAATAGGTCCCGTCGTAATTCTCGGCAAGAAATCCCTCGGCGTCGTACGGGGTGTCGAGGAGCCTTGACCGCGGGGTGAGCTCTCCCCTGTCCATTTGCATCGCGTACAGCAGAGGTTTCAGCGTCGAACCGGGTGAACGGAGCGCGCGCACCGCATCAACCTGTCCGGAGGCGCCCGCGTCCGCGAAATCCTCGGAGCCGGCATACGCGAGGATCTCGCGGGTCGTATTCTCCACAACGAGCACGGCACAGTTGTGGACGCCCCGCTGCTTCCAGGGACGGAGGTGATTCGAGAGGAGTTGCTCGACCGTACGCTGGATTCCGAGGTCAAGCGAGCTCCGTATGTCACCCGCTCCCGGGAAGAGCTCTTTGACGCGGAGTGAAAAATGGGGCGCCGCGCGGGGGAGCGCGCGGCGAACGGCCAGAGCCGGCGTGTTCCATATGACGACGGAATCCTCCGCTGTGAGGAGTCCCCGCCGGATCCACCCCGCGGCCCGGCGCCTCCGCTCATTCAGCAGGCGGTCCGCCTTCCGGTCGGGCTGCAGGCCGTTCGGGTCTCCGGGAACAAGCATCAGGTCAAAGAGCTGGGCGATGTTGAGCCTTTCCAGGGGAGTATCGTAATAGAGAAGTGCGGCCGACCTGAGACCTTCGATATTCCCGCCGAGCGGCGCTATGGAGAGATAGACCTCCAGGAGCTCCTTCTTGGAATACCGGGCTTCGAGCTGCAGCGCCCTGAAGACTTCAACCGCTTTGTTAAGGTATGTCCGTTCACCGGGGCGAAGCATACGCGCGATCTGCATCGTGATCGTCGAGGCACCCGAAATGCGGTGACCGGCACGGACATTCTGAATTACTGCCCGGAGCATCGCAAAGGGATTCACGCCGGGGTGATAGTAGAACCACCGGTCTTCACGACGGATGAGTATCTCTTTGAGCTTTCGGGGGATTTCGTCCGGGGAGGTCCGCAGACGCCACACACCATCCTGCGCGAGAAACGCCTGGAGAATCCTGCCATGCCTGTCCTCCACGACGAGGGAGTAGGGCTTCAGGGGGGGCAATGGGAACAGGAGCGAGAGAATCAGGAACAGTACGGGGACAGCAGCCGCGACGAGGAGTCCGCGTGTGATACATCGCCGTAACTGCGTCATAGGTGCAAGAGAACGATCGCGGAAGTGAACCAGGCGCCGCCGATGAGAGCCTCGCGGCGGACGGAAGCTGTGTGACGTGAATATAGAGAAGCCCGCATGTGAAGTCAAGACAACAAAATCTCCCATAAGGCTTGCGTTTAGGATCACGCGAAGTTAAATTCAATCACGTTCCAGGTTCTTTGAGAGGACCTCTTTTGACCCGTTCGCCCGGACGGACGGGAAAAAAGAGGTCCTTGGTTTTTCCGGCTCTCACAAGCATTTTCCACGAGACAACACCGAGGAAGGCGCCACGATGGAGAAGCAGTTTATACTCCATAACTTCGCACATGACGAGGATCCAATGACTCCCGATCTCACCGCCGAGGAAGAATCCTACCTGAAGAATTTGCTCTGCAACCAGACCCGGGACATTCGGTCCCTGGGTATCTCCGCCAATCTCCTGCTGCTTGCCGGCGGGTTTCTCATCATCGGAACAGCTCTCTATCTGGCCCGTCAGATGACCGACGCCGCGACATATTCAGTAGGATTGCCGAACTTCATCGGAGGCATGCTGATGATCACCGGCTACATTTTCCTTTCGAGGAGAGTTGCACATATGAAACGACTCACATCGATACTATTGAAGCTCTCCAGCATGAGGAGTGCCATGAAGTGGACATAACTCTGAAGACGATCATCTGGCGGCAGTTCGGCGCAGCCATCGACATGCTCGAGAACGCGATGCAGGCCTGCCCCGAGGCGGTCTGGGGCGACCGCTCTCTGCGGCCCGAGTTCTGGTATACCGCGTTTCATACGCTGTTCTATCTGGATCTCTACCTGTCCGAATCGGACGCCGGCTTTTCGCCGCCTGCTCCTTTCACACTCGACGAAATGGACGAACGGGGGTTGCTCCCCGAACGGGTGTACACAATAGAAGAATTGCAGAAGTACCTTGAGCACGGCCGGGAGAAATGCCGGGCAACGATTGCGGCGATGACGGGAGACAAAGCGCACCGGCGCTGCGGATTCGACTGGCTCGACATCAGCGTGGCGGAGCTGCTTCTCTACAACATGCGGCACGTCCAGCATCATGCGGGGCAACTGAATCTTCTTCTCAGGCAGAAAGTCGATTCGGCTCCCCGATGGGTCCGGAAGACAAAAACGATACTTGGCTCCGAGTGAGATCTCGCTACGGCAGCGCAGCTCAGCCGCCGATTTGCTGCACCTGACACAACATCGTGCGACGTTCATCAGCCGACCAATCATTGTCCAGGATTGTCTTATGAAACAGCAGTGCCACATCACGTTTGTCTACGGAAGCTGGCTGATCCTTCTCTGCGGGCTGGCATTCCTTCTCATCCATGGAAACGTCCTTCAGGCCGTGCTCTGGGTAGGCTTCATCGTGCTCTTCCTGTGGCTCTATGTCCGGTACTTCCCGTCTCTTTCGCGCTTCATGGGCTACGGGTCTGTCGCTGATCAACCGGCAACGGAGGCTCCCGCCTCAAGCACCATGGTGATCCTCTACACCGGACTTGGATGCCCGTTCTGCCCCCTTGTGAAAAGGAGGCTCCAGGAGCTTCAATCCCGAATGGGCTTCGAACTAAGCGAAATGGACATAACGCTGAAGCCGGATGTACTGATCGCGAAAGGGATTCGTGCACTCCCCGTTGTTGAAGTTGCGGAAGCCCGCTGGGTCGGAAACGCAACCAGCGAGCAGCTGGCGAGCTTCATCGCCAGCAACGGCGAGAGACGGTAGGGGCTTACACGGCTTGGCACTCGGCCGGGAAATCAACACCAGCAGGGAGTACTCACATGGTACGGTCACATGAGATATCGCTGGCGGCGTTACGGGCGTGTCTGCTCGCATCCCTGGTGGTGCCCATCCTGGGAACCGCCCCGGAATGCGCGGGGCAGGTGAAGCGTGCAAAGACACTGGAGCGTGATTCCGTGATTGCGGCCGCGAGAGAGATTATGGGAATGCAGACGTATTGTGCGCTTATCACCGTCGATTCGTCCGGAGGGCCTCACGCAAGGACGATGAACCCTTTTCCCCCGGAAAAGGACATGACGGTCTGGATCGCCACCAACAGTCGAAGCCGCAAGGCCCGGGAGATCCAACACAATCCTCGGGTCTGCCTGTATTACGCGGACCATAACAAGGCCTCCGGCTACGTCGCCATCACCGGCAAGGCCGTACTGGTGGATGACATGAACGAAAAACTGAAGCGGAAAAGGGGCTACTGGGACCAGGCGTTCCCGGACTGGAAGTACCTGCTGCTCATCAAGGTCGTCCCGGAGAAGCTGGAGGTCCTGAACTACAAGCGCGGCATGCTGAATGATACGATCACGTGGAGTGCACCGTCGGTCACTTTTGGGGAAGAGGAAGCACGTTGACCACATATATCGCGCTGCTTCGCGGCATAAACGTCGGCGGCCACAAACTGGTTGCCATGGCAGACCTCCGCGAGCTCATGACGGGCATGGGGTTCAAAGACCCGCAGTCATTACTCCAGAGCGGCAACCTCGTGTTCCGGAGCAGAGCTCAGTCGACCGGGAAACTGGAACAACTGCTTGAGGCGGAAACAAAGAAGCGACTCTCCTTTGAAACGCATTTTTTCGTACGCACCGCGCAGGAATGGCAATCCGTCATTGCCCGCAACCCCTTCCCCGGGGAAGCGGAACGGAATCCCGGCCATCTTGTCGTCATGTTCTTCAAGAATGCGCCGGACGCCGGGGCTGTGAGAGCACTGCAGGGGATAATCACCGGTTCCGAGGTCATCCGGCCGGAAGGGAGACAGGGGTACATTATCTATCCCGACGGCCAGGGGCGATCACGCCTGACGAATGCTCTCATCGAATCGAAACTCGGGACAAGAGGAACAGCCCGCAACTGGAACACAGTCCTTAAACTCTCCACTCTCACTTCGTGAGCATGACTGCCGAACAGGATAAAGGCCGCTCCCTCCGTACCGGGCAGGGATCCGCTGATGGCAGCCTCAGTCCCGGTATGAGTGAAATGACCAGACTGAATCCGGGCGATTTCCGTTCACCCGCATCCTTCCGTTCCTGGCTTGCAAAGAACCATGCCAGAGCGCCCGAGCTGATCGTCCGCATCTATAGAAATCACGCAGCGGAGAAGGGGATCACATACGCACAGGCGCTCGACGAAGCGCTCTGCTTCGGATGGATAGATGGAGTCCGCAGGAGCGTTGACAAAGACAGTTTTTCAATCCGCTTCTCGCCCCGCCGGGCAAGGAGCATCTGGAGCCTGGTGAATGTCGCCCGCGTTCGGCGTCTGGTCAAAGCAGGCCGCATGGCCCGGCCGGGTCTTGCTGCTTTTCAGGCCCGGGACCGTCAACGGACGGGGGTCTATTCGTTCGAGCAGCGGCCGTCGAAACTCTCCCCGGCGCACAACAGGAAATTCCGTGCGGAAAAGAGTGCATGGGAGTTCTTTCAGGCACAGGCACCATGGTACAGGCGCACGAGTACGTACTGGGTCCTGAGTGCCAAGCGTGAGGAGACTCGTGAAAAGCGGCTCGGAATCCTCATCGCCTGCTCCGGGCGCGGTGAGCCCATTCCCGCGCTGGCACGACCGCGAAAATCCGATACATGAAGTGCAGAATGCGATCGTCAGTGAAAAGTTGGGTTGGACCGGCGTCATGACGTCACTTCCTCAGAATACAGCCCTGGTCCTCATCGATCTCCAAAAAGCCATAGACCACCCTTCATGGGGAGAGCGGAACAACCACGGGGCCGAGGAGAATATCGGCCGTTTGCTCGGACATTGGCGCCGGACATCGCGGCCCGTCGTTCATATCCGCCATGTTTCCCGGTTCACCGATTCGACGTACCGTGACGGACAGCCGGGGGTGGAATTCAAGGACGTTGCGGCCCCGGCGGAGGGAGAGCCTGTTCTCACAAAACAGGGCGCAAGCGCCTTCATCGGAACGGCACTGGAGACATTGCTGCACGATCACGGCATCCGGGACGTGGTGATTGCCGGGGTCATCACCAACAATTCCGTTGAAGCCACCGCGAGGATGGCCGGCGACCTGGGGTTCCGTACGACGGTCGTATCGGACGCGACGTTTACCTTCGGGCGGAACGACTTCCAGGGGCGCTTCCGGACCGCCGATGAGGTTCATGCAATGTCGCTGGCAAACCTCGACGGCGAATACGCCTCCATACGCACTACCGGGGAGGTAATCAGAAGCGCGGGAGGTTGAGTGTCTCCGGGCGTGTTCGCAGGGTTTATTCAACAATTCATCGCGGATACTGATCATGAGCAGCGCGTTGGTCGACAAATCCCTGAAGCCGGACGATCAGATCCTCTCCGGCGTGCTCGGGGCGTCTTTCAAGCACTGGACAGCGATAAGGGCTTCCGTTACGGAGCAACACGGCGCCACCAAAGAGGAGTGGAAGTATTACGGCGCCAAGTCCGGCTGGATCCTCAAGTTGCTTCTCAAGAAACGAAACCTGTTCTTTCTGATACCCGACAAGAAACACTTTACACTCGGCTTTGTCTTCGGCGACAGGGCTGTGCACGCGATCGAACAGAGCGACCTGCCTGCACCGATGATCCGGGAAGTGAAAGACGCCAGGCGGTACGCGGAGGGAAGAGGGCTGCGCATCGACGTCAGGAACCGCACGACCGTCGGCCACGTTTTGAAGCTGGTGGAGATCAAGGTGCAGTTCTGAGACGATCCCGCACCGGGATGGAGCGAAGGAGATTGCCATGAGCACGGGAAAGCAACTCCAGCGAGTCACAGAACGGCTCCTCCTTGTGGCCGCAACGCCGGATCATCTCCGCGCCGAGCTTGAATCCCCCCTGAAACTGGGCGCCCTGCTTGACGCGGATGTTCCCTCGGACTGGCCCCCGGGAGAGTATGACCGGAAAGCCCAGGAATTCTTCCTCGATCGGATGGAACAGGCGGGGCCCCCGGCAGCGGGCTGGTATGTCTGGTATGCAGTGCTGCGTCCGGAGGACCAAACCCCTGCAACGCTGCTTGGAGCCGGAGGATTTCTGGGCCCTCCGGGGGCGTCGGGGGAAATCGAGATCGGATTCTCGGTGTCACGGGGCTGGCGGGGGAGAGGATTTGCAGGAGAATTGGTCAGCGGCCTCGTGCGCCAGGCACTCTCGGACAGCCGGGTGACACGCGTCGTCGCCCACACGGGAGAAGGGAACGCCGCATCGCGATCGGTTCTCGAGGGAGCCGGGTTTCAGCCGGCCGGCGCGGGAACCGATCCAGGAAGCCTTCGCTACGAATTGCACCGCACCCCGGGAAAGGGGGCGTAACTCAACAGGACCGAGGAGGCATGATGAAGGGGAAGAAGGCCACATGGAAAAAGGGACGGGGGAAACTCGGTGCGCTCGCTCCGCTTATGGGAGCATGGAAGGCTGAAGCGATGACGCCGGTGGGGAAGGCCCGGTGCACACGGCAATTCACACCCGCCCTCGGCGGCAACTACGTTCAGCTCGTGGCCCGATGGGAATTCGGCAAGGGGGTGTACGAGGAGATCGCCCTGTACGGCGTCAGGGACGGTGCACTCTCTTTCTGGTCGTTCACGTCTGACGGGAAGCGATCGGAAGGGACTATCGCGGACGCGAGCGACGTCCACGATCAGGCCGTTGCATTCGAAGCGGAGATGCCGGCCGGACGCGCCCGAATGATATACTGGCCGGACGACGGCCAGGGCTTTTACTGGGCGGTCGAGGCAAGGACGAAAAAGGGTTGGCGCCGGTTCAGCGAGCATCACTATACCCCGGCCTGACGATGAGAATACTGCTCTTCGCAGCGATGCTGTAGATGCGGAGCATGTCAGGGCGGATTTTTGTATTTTGAGCGCGTCCGACAGGCATCGTGAAAGGAATCATCGATCAGTTCTTTTCAGCGCATCCGCGACCCGTACGCGGCGCTGCGGTACCCCGCGTACCGCAATTTCATCGCCGCCACGTTTCTTTTTACGATCGGGTTTCTCATACAGGAAGTCGCGCTCGGCTATGAGTTGTACACCATCACCCGTGACCCCCTCGCGCTCGGGCTGACGGGTCTGGCCACGTTCGTGCCGTTTATCGGGCTCTCCCTCTTCGGAGGGCATCTGGCGGACCGGGTGAGCAGGCGCCTGATCATTCTTGCCTCAATCGGCGTCATCACGCTCGGGTCGGTCTTTCTCCACTTCTTCGCCCGTTCGGCCGAGGCGGGAGTCGTCTCCCCTTCCGTCCTGGTCCCCGTCATCTATGCGACGGTATTCATGATCGGAGTGTGCCGGGCCTTCCAGTCACCCGCCGCCTCATCGCTCCGCGCTTTCCTTGTCCCCATCGCCGTGTACGAGAACGCCGCCACCTGGAGCACCTCGGCCTTTCAGTCGGGCGCGATACTCGGTCCGGCGGTCGCCGGGTTTCTCTTTTCCTGGCTCGGTTTTTCCGATACGCTGCTTGTCGTCGTCTCGCTCTTTGGCTGCGCCATGTTCCTCTACTCGCGGACGGGCGACACCCGTGTGACGGGCACACCGGCCCGGGGATCATTGCTCGCCAGCGTCAAGGAAGGGGTGGGCTTCGTGTGGAAGACGAAGGTCATACTCTACGCGCTTTCCCTTGACCTCTTTTCAGTCCTCTTCGGCGGCGTGTACGCCCTCCTCCCCATATACGCACAGGATATACTGAACGTCGGCGCCCGGGGCCTCGGGATACTCCGCGCGGCCCCTTCCGCCGGGGCGGTCATCATGCTGATGGTGCTCCAGAGGGTGTCACCAATGCGGCATGCGTGGCGGACTCTCCTGACATCCGTCGCGGGATTCGGGGCCTCGGTCATCGTGTTCGCACTTTCCCCGTGGATGGGACTGTCGGTCGCCGCGCTCTTCGTGAGCGGGGCATGCGACAGCATCAGCGTGGTGATCCGCCAGACGGTCCTGCAGCTGAGGACTCCGGATGAAATGCGGGGGCGCGTCATGGCGGTGAACGGGATATTTGTGTCATCGTCGAACGAACTCGGGGCGTTCGAGTCCGGGGCCACCGCCAAGCTGATGGGGGTCGTCCCTTCGGCGGTGCTGGGAGGCGCGATGACGCTGCTCATCGTAGGCTGGGTTTCGCTGAAGGCAAGAGAACTCTTCAGCGTGAGATTCGATGCACGGGGGCACGATGGCTGACACGATATGCCACGCGACGCAGGGGGGGCTGATGATGCTCGCCCCGTTCATCGCACGGATACGCAGGAAAGTGTGGATCTGGGCGCTCGCCCTGGCAGGTGCGTTTTTCGGCGCTCTCCCCGATCTCTTCGGTGCGTACGGCAACATGGTCCGTCATGATCAATGGAAGCTCTACATATCCGCACACGCGGGACAGAGGGGAGAAATCCTGCGCTACATCCCGATGTACTGGCTTCACCTGTTTGTAGATTCATTCACACACGGAGCGGGGAAACGGTGGTGGGTATGGAACGAGAGGTTGTGGGTGGAGATTGCGCTCTGGGCCGTAAACCTCGCCATCATCGCGTGGTTTGTAAGAATATGGAGGAACAACCTCCCGCACGATGAATTGCGGAACAGAGCGGAAAGGCGGCTTCGAGCGGGCCCGGGATAGCGACACCCGGCAGAGCCGCAGAATGGGCTCGGGCCCTTCAGGTCACGGCCGGTTGCCGGGGCACATCCGTGCCGCACGGCGGGAGCGCATGCCTGTCAGGCCCAAGATTCGAGAGGAGAATTCAGAACTGCGGACGATCTCAGCGCCGACGACCCATCGCCCGGTTCCCTCCGCCACCTCCCCCGTAAGAACGATAACGGATCCCTCCGTTCGGAGCGAATGCACGGTGGTAATAGTAGGGTCGATAGAATCCGCCCCAGTATCCCCCCAGGTATCCGCCCCAATATGAAGAGAAATACCACGGGGACCACCAGGGAGAAGCCCCCCACCAGTAATACGGCGGATACGCCGCATAGTATCTTCCCGGTGATTCACCGCCTTCCCAGGGCTCATCCGTCCTCATCATCGCGCTGAGGACGGTATCGCTTACACCCGAATCAGCGAGCTCGATGACATCAGGCGTACGGAGATGAAAAGTTGAGCCCGAGTTCCTGATCATGCTGATGATGACATTGTCGCCGATCTTCGCCTTCGAGAGCGCGACGACATCCTGGGTCGTCATCAACGCGAGCGAATCCCGCACCGGAGGGCGTTCCCGGTAGCGATATCTGGAATACTCAGGAACGCACCCTGCGGCCGTGAGCGCAAAGACAAGGACCGCAAGTCCCGCTGTTGTTCGGTTCATTTCCCCTCCCTCGTTGTACGGAAGTATGTGGATTTTGGGTGGGGGGTGATGGTGGTGGAAGCTAAACCCCTACTCCTTACCATATCTAACATCTGAAGCAACAGACAAGTGCCCCTTCTCGGGTTCCCCTTTGTTGTTAGACAAACGGCACGCACCCGGGTTTAATCCCCATACCCCCCAAGGGTCATCCTTTGTGCATCGCTTCTTTGACCCTATCGGGAATCATGGGGAGCTCGAACAACCTCGCACCGACGGCGTCATATATCGCGTTTGCGATCACGGCCCCCATCGTCACTATCGCCGGCTCGCCTCCTCCCTGGGGGGGGGAATTCTCGTCGTCCAGGATGTGCGTCTCGATCTTCGGGAGCCAGGAGAACCGGGGGATTTCATATGTCCCGAAATTGAGGTCCGACATCTCCCCCCCCTTGAAATGGAGCCCCTCGCGCAGGGCATACCCGAGCCCCATCGTGATGCAACCCTCCATCTGGATTGCCGCTCCCGCGGGATTGACCACGAGCCCCATGTCCTGTACGGCGAGGACCCGCTTCACCCTGACCTCTCCCGTCCCTTTGTTGACTTCGACCCCGGCGATTGTCGCCACGTATGTCCCCGCATCGATCCCGAGGGCGACGCCGAGCCCCCTGCCGCTCGGAGATTTCGCCGGCTTCCAGCCGAATTTCTCGGCCGCTGTCTGGAGCACGCGCTTCATCTTCGCATCCGAGAGGTGCCGCAGGCGGAATTCGACCGGATCGATGCCGGCTTTTGCGGCCATGATGTCAATGTGAGACTCCCTGGCAAACGAATTCGAGTTGTTCCCCGGTGCGCGCCACGCGCCGGTGGCAAAAGGATGGGCCCCCTCAGCGCCGACCCAGCTCGAATTGTATGCGGTTGTCCTGTGGTGAGGGATATCATAGAAGAGGGGTGCTCCCCTTTCGCCCGCGAAGTAGACGCTGTAATCCCAGAAACTGATACTCCCACTCCCCGTGATCCCGGATCTGATTTTGACCACGGCCGCGGGACGGAACGTATCGTAGAAGAACTCTTCTTTCCTCGTCCAGGCGACCTGGACCGGCGCACCGCTCAGCCGGGCCAGGCGTGCGGCTTCGACAACCTGGCCGTGCGCGGTCTTCCCTCCGAATCCCCCGCCGACAAACGGCGTGATCACTCTGACGTCACCAACAGGGAAGCCGAGTTCTTTCGCCACCTCCTCCCTCGCCCCGAACGGAGCCTGCGTCGAGGCCCAGACTGTCGCGTGCTTCCCCTCGATCTTTACGACAGCCGTGTGAGGCTCCATCGGGGCGTGCGCGACGTACGCATTGAAATATGTCTGTTCCAGAACCGAGCCTGACTCCTTTTCCCCGGCCGTGAGATCTCCTCCCGATGCAACCACTTTTCCCGCGGGGGCGGCCTTCAGGAGATGGTCATAGATCGTCCTGTCGTCAACTGCGGACAGGGGAGTCGGCGGCGGGGTGCCGAATTTCGCCTTGATCTTCGAAAGTGCCGACTGCGCCACATCCGGATATTTATGCAGAACCGCAACGAGTTCCCCGTCCCGGATCACCCGGGCCCCCTTTACCTTCTCCGCTTCGGCGGTATCCGCCTCGATCAATTTCGCCCCGTGGGCAGGGGGCCGGAGGATCTTCGCGTAAAGCATCCCCGGGAGCTGGATGTCGCCCGCGTATTGCGCCTTGCCGGTGACCTTGTCGCGCGCATCCCTCCTGGTGAGGGGCTTGCTCATGATCTTAAACTCCGACGGCTTCTTGACGACGACCGGGTCCGTGAGGTGGCGCTCGATCTTCTTTCCTTTCGCCAGCGCGGCATAGCTCGTGCGGGTCTTCGTATCTGTCCGGTCGAACACGGCCCCCCCTTCGGTCGCCAGGTCCTTCGCCGGAACCTTGAGCCGTTCCGAGGCCATGTCGATCAGGACCCTCCTCGCTTCGGCAGCCGCAGTCCGGAGCGAGGGACCGAATGCGCGGGTGCTCAGCGAGCCAAACGTCCCCCTGTCCCACGGACAGAGATCGGTGTCCCCCATGACCATGTCCACGTTGTCGATATGAACGTCCAGCTCGTCGGCGAGCATCTGCGCCAGGGAGGTGACAATCCCCTGCCCCATCTCGATCTTGCCTGTATAGCAGGCGACGCGCCCGTCCTCGCCGATTTTCAGGTATGCGTTGAAGTCCGAAGGGAGGGTCTGCGGCAGGACCCTTCCGGGGCCTTCCTGCGTGATGAAGGAGATGTCCCGGATCTTGAAGAAGAGGAATATGCCGGTCCCGGATGTCTTCAGAAACCGGCGGCGATCCATAGGAAATGCGGCTTCTTCAGCGTCGTTCGCCCAGTACTGGTACTCGTTCATGTCAATGCCCTCCGTGCATTTCTGTGGCGGCCGCCTGGATGGCCCGGATGATCCGGTTGTGAGCGCCGCACCGGCAGAGGTCGTCCTCCATCCCCTCGACAATCTCCGCGACGGACGGCTTCGGGTGCTTCCGCAGGAATGAATACGCATTCATGATCATGCCCGGCGTACAGTACCCGCACTGGAGCGCATCGTGCTCCATGAATGCCTTTTGCACGGGGTGCAATGCGGATTCTCCGGCCAGCCCCTCGATCGTCACGACCTCTTTATCCCGGACTTCTTTCACGGGTGTCTGGCAGGACCGGACCGCTTCGCCGTCCACAATCACCGTGCATGCGCCGCAGAAGCTCTCACCGCATCCGTATTTCGTCCCGGTGAGGCCGAGATCGGTGCGGAGGACCCACAGGAGCAGCCGGTCGCTGTCGACTGTCACAGTGGTGGGTTTGCCGTTAAGCTTGAAACGAAGAGTTTCTTCCATGGGGCGCACTCCTTACCTTTTGAGGGATTCAGCCGATCCTGAATGAAGTCATGGAGATCGAACCGAGCTCCGTCCTGTCGTTGAAGAACGAGACTTTTTCCCCTTCTTCCTTCAGCCCGAGCGGATAAAGAAGCGGGATATAGTGTTCAGCCGTCGGGACCCCCATCTGCACTTCCCTGCTGAGAGACCGGTAGTTGATGAGCATCTCACTCCCATCCCCCGCGATGAGGTTCTTCAACTGGTCGTTCGCCTCCCTGGCCCAGTCGAACCCATCCGCCGCCTTCCAGTCGATCATCCTGAGGTTATGGACCATGTTGCCGCTGCCGACGATCAGGACGCCCTTCCGGCGGAGGGGGACAAGCTCCCGTGCAAGGTCGAAATGCCAGCGGGGAGGCCTGGTGCGGTCAAGGCTGAGCTCGATCACGGGTACGCCGCCACCCGGGAACATGTGCCGGAGGACGCTCCAGCATCCGTGGTCGAGTCCCCACTCGAAGTCGAGGCCGACCTCCGCGGAGGTGATCCTCCGCTTCGTTTCTTCCGCAAGCCCGGGACTCCCGGGGGCGGGATACTGCACTTCATAGAGCTCCGGGGGAAATCCGCCGAAATCGTGAATCGTCTGCGGCTTCTCCATCGCTGTCACAAACGTCCCCCTGGTCTCCCAGTGCGCCGAAACGCAGAGGATTGCATTCGGCTTCGGGAGTGCTTCGCCGGCCTCCCGCCATCCCCGGGAGAATACATTGTCCGTGATGGCATTCATCGGGTTGCCGTGACCGACAAACAGCAGAGGCATCGGCCCGGTGTCGCCGAGCGGGAATGTCATCCCTCTCAGGTCAGCAAGGTCCATGGCAAGCGCCTATTCGAGGCCGTAGAACTTCCTGCATTCGGTTTCTCTTCCCCGGATGACCCGCTTCCCTTTCAAGGGACCACGCCCTTCGGTCACAACCGTACATTGATTCTCTCCCTTCCCGCTTTCGTAGTAGACAACGACCCAGTCGTTGGTTTTGCCGAGCTGGTGCGCCGTCCCCGTGTTGGAAAACATGACCGTGAATTTCCATCCTTTCCGGGAGGCGGCGAGAATCGGAAGCCACGCCTTCTTTTCCGGGTTGAGGAGCTTCGGAGCGATGAGCTTGAGCTTTCGGGCCCCGGCCTTATCACGATATTCCGTATCGATGTCGAGGATGAGCGTCACGGGAATACGCGGGCCTCCCGGCGGGGCAGGCGGGTGTTCCTTCTTTGCGGCTTTTACCTTGTCCAGGTCTTCAGGCGTCACTTCCTTCCGGAGAGACTCAAGGAGCTCCACTTCGCCCGATTTCACATATTCTTCAATCAGACCGGCAAGCCGTTCCCCCACCCCGGGGATCCCTTTGAGCGCCGCGCCGCCGCTCTCCTTCACGATTTTCCCGATGTGTGCTTTCGACGAACGAACGGATGCCGCAGCGGTCCGGTAGCTCCGCACGCGGAAAGGGTTCTCATCCTTTGCCGCGAGGTGGTCAGCGATGAGATCGAGGAGCGCGGCAATATCGGAGTTCGATGGAGGGGACGCAGGCATGGAATCTCCCCGGGATATCAGCCCTGAACGTCATAACAGGGATTGACGGGCGGAGATTCAATCCCAGGCATTTTTCCCGCCCGTAATGCCGAACTTCCCGCCTCCCAGGAAGAACAGGGCGAGTGCGCCCAGCAGGAGGAGTGCGTCCAGCTCGATCGCCCATCCGCCCCCCGCCTCTTTGATCGAGAATATCTGATTCCTGTGGGCGAGGAAGATCGCCATGACCATATTGATCGCAACAAGACACGCCCCGATTCGCGCGCGGAACCCGGCGATCACCATGAGCGGGCCGACGAACTCTCCCAAATACACACCGTAGGCGAGAAATCCCGGCAACCCGACTTCACCAAGAGGGCCCTTGAGCCATTCTACTCCGTGAACAATCTTGAAGTACCCGTGAAAACAAAGCACGAGTCCGAGGGAGATCCTCAAAAGCAACTTTCCGAGATCCTCAGATTTTCCTGCTGCCATAGGCGTTCCTCCTGGTCATTCGACACGCTCAAACGTGAAAATCTCCCGTGTCTCCTTCCCCTTTCCGATCATCGACCATTCCTGCAAGATATGATCCTTGTCCTTGATCGTAATCGTGAGACCGTTGATATGCGGATCCTTCCTGGATTTCAGGTTCGTCGCGTCCTTAAAGACGAATGAGAACGTATGATCATCGCTTTTCTTCCTGTCGAGCCTCATGCGCGGCTGGTTCCCCATCGAGCAGTAATGCGTCGCCATGACACCGTCGTTGTCGAGATGATACATGGTGATCATGCTCTCTTCCTTGCCTCCAATTCCCAGAGTTTCCATCACCGCTTTGTCTTCCGAGACCATTTTGTAGGACAGCGTCAGCGGCTTCCCCTGGGGGTCAGTCCCCTTCCACGACCCGATCAGCCCTTTGAACTGAAGGAGTCCCGATGCGGGCTGCATTTCATGGTGCATCTGTGCAAAGCCCGTCGATACGGCGAGAGCGACGAGCAAAACGAAGGGAACGCCTTTCATGCGGGCCTCGAGTTTATTGTTGATGAAAGGGATTAATGAATGTACGCGGATGGGGGGCGGGAGTCAAGAGCGCGATCCCGCCCGGGGAAGACCGGGGGAGGAGCGGGACGAGGGAAGGAGACCAAGAATACCGGCGGGATGATTTCTGGACGCTCAAAAATGGGCATTCAACAACGGAAGGATTTTCAGCCCCGCGGGATTGTTTTCCGCATAATTCAGCAATCCGATCTGCACCCCGTAGAGATTGTCGGCGTGATTAAATATGCCTATGGACAGACCGCTCTGCGTATCGTACACGCGGTTGTAGATGCCCGTGATTATTCCCCGGGCACACTCCACCTGCGTGGTGATGACATTCAGATCGATGCCGGAAACGCAGTCCGCTTTTGTCCTGTACCCTGCAAAAGCGAACCCGGAGACGGCCTCCACGCTCTGGATCGCGCCAAGTGTAATATTCACGCCGGCGATGTCTTTCGCCGAAACTATTGCAGCACCGGCAACGGTAAGCCCCTCCACGCCTCCAGCCCCGACGACGGCGAGCCCCGAGAGTGTGATGAATTTCACCTGCCCGCCGGAGACCACTGCGAGTCCCCCGAAGTTGAGACCAACGATCTGCTCTTTGCCCACGAGGGCCAGCCCTCCCGTGTTGATTCCGGAGAGGCCGCCGCCCGCCACCAGGCCAAGTCCCCCGAAATTGATGCCGGCAAAATCGCGGCTGGCAACTGCACCGAGACCGGCGAGGCTGACGCCGGTAACACTCTTTTCCCCCACAAGGGCCAGAGGCCCGATCGAAATCCCCGTCATCTCTCCCCCGCTCACGCATCCCAGGCCGCCGAAGTTGAAGCCGGTGAGATTTCCATTTACCACCGTCCCCATCCCGGAGAATGTCACGCCGGCGGCATCACCGGAGCCCACCACCGCCAGCCCCCCGATGGAAACGCCGTTGAGACTGTGGCCGCCAAACACCCCCCCCAGTCCGAACGCGACACCGTCGATCTCTTCTCCCCCCGCGGCACCAAGCCCGAAAGCGATCCCGCGAATCGTCCCGGTCATCCGCTGACCAGGCACCCATAGCGTGAAATTAAGTCCGTTGACCTCCTCCAGACAGTCATCGCTCCAGTTAAAGCGGGCGCCGTTATGACGGGCCGAATTGCCGATGCTTATGCCGTATCCCGTGACCGGCAGATCAAAAGACCCATGCGAGCATGGAGAATCAGTCTGGGCCGCGAGGATGGACGGGAGAAGAAGGAGAAAAAGGGAGAACTTCCGGGTCACTGACATGACGTAACCTACCGAACTCCGTGAAAAGACACAAGCAGCAAAAAGGGCCCGAACCAATATCATTCGGACCCTGGATGCTGAGTGGAACGTACAGGGCGCTGCCTAGTCCACTGCGTAATGGAACCTGGTCGTCCTGGTGATTCCGCCGACGTTGACGTTGACCTTAAACTTATACTCCCCCTTTTCGTCGAGCGTGAGGCCGCTGCCAAAGTGGCTCATCATAGGCTTGAGGTCGACCGAAGATTCCTTTTTCGAGGGAGACTCAATCACGAGATTGACGCTGATACCGGTGATTGCCGTTCCTTTTGCGGCATCTGTTACTTCAAGACCGATATGATGTGTACCGGCCATCATCGCATCCTTCGACGCCTTGTCCATTGCCATGCTTGAGTCTTTCATCCCCATCCCGCTCATGTCGCCTTCCTTCTCACCATGCTTCATCATCATGCCCGGCCCGTGCTCCATCATCTCACTGTGCTTCTGCTGCGACATGAGCCACACCTTTATGTGAAGCCCTCCGACTTTCGCATCCGCCGTCGGCTTGCCCATAATGTTCGACATGTCGTGTTTCTTCATGCCGGCCTTTGTCGTATCGACGTGAGTGTCCGCTGCCAACACCGGCAGCGTCAGGGCGATTGTCAGGGCCGTGGAGAGGAATGCAAACCTGATATTCATGATACGTCCTTTCAGAAGTGTGGAAAGAAGACCGGGGTATATGGGAACCAAACTACGGAGAGATGCAAGAGATGGCCATCGCCACAAGGGATGAAAACGTAGCTAATCCTTTCCTCCTCCCGGAGTCCCGACGGGTTCGGCCCGTCCTCAACAATGTGACCAAGGTGCGCCCCGCAACGGGCGAAATGCAATTGGTCAGGGAGCTGACGGGCGGAGGAGGAGGAGGACCACGCCCCGGGGGGGAACGCTTGCCGAGAATTCGCCGGCGGCCGCTGAGAGATCTTTCTGACGCCAGAGATCGCGGACGGACTGCCGCCCGCGCAGACCCAGAACGGCCCAGGATGCTCTCACCGGTGCAGCGGACTTGCCGCGGTTGAAAAGACCGAGCGCTTTGCTCCCGTCCACGAGATCCTTCACCATCAAAAATGTGCTGTCGCTCGTCATCGAAACCGCGGCAGACTGGCCGAGAGGATCCTGGTCGATATCGATCACCTCGGGGTTGCAGAGAACGTTGAGCGTAAACGGGTCGAGCTTCCCCATCTCCCCGCTGTAGAATAGAGGCGAAGCCATAAGGCACCAGAGGGACATGTATGCGTATTGCTCATGAGGGCTCAGTTTGGACGGGGCCGGCATGCCCCCGCCACCGGAGCGGGCATCGCCGATGTAACCGATCTGTATATAGTCGGGGTCGTTCCAGGAGCCGGGGCGGGACCATGCCCGGTGCTCCGCATTTTTCAGGGCGACTTCGAATATCCGGTCGAGCTCGATGCCGAGATCATTGGCAGTGCGCCAGGACTGTCCCCCGGTCTCTTCGCCCCACTCCCAGACGTTCCCCATGCCGTACTGGCAGAAATTGAGCAGGATGTCCCGGTCCAGGTGCCGGAGAATTTCTCCCATGAGCCGGTAGGGCTTCGCAAGCGATTCCCTGCTGTGGTCGCCTTTGACCAGACTCTCATATGAACACCAATCGTACTTCAGGAAATCAAATCCCCACGCTGCAAACTGTTTCGCGTCGGCCGATTCGTGTCCGTAGCTCCCTGAAAACTCGTCGCAGGTAAGGGGACCCGGCGAGGTATAGAGGCCGGCCTTCAACCCCCTCGCATGTATGTACTCCGTGAGTGACTTCATGTCCGGGAAATGCCTGTTGGGAAGTATGTTCCCGGCGCCATCTCTGAGAGGCCCGACGCGGAGAGGGTCGGCATTTGAAGCACTGTTCATCCAGCAATCGTCGATATTCACATACTGATACCCCACATCCGCCATCCCCTTCGCGACCATGATATCGGCTGCTTCACGGACGAGCGAATCCGTAATCCGCCCGTAGTGCGCGTACCAGTGGTTCCACCCCATGGGGGGGGTGAGTGCGAGCTTCTCCCCGCTCACGATCCGGAATTTCCGCTCTGAACTGCCGTGAGGGTTTTTGGCCCGAAGGATCAAGGTATATTCTCCCTTCACGGGAGCTGACCCGCTGATGATCCCGGTCCCGGGATCGAGCCGGAGAGATGAAGGTAGATCGCCGGCCCGGAAAAGAATGGGACGCTCGCCTGTGCAGGGGACCCTGTAAAGGAACGGGCTCCCCGGACGACAGCCATACACGAACGGGCCGTTTATCCGTGGAGCGGGCCCGGGCGCGGGCGTAAGGATGAACTCCGCGTTTGCGGGAACCTGAGAAGGGAGACGCGGCGGATCCTGCGCGGGGGCCGGACCTGAAGCGAACAGAGAGCCGGCAAGGATGACCGGAGCGATCAATCGGGAGCGGAGCAGGGGGGTCATGGTGTGTATTTGACCAGGGATATGCGCGTGGAAGTGGGATTGAGGCCGGATTGATTGTAACGAATCCGGCTGCAAAGAGCCAGAAGTGATGGGTGCTTGCCCGGGCGCGGGACATTTCATATATTGGAAACGCTAAAAACGATATAAGTTTCCATTTCAGAATGTGTCCGGATTGTCTCATCTTTAGCAATTTTGGGCCGAAAACGGCACGAAAGGCTCAGATACGCAAGAGGGCACACAATGAGTGACGCGAAAGAGAGAGAACGAATACTGGAAGCGGCGGCGCGGCGGTTCATGGAGATGGGAATTTCGAAGGTGACTCTTGATGAGATCGCCTCGGACCTGCGCATGAGCAAGAAGACCATGTACAGGTATTTCCCGAGCAAAGATGACCTGCTCAAGAACGTCATCCATGCCAGAATAAAACGGAACGGAAAACGTTTTATAGATATACTGGGCTCCGGCAAACCCTTCGGGGAGAAACTGCAGGAGATATTCGCGTTTGCGGGGGAGGAGTTCAGCACGGCGAGCAGGCAGTTCATCGTGGACCTCCGCCGTTTCGCTCCCGATCTGTGGGAGGAGGCGGAGGAGTACCGGCGAAAGACCATCGTCACGAACGTCAGGAAGATGGTGGAGCAGGCAAAGGAAGAGGGGATGATCAGAAAAGACCTTGACGTCGATCTCTTTGTGCTCGTGTTCCTCAGCGCCGTCCAGAACATTCTCACTCCCAAGACACTGTCAGAACAACCGTTCTCCACGCTGCAGGCATTTCAGGGGATCCTGAAGATCATATTCGAAGGAGCGCTCACCGACGATGCCCGCGCAACGATTCATCTGTCCGGTCAATTCCTTACTGAATTCCCCACCGAGAGGTAGCGACATCATGAAATTCACACTCTGTCTCCTCCTTGTTCCGGTTCATCTTCTTGTTCTGGGCGGCTGCGGCAACAACCACCACGCGTTGATCGATGCGTCCGGCACGCTCGAGTCGGTCGACGTCAACGTCGGCGCAAAGGTCCCCGGGCAGATCCTCAGGCTGTTCGTCGACGAGGGGAGCCGCGTGCGGGCGGGTGATACGCTTGCGATACTCGACCAGTCGACGCTCCAGCTCCAGTGGGAACAGGCCCAGGCCGGCGTCGACCTGGCCAGGGCCCAGTACCAGATGCTCCAGAACGGCGCCCGGACGGAAGACATTTCATCCGCCGGCGAATCGCTCCTGCAGATGGAATCTACCCTGAAGAACGCCACGGAGGATTTCCAGCGGATGAAGACGCTCCTGGCATCGCACAGCGTCACACAGAAGCAATTCGACGACGCGGAGTCGCGCCTGGCCGTCGCCCGGGCACAGTACAATACCTCGAAACAAAACCTGCAGAAGGTGAGACGGTTTGCACGGCCGGAAGAACTCGCCGCGGCGAAGGCGAGGCTTGATCAGGCCCAGGCGGGGGCGGATCTGCTCCACAAGCAGCTGACCGATGCGTGCATACTCGCTCCCGTCGACGGGATCGTGACACACAGGCCGGTCGAAACGGGAGAGCTGATGAACGCGGGATCGACAGTGGCGACCGTCTCGCGTCTCGATACGCTCAACCTGATGATCTACGTCAGCGACACCGAACTCGGCAAAGTGAAGCTCGGGGGCCCCGCCGATGTTGTCGTCGACACATACCCCGACAGGTCGTTCCCGGCGCACGTGGTCTATATCTCGCCGATCGCGGAATTCACGCCGAAGAACATACAGACCAAAGAGGACAGAACGAAGCTCGTTTTCGGCGTCAAGCTGGAGGTGGACAACCACGAGGGGGTCCTGAAGGCGGGTATGCCGGCGGATGCGTATCTCCATTGATGAAGGACCCCCAGAACATGATCGCGAGCGCGATCGGCATAGAATCCGTGCGGAAGACGTTCGACGACGTCGTCGCGGTCGACAATCTGTCGCTGGAGGTCCGGAAGGGAGAGATGTTCGCGCTCGTGGGACCGGACGGGGCGGGGAAGACCACCGTGATACGGATGCTCTGCGGCATTACCCACCCCACATCCGGATCGATCCACGTACTGGGTTTCGACGCTGTGACAGAGACGGAAGAGGTGAAGAAGCGCATCGGCTATCTCTCGCAGAAATTCAGCCTCTACGGAGACCTCACGATCGACGAGAACATCGAGTTTTTCGCGGAGATACACGGCGTCGCACGTTACAGGGAACGGAGAAACGAGCTTCTGGAGTTCACCCGCCTGACGCCGTTCCGGGGGCGGCTCGCCGACAAGCTGTCGGGGGGCATGAAGCAGAAACTGGCGCTCGCGTGCACGCTGATCCACACACCCGAGGTCCTATTGCTGGACGAACCGACAACCGGCGTCGACCCGGTCTCCCGGCGGGACTTCTGGAAGGTCCTGGCAAATCTCCTCAGGACCGGGATGACCATCGTGATGACAACGCCGTACCTGGATGAGGCCGAGAGGTGCAACCGGGTCACGATGATGAGCGCAGGGAAGAACCTCATTACGGACACGCCTGCGGCGCTCAAGAAAGTGATGAAGGGGGACGTGGTGGAGATCGTATGCGCGGACGTCCGAGGTTCGTTTGCGCGCGTCCGATCGCTGCCGCTCGTGAAGGAAGCCCAGGCATTCGGCGACCGCCTGAACGTCCTCATGGACAATGCTGCACGGGACATCCCTTCGCTCCTGATCACCATGAAGAAGGAGAAGATCGACGTGCAGACGTGGAGGATCGTCCCGCCGTCGCTCGAGAACGTATTCATTTCACTTATGGGAGGTCCCCCCGCATGAGCGGCAATACGATCGAGGTCCACGGCCTGACAAAGAGGTTCGGGGATTTTACGGCGGTGGACCGCATCTCCTTCGACGTCAGGCAGGGAGAGATATTCGGCTTCCTGGGCGCAAACGGCGCCGGGAAGTCGACCGCCATCCGGATGCTCTGCGGGCTTCTCGAGCCAACCTCCGGTGGGGCGCTCGTCGGGGGTTTCGACATCAGCAGGGACCCCGAGAAGGTGAAGGCCGCGATCGGGTACATGTCGCAGCGCTTCTCCCTGTACGAGGACCTCACGGTCGGAGAGAACATCGATTTCTACGGCCGCGTGTACGGGATGACCTGGCAGGCGATCAGGGAGAGGAAACAGTGGGCGCTTGACGTCACGAGCCTTTCAGGCCGCGAACGGAGCCTGACGGGAACGCTCTCCGGCGGTTGGAAGCAGAGGCTCGCCCTGGGCTGCGCGGTTCTGCATCAACCGAAGATCGTTTTCCTCGACGAACCGACGAGCGGCGTCGACCCCATCATGCGGCGGCGGTTCTGGGAGCTGATCAACAAGCTGTCGCTGGAGGGGGTGACGATTCTCGTGACGACCCACTTCCTGGAGGAAGCGGAGTACTGCAACGATATCATCATGATCAACGCGGGAACGATCATTGCGACGGGAAGTCCGGGGGAGCTCAAGAAGAACTACCTCACCACCCCCATACTCGAGGTGCAGTGCGCGGAGGTGATCGACGCGATGGCGCTGATCGAGAAGGAACCGTGGGCCCTCGAAACCTCCGTTTTCGGATCATATCTGCATGTCAGCGTGCCGGACGAGGCTGAGGCAAGGACGCGGATCGCGGAATTGCTCGCAACGCACGGCCTGCACCTGAACTCGATCGAGAGGATCACCCCGTCGCTCGAGGATGTCTTCATCTACCTGCAGGACCGCGAATCAACGAAGGCCGCCTGACCATGTTCAAACGGCTGAAACCGATCATCATCAAGGAATTCCGCCAGATCCGGCGGGACAGACGCGTGCTGGCGATACTGACGCTCTTCCCGGTGCTCCTGATGCTTCTCAACGGCTATGCGCTGAATTCCGACGTGCAGCACATCAGGATGGCGGTCTGCGACCAGGAAAAGTCGCAGGAGAGCAGGGAATTCGCCGACGCATTCGTCACCTCCGGCTATTTCGACTATGTCGCAATGCTGGGTTCGACGACGGAAGCCACCACCAGGCTGAACGACGGGGACGTCAGGTGCGCTCTCATCATCCCCCCGGACTTCTCTCACAAACTTCTTTCGGGCGAATCGTCGGACGTCCAGGTGCTGGTCGACGGCATGGACGCCAATTACGCGACCACGATCATCGGCTTCGTGCAGGCGGTCTCGCTCGAGTACTCCCGGAATGTGATACTGAAGAACATGGCGAGGATCGGGAGGGAAAGCTACATCCCCATCCAGTACGAGGCCCGCATCTGGTACAATCCCGAGCTCAAAAGCGCAAAGTTCCTCGTCCCGGGGATGATCGGGTTCGTCCTGGCGATCACCGCGGTGATCGCAACCTCGCTTTCCATCGTGAAGGAAAAAGAGCGGAACACGATGGAACAAATCGTCGTTTCGCCGATCAGCCCGGTGGAACTCGTCGTGGGAAAGATGATCCCGTACGCGCTGATCTCGCTTGTCGCGGCCGCGCTTGTCCTTACCGCCGGCTACTTCCTTTTCGATGTGGCCATCAAGGGGAGCCTGATTTTGCTTTTCTTCACGACGCTCCTCTTCATCATCGCCGCGCTCTCGATCGGACTGTACGTCTCCGCCGTCGCCGCCACGCAGATGGTTGCGTTCCAGCTTGCCGCGCTGATGGCGACACTCCCGACGATGATGTTCTCCGGGTTCATGTTCCCGATCCGCAGCATGCCGTGGTGGCTGCAGGTGTTCTCCAACATCACCCCGGCGAAGTATTACCTGGTGATACTCCGGGGGATCATCCTGAAGGGGGTCGGACTCGCCGCCTTCTGGCCGCAGGTGGTCTACCTTTTGATATTCACGGGCGTCATGCTCTTCCTGAGCGTGCGGCAGTTCAAGAAATCCATCGGGTGACGCGATGAACCTCCAGAGGACCGTCGCCCTGCTCAGGAAGGAGTTCACGCAGCTCTCGAGGGACAAGAAGCTCCTCCCCATCATACTCCTCGCCCCCGTGCTGCAGCTCGGACTGATGGGGTATGCGATATCGGTCGATATCAAGGACATCGCGATCGCGGTCTGCGACCAGGACAAGTCGGCGGAGAGCCGCGCGCTTACGGAGAAATTCGTGACCTCGGGCTATTTCACGGTCGAGTATGCGACCGACGATTACAAGGCGGTCCAGGCATACCTGGACGAGAACAAGGTGACGATGGTGCTCGTCATCCCTCACAAGTTCGGCGACAGGATGGTGAGCAGGCAGCCGGCAAAGGTGCAGGTGCTCATCGACGGGAGCGAGGGGAACACCACCGCCATCGCCATCGGCTATTTCAGCCAGATACTCGGGCAGTATTCGGCGGCAATAATGGCGGAGGTGGTCGGGCGGCAGCATCCGATGGGGGGGATCAACGCGGAGGTCCGGGCATGGTACAATCCGGAACTCAAAGCCCGCAATTACATGGTGCCGGGATTGCTGGTGATGATACTCCTCGCCGGAACGATGAACCTCACGTCGATGGCGATCGTCCGGGAGAAAGAAATCGGCACGCTCGAGCAGATTATGGTCACGCCGATCACTCCGGCGGAGCTGATGATCGGCAAAATCGTCCCGTTCACCGCAATCGCATCGGCGAACGCCACGGTCGTCGTCCTTGTGATGGTCTTCGGGTTCGGCATCCCGGTCCGCGGGAGCGTTCCGCTCCTGATCGGCCTCTGCGGCTGTTTCCTCCTGACATCGCTGGGACTGGGGCTGTTCCTTTCAACAATCTCCCGCACGCAGCAGCAGGCGATGATGGTCGGCCAGTTCTTCATCATTCAGCCGATGATGTACCTGTCGGGATTCATATTCCCGATCGAGAACATGCCGAAAATACTTCAGGGGGTTTCCTGGGCGATCCCGATGAGGCACTTTCTATTCATCGTCCGATCGTTGATACTCAAGGGAGTGGGGATCGAAAGCCTCTGGCTGCAGGCGTCACTGCTTCTGCTTATGGGCGTTGCGGTGCTTTCCGGGAGTATACTGAGGTTCAGGAAGAAGCTCGATTAACGTCCCGCACGGAGCATCCGTCCCGGTCAATCCCGGGGCTCTTTCACCGTGATCCCCAGGAGAGAGGCGACCTGGACGGCCTGCAGGTGATCGATGATCGTCCCCCGGAGCTGCCCGTCTTCAACGCGCACACCCGAGAGGTCCGAGCCCCGGAAGTCGGCTCCCTTCAGCGTGCTCCCCGTAAGATCCGCCCCGTTCAGGTCACATCCCCAGAAAGCCGCTCCCGCGAGGTCCGTCTTCTCGAGAAGCGATCTGCGCATGTTACACCTCTCAAACCGCACCGACCTGAACCTGCCCGAGGTGAATATTGCGCTCTCCATCGTGCACTCTTTGAAGAGGACGTCCTCCCCCTTAAGTTCCGACAGCTGCATGCCTGTCAGCCGGCACCCGATGAGCTCAACCCTGTACCACCTGGCATTCTGCATCAACGCGCCGGAGAGGTCAGATGCCTCCAGGCGCGTGTCCGACATTCTCATCTTCGAGAGACGTGTCCGGGAGAGTGACGCGTGCCGCAGGAGCACCTGATCGAACACGACCCGGGCCGCGGACTGCCTGCTGAGATCACAGTCGGCCAGCACCACCGCCTCGTATTCGGCTTCGTCACACAGCGCCCTCACCTGTCCGGGGGCCAGGTCCGGGGGGAGACGCGGCGGCTGCAACCGGGTATTCCGCGATGATTTCATCGGGTGAAAATCACTTCCCTCCCTTGCGGGCGCGCCCGATATTGAACGCGCACGACCCCCCTTCCCGCGTCGCGGGGAGCGTCACGTCGACGAGGACCCCCTCCCGGACGAATGGATTCCGGCCCGGGTGAACGCTGTGCGTGGACCGGCCGTCGATCGTGGCTGCAAAATCAAACGTGCCGGAGCCCGGAGGGAAATGCACAAGGACCTGCTGGGGCACCCGCCCCGAGTACGTCCCCCCGATGCTGTCGCGCGTCATCCGGTAGTGCAGCGTGCGGTCCCGCCACCGAAGCGTCTGCCCAAACCCCCGGTCCCAGAACTCTTCCGTCACAACCGGCCATAGCCGGACCGACCCGTCCAGCAGCAGATCCACCCCGAGCAGAAAACGCTGCATGATCCGGATGTAGTTGGCAGGATATTCACAGTACGTGTTCGGGCCCGTCCCCACAGCGCCCCCCTTTCCGTCGGGCTCGAATCGNNGCGGCGAGGTCGTGCCTGTCGTAGTTGAATTCCCACGGCTCGTACTCCTCCGGATGCGTGGCGATACCGGTGGGTATGCCGCCATAATGAAATCGCTCCTCGCTCCGCAGTTGCGGCCAGAGAACAGCGACCTGCTCCGGGGTGGCGACCCCCGTGGCGATCGCGGCCCAGTCCACGTCCGTCATTCCGTGATTCGCCACAATGCCGTGGACAGGATTGATGTACTCGGCGAAATGGTCGCCGGTCCAGAACACCGTGACAAAATGGTGCAGGATCTTTCCTGCGAGGCGCTCATACCGGGCGGCGGCGGAGTCGTTGCCGCCGATCCGGTTGAGAGAAGCCGCGATCCGCAGCGCATCCACGGCGTAACACTGCGTCACGCCGTCCGATTCAAGGCGGGGAGGACGCTCGACGTAGTATCCGCCTCCCTTCACGGCTCCGGCCTCCGTCGTCAGCGGGCCAAGGTAGTCCGCCGCGAGATTGATCGACGGGAGCTGCGCCAGGAGCCATGCCGTGTCGAGCGTCGCCCTGTAGATCACGTCGGCATTCTGCAGGTATGTCGGGCTCGCGAGTCCCTCCAGCGGATTCCCGGGGACCCAGTGGACGTACAATCCTCCGT
>PMDK01000335.1:35479-35612 GCA_003154425.1 Ignavibacteriota bacterium
ACGGAAAAGTAGCCGAAAAAGACTTTCGGGTTCACCGCGGCGAGGACATTCTGTGCGGCGGCGCGCTCGTATGTGAGGGCGAGAGAGGTATCAGGGATCTCCAGCATGAGGCCCTGGGAGTTCACCTCTCCTG
>PMDK01000194.1:0-10820 GCA_003154425.1 Ignavibacteriota bacterium
GTCGCATTCGATACGACGTTCTGCAGCAGGAGCTGGGCGAGGTTGAAGCTCGTGTTCTGGTAATACGACCCGCTCGTGAACGTGAAGTCGACCGTCAGGTGCGCGGTCGGATCGAAATCCTGGCCATGACGCCAGTGGACGTTGAACACCTGTGTCTGGCTGTAGGCGGGATCGGTCGCCTCCCCTGAGACGACCTTCCCGAAGGAGGCAGAGATCCCGCCGTCAAAGAAATACCTGAGCCTGTAGTTGAAGTCGCCGTACAACGTGTAGCTCCCCCCGGAATATCCGTCCGCTCTGAACGCGACATCCGTGTAATCCGTCATCGCCCAGTAGTAGCCCAGGTGCGTCAGGTATCTCCCCCGCGTGCTCTCGCCGAACGCCGGCCCGATGATGCCGGAGCGACGTCCCCGCTCGCTGGGGAATATTCCGAACGGAAGGGCAAAGACGGGGACGTCGGCGATGTACAGGTACACCGGCCGGGCCACGATCTTGTCCTTGACGATGACCTTCATCTCCGGGCTGCCGAAGTAATAATGCGGGTGCTCCAGATCGCACGTGGTGAACTTTCCGTCCTCCACGAACAGGACATCGCTCTCGATCTTCTTGATTTCATCGCCGTAGTAGAGCGACTTTTCCATCTCCGTCCTTCCGAGGTCTATCTTCCCCTTCTTCGTCCTGAAATTGTAGAGGATGGTCTGACCGTGGTACAGTTCAGCGCCGTCGACGAGCTCGGGGAGCCCTTTCATCTTCTTCCCCGTCGTGTCGGAGGTGTCGCGGACCCCCTGCGCGTTCAGGAGCGATGTGGTCCAGTTGATGTCGATGTTCTCGGCCTTCATGCTGAGCTCTCTGTACCTGATGTCGCTCTTCCCGAACATGAACATGGTCCTGGATTTCAGGTCATACCGGACCGAGTCGTTGGCCATATACGTCACGACGGAGTCTATCCCCGATGAGGATCCGGCGGCCTTGAGGGAGTCCTTCCGTGCGGCCGAGGTGTCGCGCACCGAGGAGGAGTCGGGCCGCGCACTCTTCACCGCCTCCCGCGCCCTGCCACTCTGTGCCAGACCGGGGACCGGGGGGGACAGCAGGATTGCTGCGGCCAGGAGGAGGACATGTGGCGGGGTCCGGCTCATCGCTGCTTTTTCTTCCACCAGCTGTTGAGCCTCGCCCTGATGTTCTTCTCTTCCCCGTTGTCGGTGGGGGCGTAGTAGACCTTCTCTTTCAGGGGATCGGGGAGGTACTGCTGTTCGACGAAATTGCGGTCGAACTCGTGGCTGTATTTATACTCCGCGCCGTAGCCCAGGTCCTTCATCATCTTCGTGGGGGCGTTCCGCAGATGGAGCGGCACGGGCGCATCCGGAAGGCTCCGGACGTCATCGATCGCCGCACCGATGGCTGCAACGGCCGCGTTGCTCTTGGGGCACGACGCGAGGTATGAGGCGGTCTGGGAGAGAACGATCCGCGCCTCGGGCATGCCGATATAGTCCACGGCGGTGAAGCAGGAAGTCGCCAGCGTCAGCGCATGCGGGGAGGCGTTGCCGATGTCTTCGGAGGCGAGGACAATCATCCTACGGGCGATGAACTTCGGATCTTCTCCCCCCTCGAGCATTCTCGCAAGCCAGTACACGGCGGCGTCAGGGTCGCTCCCGCGCACGCTTTTGATGAATGCGGAGATGATGTTGTAATGCTCNNCTTCCCCCCCCTTGTCGTACCGGACGTACTTCCGCTGGAACGCCTCTTCGATTTCCTTTTTCGTGACGGTCTTCCCCCCGTCCGGACGCACCGGCGCAAGGCGGAGGGCGGTCTCGAGGCCGTTCAGCATCATCCGTGCGTCACCCCCCGAGAGGAGCAGGAGCTCGTCGCGATCCTCCACCGTGACGGGACTCCCCTTCAGGACCGGATCCTCTGCAAGCGCGCGGTCGATGATCCGGTTGAGATCCCCCTCCGTGAGCGGCTGGAGCGTGTAGAGGCGGGTGCGCGAAAGGAGGGGGGAAATCACCTCAAAGGAGGGGTTTTCCGTGGTTGCGCCGATAAGCGTGATCACGCCGTCTTCGACGCTGTGCAGGAGCGCGTCCTGCTGCGCTTTGTTGAACCGGTGGATTTCGTCGATGAAGAGGACGGTCCCCCGGCCGAACCGGGTGCGGTTCGTTTGCGCACGTTCGATAACCTCGCGGACATCCTTCACGCCGGAGGAAACCGCGTTGAGCTGGAAGAACTCCGCCTTCGTGTGAGCGGCAATGATGCGCGCCAGCGTCGTCTTTCCTGTCCCCGGGGGACCCCAGAAGATCATCGACGCGATCTTGTCGTTCTCGATCAGCACCCGCAGCGGCTTCCCCCGGCCCAGGAGGTGCTCCTGCCCGACAAAACCGTCGAGCGTGGAAGGCCGCACCCGCTCGGCAAGCGGGGACGCATCGGGCGCCGGGGGTGAGGCGAAGAGATCCATTGGACTCAAAGGTGCTATTTCGCGGGGGCTACCCTGTACACCTGCTCTCCCTCACGCGCCATGTGGTGTTTCTCACGCGCTACTTTTTCGATTTCGGTCCTGTCGGAATCAAGCTTCTTGATCTCCTGCTCGAGCGATTTCCGCTGCGCCTCCCCGGCGCGGATCTGCATTTCGAGATCCGTCTTCTTCTGCTGCAGATGGATGCGCTGGAGTATGCCGTGGTGCCCGAAGACCACAAAGCCGGCAAGGGGGAGGCCGATGACGAGTGCCAGCATCAGGCGCCTGTTCCTCAGCAATTTCTTGAGGAACGCCCGGAGGTCCGGCCGGCCTTTGCTTTTCCTGTAGAAAAGGTTGTCCATAGTCCATGCACCTCTATGACCTGTACCAGTCCTTCGCCGGCGAGTAGGAGGTACGCCGCGCGTTCATCTCGCCGTGCCGCTGGATCGCGAGAAGGATAAGTCTGTCAAGAAGACCGGAGAATGACAGCCCGGCCGCCTCCCACATTTTCGGGTACATGCTGATCGCCGTGAACCCGGGGATGGTGTTGACTTCGTTGAGGTAGACTTTTGCCTTCCCTTTCGTGACAAAAAAGTCCACCCGCGCCATCCCGGCACAATCGATGGCCGTGTATGCCCGAACGGCGATCTCCCTGATCTTCCGCGCGAGCAGTGCGCCGAGCCGGGCAGGAATGACCGGGGTCGATTTCCCGTCGACGTACTTTGCGTCATAATCGTAGAACTCGTTCGAGGGAATGATCTCTCCCGGCACGGAGGCCTCCGGNNGCGTCGTTGCCGAGGACGCTGCACTCGATCTCGCGCGCATTGGCGACCCCCTGCTCTATGATCACTTTCCTGTCGAATTCCGCCGCAAGCATGAGGGCGGATCCGAGCTCCTTCCGGCCATGGACTTTGGATATCCCGACGCTCGACCCGGTGTTCGCGGGCTTCACGAAGACGGGATAGCGCAATTCCCGCTCCACCATGCGGGCGACCTTTGACGGATGCTCCCGGCATGCGGCGCTGTGGCACCAGCAGTACCTGACTACCGGAAGTCCGGCGCTGGCAAAGACCATCTTCTGGATGATCTTGTCCATCCCGACTGCGGAGGCGAGCACGCCGGCGCCCACATACGGGATGTTCGCAAGCTCGAGCAACCCCTGGAGCGTCCCGTCCTCACCATACGTGCCGTGCACAAGGGGAATGACCACGTCCAGGGGCATCGATCCGCCGCCCGCCCCCTCCGCCGAGACGAGTCCCCGCCGGTTTGGCTCGGGGATGAGAAACTTCTCCGGCTCTCGATCCATGGGGGCTTTTTCCTTCAGCATCCCGAGGGCCTGGGAGGAACTGATCCACCGTCCCTCCGGCGTGATGCCGATGGGGACCACCTCGTACTTTTCCCTGTCCAGGGCGCTCATGACCGATGTGGCGGAGACCAGCGACACTTCGTGCTCGCCGGAACGGCCGCCGAATATGACCCCGACACGGAGCCGCCGCGTCATCGGATGACTCCCAGTGATGCGAGGCGTTTCTCAATGTACCGCCGGAGTTCGCCGTCAGTCATGTCAGCCTCAACGCCTTCGACAGCGCACGAGACTTTTCCGGAGAAATCCTTCCCGTAGCTCTGTACGCTTACCTGCCGGAGCCTGTCGAGTTCTCCGGCGCTGAGCCTCTTCTCTCCGCCGAGCAAACGGGCGATGAACGTGATCTGGGCGGAATGCTCCACCTTCTCCATTTTATAGTATGCATCATAGACATCCGTGCCGTATGTGACCACTCCGTGGTTGGTCAGGAGTATCGCATCGGCGGACCGGACATACGGGCGGAGGGATTCCGCCACCTCGGAGGTTGAAGGAGTGGCATACTCGGCCAGGGGGATCGCACCGAACCCGACGATCACTTCCGGATACAGGCACCCTTCCAGACTCTCCCGGGCCGTCGCGAACCCGGTCGCGTACGGGGGATGCGCGTGCACCACCGCCCCCACGTCCTGCCGCTCCCGGTAGATGAACTGGTGCATCCCCGTCTCGGTCGACGGCCGCGAGCGCCCCGCGGCGACCTCGCCGCCGGGCGTGATCTCCACAAGGTCCTGCGACGTGACCATCCCCTTGTTGACGCCGGTCCGTGTCGTGAGTATGTTGCCGCTGCTCAGCCTGGCGCTGACGTTCCCGTCGGTTGCAGAGACAAAGCCCTTTGCGTACAGCCGGTGGCACGCATCGAGGATCGCCGCGGTGACTGCCTGCCTGCTCTGGGGGGTGGAATCTGCCATGCTATCCTCCTCCTTCCGGTGGGGTGAACCCGTATTTCAGGTACAGCGGGGCCAGCGAGACTCCCGGCGGCAGGGCCTTTTCGTGTATCTGGTACATCAGACGCTTCGCATCACGGGGCCAGACGATCCGCTGCGAACCGTGGATCCACGATCTGATTTTGCCGTTTGTCCTGACGATCTCCCGCCCTTCATGCACGACGACAAACAGCTCGTCGTCCTTGACCTTGAGCCCCTCGACCTGGTCGAGGCGGGGGAAGGTGTAGATGAGCTCGGCAGTCAGCGTGTCGCCGCTGGCGTAGAACTTCTTCGAGGTGACTTTCCTCCCCCCCTGCTCAAATTCCGTCACCCCCTCCTTCTGGACGGACGCCATCATGACCGAATAGTCGCGCGCCAGCGCGGAGTCCGTGGGGGCATCCGAGCGTATGTCGATAAGCCGCATCATCGCTTCCCCGCTCCCGTTTGCGTTCAGCTTGATCCGGTGCTCCGTCGTCCCGATAAGGAGGCACCCCGGGAGAATCACCGCGAGCGCGGCACCGAGCGCGAGGGAACAGGCAATCCTGGGCATCTTCATCGCCTCACCCGATCGATGGTCATTGGCCTTTGATCCANNATCTGCACGGCGTTCGTCGCCGCGCCCTTGCGGAGGTTGTCTGCGACGATCCAGAGGTTGAGTCCGCTCGGGACCGTCGGGTCACGCCTGATGCGCCCGACGTACACAGGGTCCGTGTCCCAGACGTCGACAGGCATGGGGTACTCCGAACGGCCGGGATCGTCACGGACGATAACGCCGGGGGCTGCAGCCAGGGCGGCACGGGCAAGTCCAACGTCGCAGGGCTTTTCGAATTCGACATTGACCGATTCGCTGTGCCCGCCCCAGACGGGAACCCGGACACACGTCGCGCTGACCAGGATGCTGTCGTCCCCCATGATCTTCTTCGTTTCCTCCACCATCTTGAACTCCTCCTTCGAGGAGCCGTCGTCCAGAAACACGTCGACCTGCGGCAGCACGTTGAAGGCAATCTGGTGCGGGAACTTCTTTTCGCCGGCGCGCCGCTCAGCAATCTCATCCTCGAGCTGGGTGAGTCCTTTCTTCCCCGCCCCGGTCACGGACTGGTACGTGGAGACGACGATCCGCCGGATCTTCCACAGGTCGTGTAGCGGCTTGAGTGCAACCACCATCTGAATGGTGGAACAATTGGGGTTGGCGATAATGCCCCGGTGTTTGAAAATGTCGGCACGGTTCACCTCGGGGACAACAAGCGGCACACCCGCATCGAGCCGGAAGGCGCTGCTGTTGTCGACCACGAGCGTCCCCGCCCTGACGGCATGCGGCGCGTATTCCCTGCTCACGGCGGCGCCGGCGGAGAAGAGCGCCACGTCGATGCCGGCGAAGGAACCCGGCGTGAGCTCACGGACCGGCACATCCTTCTGCGCGAACGTCATGGTCCTTCCGGCAGAGCGCGCGGACGCCAGCAGCCGGATTTCACCGACGGGGAAGCTGTGTTCCTCCAGGACCTGAGACATCTTCCTTCCGACAAGGCCGGTTGCCCCGACCACAGCGACGGCATACTTCTTCACCCGGTTATGCCTCGTTAATTTGTTCAATGGTTTCGCGGCGGCGGATCAGCGTCCGTGTGCTCCCGTCAACGAGGACCTCGGCCGGACGGGGACGGGCGTTGTAGTTCGACGAGAGGACGTACCCGTACGCCCCCGCACACATCAGTGCCAGGAACTCGCCCCGCTCAACGCGGGGGATTCGCCTGTCGATCGCGAAGAAGTCGCCCGACTCGCAGAGCGGCCCCACGATATCCGCACTCTCCTGTTCCCGCGCAAAGAGCTCGAGGGGGACAATCTGGTGATAGGCCTTGTAAAGGCTCGGTCGGATCAGGTCGTTCATCCCCCCGTCCACAACGACGAACAGCTTGTCCTCGGTCTGTTTCCTGTACAGCACTTTGACAAGAAGCACTCCCGCATGCGCGATGACGGAGCGCCCGGGCTGTATGGAGAGCCGGCAGTTCGTCTCGCGAAGAAGAGGGGCGACGGTCCTGATGAGCGTCGCGGCGGAGAGGTTGAGCTCCTCCGGTTCCTCGACGGGTATCTGCGGGTGTGCGATGTACCCGCGGTACTGCACGCCGAACCCCCCTCCGAAATCGAGGTCCGTCAGATGAATCCCGGCGACGGCCAGTTCGCGCAGGAGGCTGACGAGGGCTTCCGCGGCCCGGAGGAACGTCTCCGCCTTTGTGATCTGTGAACCGATGTGGCTGTGTATTCCCCTGACGTCGATATGCGCCAATCCCTTGGCCCAGCGGAGAACCTCGGCGGATTGCCGGGCCGGGATGCCGAACTTGTTCTGCTTCAGACTGGTGGAGACATAGGCGTGTCCCCCGGCGTCGATATCCAGGTTGACGCGGAGAAGTATGCGCGCCTTCTTCTTTTCGTGCCCCGCGATCGCATCCAGAACCTCGATCTCTTCCGTAGATTCGACGTTGAACGCGTGGATGCCCGCCCTGAGAGCGGCGGTCATTTCATCCTCGCGCTTCCCGACGCCGCTGAACGTGATCTTGGCCGCGTGAATTCCCGCCGCGAGCGCGACGTGGAGCTCCCCGACGGAACCGACGTCCGCGCCGAACCCTTCCTCACCGATCAGGCGGAGGAGCGCCCTGTTGGCGTTCGCCTTCACGGCGTAAAACGACATGTGCGGGTGCCCTTCGAAGGCCCTCTCGATGTTGCGGCAGTGGTCGAGGACGGAGCGCTTGCTGTACACATAGAGCGGGGTGCCGAATTCCTCCGCCACGGCGCGGAGGGGGACAGACTCCGCCATGAGTGTCGTGTCGCTGTAGGTGAATTCCTGCATCAAAGTCCTGCTTTACCTGAGAAAAAGATCGACGAGGGCCCGGTAGGGGGAAAACGCCCCGCCGATCACGGCGCTGAACGCATTGCTGACGAACGGCATCCTCATCGAAAAGAGCACCACGAGAACTCCGAAAAACCCGATACGCATGTACGCCAGGGCGGCCCGGGGAGGAAGCATCGCGGCGAGTATGTGTGACCCGTCAAGAGGAGGGAGTGGTATCAGGTTGAAGACGCCGAGAACGACGTTGATATACATCCCTCCGTAGAACATCGTGAGAAGAAACTGCATGGCCTGCGCCGGGAGCCCGGGGGCGGAGTCCGCCAGTGCCGCGCGCGCCATCGCCGTGGCAATCACCGCGAACCCGCAAAGGAGCGCAAGAAGAAAGTTGGCGACCGGCCCTACCGCGGAGACCAGGACGCTGTCGCGCCGGGGGTTGTGGAAATTCATCGGGTTTATGGGAACGGGTTTCGCCCAGGCGATGAAGACGTGCCCCGCTGCCGCCAGCGACACGAGCGGGACAATCACCGACCCTATCGGGTCGATATGGGGAAGCGGGTTGAGCGTCAGCCGCCCCAGATCCTTCGCCGTGGGGTCTCCGAGCCTCAGCGCCATCCACCCGTGCGCGATCTCGTGTATGATCACGGAAAAGAGAAGGATGGGTATCACCGGCAACTGTTCGATCATGAAGCCTCCGAGTGAACCCGCCCCCGGGGGGGCTGACCGGCGAGGGAACAGTAGCGGGCGAAATCGACGTTGTAGCCCCGCGCGTGAAACTGGCCCGTGGCGGGGTCCTGATCGTACGTGCCCGAGTAGGCCCCCCTGACGACGCGATCGAGCATGTCGGCGAGCGCGTCGATGTCCTCCCGGGTGTTATAACAGCCGAGGCTTGCGCGGACCATCCCCGGCATATTGGACTTGTTGCCGGAGAGCACTTCCGCCGTAAACACCCTGTCTGCTTCCGCGTCCACGTGCAGGAGCTCTTTGACGTACGGGTGTGCGCAGAAACAGCCATCCCGCACGCCGATTCCCCCTTCGACGCCGAGTATTGCCGCAACGAGAGAGTGGTGCATCCCTTCGATGTTGAACGCCATGACGCCGACCTTCTCTTCCAGGTGATCGGTCGGGCCGTACAGGACGATCCTGTCTATCTTCTTGAGTTTCGCATATCCGTAGGCGAGAAGCTTCTGCTCGTGTTCGGCAATCGCGTCCATACCGACGGAGCCGAGCACGCCGACCGCTGCCGCCAGCGCCACGCCGCCGATGACGTTCGGGCTTCCGGCCTCCTCCTTGTGTGGGGGCCGATTCCAGACCGCATGATCGAGCGTCACGATATCCACGACCCCCCCGCCGACCTGATCCGGATCCCCCGCATTAAAGAACTCCTTCGCCCCGACGAGCGCCCCCGTGCCGAACGGCGCGTACATCTTGTGCGCGGAGAGGGCCAGAAAATCGAGATGCCCCGGATCGTCGTCGGGGAGCATGTCGATCGACCGGTGGGGGGCAAGCTGCGCCGCGTCAACGAAAATCTTCGCTCCCGCACCGTGCGCCCAGGCGGCGATGTCATGGATTGGCGAGCACAGGCCGGTAATATTGGAAGCTCCGCTCACGGCAACCAGCCGGAGGTTTCCCTTCTCGCGGGCAATCGCCCCCCTCATGGCGGCGAGGTCGGGGTGCCCGTCGGCTGTTATGCCGATGTGAAGTACGCGGGCATTCCTCCGCCAGGGGAGATCGTTGGAGTGGTGCTCCATTATCGTGGTGATGACGACGTCCCCCGGCCGGAAGCAGAACCGGTTGGAGAGCTTGTTGACGCATTCTGTCGTATTCTTCGCGAAGATCACCGTGTTGCGTGAGAGATCCGCTCCCACAAATCTCCCGATCGCGTCGTGCGCTGCATCGAACACTCCGGTGGCCAGAATTGACTTGAAACCGGTCCCCCGGTGGACCCCGGAGTACCAGGGGAGAAACTCTTCGATGGCACGCATCACCCCGCGTAGTGCCGGGGTGCTCGCGGCGTTGTCAAGGAACACGTACGGGCGCTCGGTGCCGTCAAGAAGCGGCACGCGCGTTTCGATCCCGACGATCTCCCGCCTGAGATCCTCCACGCACATCGGCACAGCTCCGGTACCCGGAGCATGCATGGCAGACTCTTCCCTTCTGTCCATAGTGTCTTAGCCGCGGGGATGGTACGTCCGGTGAACTTCCTTCAGATATTCCCTGTCGATATGCGTGTAGATCTGTGTTGTCGAGATGTCGGAATGGCCGAGCATCTCCTGCACCGCACGGAGATCGGCACCCCCTTCGAGAAGGTGCGTCGCAAACGAGTGGCGGAACGTGTGGGNNCCTGCCCTTCCCCTTTCTTCTCCAGCTCTCTGCGGCAGCCGTTCCTGTACCGCTCGATCCAGCGGAGGGCGGACTTGCCGATCGGCACCAGACGCTCCCTGGACCCCTTGCCGAAAACGCGGACGATCTCCTCCGATTCAAGCAGGTCCCTCTGTTTCAATATGATCAGCTCGGACACCCGCATTCCCGTTGCGTAGAGCACTTCCAGTATTGCGCGGTCGCGCAGCAACAACCGCTTTTTCTTCTCTGCGGCATGCTCCAGTTCCCCGTCACACTGATTGAGAATCATCTCGACTTCGGCCTGACTGAGGACATCAGGGAGGGCCCGCTCGAGCCGGGGAGTGTCGATCCCTTCCATCGGATTCTTGAGGGCAATCCCCTCCCCAACCATGAACTTGTGGAACCCGTTGAGCGACGAGATACAACGGGTGACCGACCGGGGGGAGAGTCCGGCAGTCCGGAGGGTCCCGAGGAATTCCGCGGCATGCTCCTCGGTGATGCCGTCCGGCTGAGTGATCTTCTGGAGCTCCAGAAACCGGAGATAGCGGCCGATGTCGAGGCGATACGAGGCAATCGTATTGCGCGAGGCATTCTTTTCAAGCGCGAGGAAATGAAGGTAGTCCTCACAGTAGCGGGTCATTGCCTGTCGGTCTCCTTGACTGCGGATCCGATCCTGTCGGCCGGGGGTTCCGTGCCGGCGGGACGCCGTGTCGTCTTCCGGCGCGGTGTCACCGGATACTTGACGCGTGTGTGATAAATCCCTATCAGGACGCTGAGGAAGGCTGAGCGGATCTTCGTAAGGTCCTTCACTGTGAGAGGGCATTCATCAAGCTCCCCTTCTTCAAACCGCTTTCGTATGAGCTCCTCGATCGTCTGTTCGAGCCTCTGCGGCGTGGGATCTTCGATCGTGCGGACGGC
>PMDK01000194.1:10838-11566 GCA_003154425.1 Ignavibacteriota bacterium
GCGCCAGGTCCATCGCTTTGGTGTAGAAATAGTCCATGCGCGTCGTGCCGTGGTGCATGGGGATGAAATCGATCACTTCCTCCGGCAGGCGGTAATCACGGGCCAGCGCCATGCCGTCCTTCACATGTGCGGCAATAATGAGCGAACTCATGCGGGGAGCAAGCTTGTCGTNNCCACCCGGCAGAGGATCTCGTTGGCGCCCACGGCGGCGGCGGCGGTCTCCGCCAGGCTCGCCAGCGTCATGCTGTGGTGGTAGGTTCCCGGGGCCTTTTCCGCCAGCTGGCGCAGGAGGGGATGGTTGAAATGCACCAGCTCCATCAGCGTGAGGTCGGTGGTGACGCGGAACGATTTCTCGAGAAAGATCAGGAACCCGTATGTCAGGACGGGGGAGATGACCGCGTTGATAAGACAGTAGGCAAGTTGTTCGGAGACGACGGCAAGAGACTCGAAGCGCTCGAGTCCCAGCGCGATGATCACCAACGCATACCCCAGGAATATGAACCCGAGCGAGCGGAAGATCTGTGTCCTGTTCTTCACGTCGCGCACGGTATAGACCGCGAGCGCCCCCGCGACCAGGGACGCCAGGGCAACCGAGTAATCGTTCCCGCGGATACCGGCAACGATCATGGAGATCAGCACCGTTCCGTAAAAACCGACGCGGGAGTCGAATATGATCGTGAGAAGCATGGAGGCCACGGGGACGAGTATCAGGTACTCTATCGGCGCAT
>PMDK01000259.1 GCA_003154425.1 Ignavibacteriota bacterium
GCCGTCATCTGCCCGTACATCGTCAGCCCCAGCCCTTCGAGACGGCGGAATTCGTCCCAGGTCGCCCAGCGGGGGACGAGCATGCCGTTCACAATCAGAACGCGGGGTGCGTTTGCGTGCGTGCGGAATATCCCCACGGGTTTCCCCGACTGCACGAGGAGCGTTTCGTCGTTCCCGAGCCCGGCGAGGCTTGCGACGATAGCCTCAAAACATTCCCAGTTCCGCGCAGCTTTCCCCGTCCCGCCGTAGACGATCAGTTCGTCCGGTTTCTCTGCGACATCCGGATCGAGGTTGTTCATCAGCATCCGCATCGCAGCTTCCTGTATCCATCCCTTGCAGGTAAGCTCCTTGCCGCGCGGAGACCGGACCGTGCGCGGGGTCCCCTGTTCGTGCGACATGGGGGTCAGTGCTCCTTGAAGGCGATGACGGCGATCTCGATGTTCGCACCCTTCGGGAGAGCGGACACCTCCACGGCGACGCGTGCGGGGTAATTCTTCTCCTGGAAGTAGCCTGCGTAGATCGTATTGATCGTCAGGTAGTTCTTCATGTCCCTGACGTACACGGTCGCGCTGACGACATGGGATGAGTCATATCCCTGGGAACGGAGAACCCGCATCACGTTGTCGAGAACCTGCTTCGTTTCCGCTTCGATACTCTCCTGTCTCATCTGGCCGGTCTCGGGATCGAGCGCGATCTGGCCGGAGACGAACAGGAATTTGCCGACGCGGACAGCGGGGCTGTACGGCCCGATCACGGCGGCGTTCGTGACCGCTTCCCGCTTCACGGCGGCCTCCATTTCATCGCGCACGAGCCTGCGCAGCTCGTCCTCCGACGGGCGGCAGCCCGGGAGGGCCAGGGCCGCGGCCAGCGCACAGAAAAGCACTCCGGGGAGAAACCGCTGACTCCCGCTCCGGGAATAAGTCGGCGTCGTCATGTCAGTCCTTCGACAGGAACTTGATCTCGATTTTCCTCGGCTCGTTTTCCTCTGTCTTCAGGAATTTCACCACCTGTACGGCGCTCAGCGGGTAGATGAGCGTGTCCCCTTCTGCCTCAAACGTCACGTAATCGCCCGTGACTTTCACGAGAAGGCCGATATTCGTCTGTTGCCCCTGAAGCGAGACCAGGACGTCCTTGATCGACATCCCCATTTTCTGCGGCCCGCGGCTCTCCACCTGCGCAGGCGCAGGTGCAGGCGATTCTTTCTTTTTCTTCTGGGCGAAGGCCGGCGTCATAACGATAAGAAGTGCAATGACGATGAGCGTCATCCAGCGCGAAGGCGAATATGTTGTCATGGTGATATCTCTCCTTTTTGTGTCGTTCAGGCGACAGTGCGGATGATGCCGGCCACGCGGTCGACATCCGCCGGTTTACTGCAGCAATACATGGAATATCTCCGGGATCCTCCGGGTGTGACGCAATCAGAGCTTGTATCCGATGGTGCGGAGGAAATCCCGGCGGACTTTGACGTCCGCCTCCGTTTCGACCCCCTTTGGCGTCGCGCCGTCCACGACTCCCAGTATCCCGCGTCCCTGTTCGGTCTCCGCGAGTATCACCTGTGTGGGATTGGACGTCGCGCAGAACAGACTGCACACCTCCGTCACGCTCTTCACCGCGTTGAGGATGCTGACAGGGAAGCCTCCCTCCATGAATATCAGGAACGAGTGCCCGGCCCCGATCGCCATCGCGTTCTTCCGGGCGAGCGCCACCAGAGAGGGCTCGTTTCCCGCACACCGGATGAGGGCGGGGCCGGAAGCTTCGCAGAACGCGAGGCCGAATCTCATTGCAGGGTTGGTCTGCATGATCGCTTCGTAGAGATCGTCGACCGTCTTGATGAAATGAGCCTGGCCGAGCACAAAGTTCATGTCGGCCGGCTTTTCAATTTGAACGAGGGAGAGGTTCATCGTTTGATCCCCGAACTTGCGCGCGGCGGCAATCTGCGTCAGGCCGCCCTGCGCTTCGTGTGGGCGAGACGGAGCCGGGCTTTCGCATATCCCGGCTTGATAACGTCGTATATCAGCCTGATCCTTTTGTTGTAGGGCTGAAACGCGCTCTTCATGGCGTTGATCGTCAGCTTCTCGAGGTCCTCGAGGCCCAACCTGAACGCCCTGGCCGCCACCTTGAATTCCTTTGTCATCGTGGTGTCGCTCATCAACCTGTCGTCGGTGTTGAGCGTCACCCGGAACTTGTACTTGTAGAGCAGGCCGAAGGGATGGGATTTGATATCTTTAGCGGCCCCGGTATGAACGTTGCTCGTCAGGCAGATCTCAAGAGGTATCCGCTTATCGAGCACGTACTGTGCAAGGTACCCCATGCGGACGATTTTCCTGCGGTTCCGCTTGTCGAGACCGATATCTTCGATCAGCCGGGTCGCGTGGCCGATCCGGTGCGCCCCGCACCACTGGATCGCCTGCCAGATGCTCTCCTTGCCGAACGCCTCCCCCGCGTGGACGGTGATGTTGAAATTCTCTCTCTGTATGTAATGAAAGGCGTCAACGTGTTTCTTGGGAGGGAAGCCCCCCTCCTCCCCTGCCAGATCAAAACCGACGACACCCCTTTCTCGGTAATCGACTGCGAGCTCGGCCATTTCCTGTGAGAGTCCCATGTTCCGCATCGCGCAGAGGATCAACCCGAACTCGACGCCGAACTTGCTGCGACCCCGTTCAAGCCCCTGGAGTACGGCGTTGACAACGTTGTCCCAGTGAAGCCCCCTGTCGGTATGAAAAACGGGAGCAAAACGGGTCTCGACATAGACGACCCCGTCCCGGTGCATGTCTTCGATCATTTCATACGCCACCCTCTCCAGCGCCTGCTCCGTCTGCATCACGCCGCAGGTATGCGCGAACCCCTCCAGGTAAAGAGGGAGGCTTCCGCGCCCCGCCCCGCGATGAAACCAGGTTGCAAGCTCGCCGGGGTCGTGTGTGGGAAGTTTGTCATACCCGGCGTCCCTGGCAAGGTCGATAATCGTCGAGGGGCGAAGTCCGCCGTCAAGGTGGTCATGGAGGAGGACTTTGGGAACAGACTGCAGTATATTGTCAGGGATTTTCATGCGAGGCGATGGAGAATCTGTCCGTCGGATGGATCCAAACTAACAACAAACCCCTTCAAAATCAACGGGTTATTGACTTTGCGCTGATTTGTCTCTATATAGTGAACTACACCGGGTATACACATCCTTCCCATGGCCAAAAAAGAGATATCGGTCCTCATCGTCGACGATGAGGAGGCTTTCCGCTACATGCTTTCCGCTCTCCTGACGAACTCCGGCTTCGCCGTCGAGACCGCTGTGGACGGCGTGGCCGCGATCAATGCGGTCCAGACCAAGCTCTATGACATAGTCCTCTGTGACGTGAAGATGCCCAAGGTGGACGGGGTCGAACTGCTCCGGTTCGTCAAGGCGAATTTCCCCGCGATCGAGGTCGTGATGCTTACGGGGATGAACGATCTGAAGATCGCGGTCGAGTGCATGCGGCTGGGGGCCTACGATTACATCACAAAGCCCACGTCGGCAGACGAACTCCTCGGAACGATTCATCGTGCGCTCGAACGGCGGCAGCTCCGGATCGACAACCTCGTCATGAAAGGGACTATCGACCGGCTGCAGGGAGCTTTCGAGATGGTCGGGGAGAGCGAGGTGTTCAAGAAAGTCCTTGAAATCGCCGCAAAGGTCGCGCCGACCGAATCGACCGTCCTGATACAGGGAGCCAGCGGGACGGGGAAAGAACTGATCGCAAAGTACATTTACCAGCGGAGCGGGCGTTCAGCGGAGCCCTTCGTGACGCTCAACTGCGCCTCCATACCGGATACGCTGATCGAAAGCGAGCTTTTCGGACATGAAAAGGGAGCGTTCACGGACGCGCGGTCGATGAAGCAGGGGATCGTGGAAATCGCCAACAAAGGGACCCTTTTCCTCGACGAGATCGGCGATATCAGCCCCATTATCCAGCCCAAGATACTCCGGTTCATACAAAGCGGCGAATTCCGGCGGGTCGGGGGGAACACGACGCTCAAAGCCGATTGCAGGATACTCTCCGCGACCAATAAGAATCTCGCCGAACTCGTCAAAGAAACGAAATTCCGGGGGGACCTCCTTTATCGTCTCAACGTGATCACGATCGACGTTCCTCCTCTTCACGTCAGGAAGGATGACATCCCTCTTCTCGTGGCATCGTTCCTTGATCACAGGATGAAGTCAAGGATCAAAAAAATCATCACTCCCGAGGCGCTCAAGATCCTGGGTGAATATGACTGGCCCGGGAACATACGCGAGCTCGAGAATGTCATTGAACGGGCGACGATCCTCTGCAGGGATGACACCATCCGGCCCGAGGACCTCTCACTTCCGAGCATATCTGCGGCACTTCCGGCCGGCTCGGCCGGAGAAGGGAAAATCGGCACCACGATCCCCCTCAAAGAGATCGAGCGGATTCACATCGAAGGGGTTCTGAAGACCCTTAAGGGGAACAAGGCGGAATCCGCAAAGATCCTCGGCATAAGCCTCAAGACGCTCTACACGAAGCTCCAGCAGTACCAGATCAAGATNNTACTCCCCGGATCCCTCCGAACGGCTTGAGAGAAGCCACGCATGCAAGGTCTCCCCCGCACCGAAAGCCCGCAGGCTCCTCCTGCCGGGAGCTCACTCTCCGGGAAGCAAGGGCTCATCGCGCGCATATCGTATGTCGCGGCCGCGGTGTTTGTCTTCTCAGTCTGGGTATGGGGGGCCGACACCCCGTCAACATCATTGAACGGCGATCCACGTTCCCCCCTCGGCGGCCTGATCAACGGGACAGCATATAGACCGTTCGTTCATCGTGCGCTGGTCCC
>PMDK01000314.1:0-158 GCA_003154425.1 Ignavibacteriota bacterium
ACAATGGACTCGACTCCCTTGAGACTGCAGATGTAGGCGATGGCTTCCGCGGGTGGAATCGCGCCGGAGGCAAACACCGACATTGCTATCGCCCGGAATTTCTTTTCCCGCAGTACGCGTTCATAGGCTTCCCTTCCCCCGCACATCCTGAAACCGAT